>JBDUDM010000008.1:0-35576 GCA_040002925.1 Spartobacteria bacterium | reverse complement strand
TAATCGTCGGAGTGCGGCGAAGGACGAAGATGCCACAGACCTTCTAGGCCGGCGGAATATTCGGCATCGCCGGATGAATCGGCTGCCGTTGCGCCGCGTTGATCCCAGTCGAATCCCGCGCGTCCTGATAATTTTTCCGGCCATTTTCGCGGCCGACTTCTTTACTCGTTAGGGCCTGCTCTTCACCCTTGTTGGTGCCTGGGACGTGATTCGGTTCCGCCTTATGGGTCCGTTCGCTGCGATCTTTTTGTTCATTGGTCATTTTGTTTCCTTCTTTTTTTTGCTTTGCGCCCTGCGCTTAGGTGGCGGGGCATTCGGTAAATTGTGGCGCGACCGGCGCGGCGCCATTCGCACCCTCGGCGCTCGGAGGCGGGTCCAAGGGTGTCGCGCCTTCCACTTCCAGTGAAGTAATATCGGGCGCGGCCGCGTAGATGGCTTCCTCGATCGAAAATTTCAGGGTCAAAATGGAAGAGGGACAGCCATGGCAATTTCCCGCCAGCCGGAGCTTGAGTGCGCCTTCGCGCGACACGCTCAGAAACTCCACGCTGCCACCGTGCTGCGCCAGCCGCGGCCCCACTTTCTCGATCGCGCCGCGCACGCGAGATTCGAGATCGAGCGGATGCAATCCATGCACGAGCAGCAAACTGGAAACCAGTTCGTCGTGTCCGAGATCATCGATCATCGCCTGGCCGGTAGGCCCGGAGTCGTAGATAATTTCCATCAGCCGCTCCAATCCCGCGCCCTGCATTTCGAGCAATGCCTCCACTAGCTCGCGCGCCTGTGTCCGCACTTTGTCATTGTCGATCTTATCGACGGCTTGGATCAGCTCCTCGATCCGAGCGAGGCGTCCTTGAATTTCCTGGTTCCGAGATTTTTCCATTCCTTAGCGTCCTAAACTTAAGCGGTCTGGGACAAATAGCGGAAAATCACCTTCCTGACCATCATTCCTTTTGTCGAGGTCGAAAAGCCAAGCGCGGCAAAACGAATGATTGCGTGCGCCAATTGAAACCCTTGTCTATCTTTCACAGCTCGATGCAAATTTCGGGCGACGAACGCGCGACCATGGTTCAATCATCACTCCACCAAGTTCCCTGTGGCGTCGCGATTGTCGGTAAGGTCACGCCTGCGTACAGCGAAATTTTAACGCCTGATGCGCTCGCGTTCGTCGCAAAACTTCATCGCCAATTCAACCGGCGCCGCGCGGAATGCCTGAAGCGCCGGCAAGATCGACAAGCAGCGCTTGATCGCGGCGAGACACTCGATTTTTTGCCGGACACTAAACACATCCGGGACGGCGACTGGACGTGCGCGACGATTCCGGCCGACATCATAGATCGCCGGGTGGAAATCACCGGACCGACCGACCGCAAGATGGTCATCAACGCACTCAACTCCGGCGCGAAGATTTTCATGGCCGACTTCGAGGACGCCAACGCGCCAATGTGGGCAAACATGGTCGAAGGCCAGATCAATCTGCGGGACGCGATTCGGCGCACGATCAATTTCACCAGCCCCGAAGGCAAAGAATACAAGCTCAATGAGCAGGTCGCCGTTCTGATGCCGCGACCGCGCGGCTGGCATTTAGTCGAGAAACATATGCTCGTCGATGGCGAGCCTGTCGCCGGAGCGCTCTTCGATTTCGGATTGTTCTTTTTTCATAACGCGAAGGAACTGATCGGGCGCGGCAGCGGGCCGTATTTTTATTTACCGAAAATGGAGAGTCATCTCGAGGCGCGTATTTGGAATGATGTCTTTAAGCTCGCGCAGGAAGAGATCGGCATTCCGCACGGGACCATCCGCGGCACGGTCTTGATCGAGACAATTCCGGCGGCGTTCGAGATGGATGAAATTCTCTACGAGCTGCGCGACCATTCCGCCGGTCTGAACTGCGGCCGCTGGGATTATATTTTCTCCTGCATCAAAAGATTTCGCAACAAAGCTGATTTCCTTTTGGCCGACCGCGCGCTCATCACCATGACGACGCACTTCATGCGCTCGTATTCGCTGCTCTGCATTAAGACCTGTCATCGGCGCAAGATTTTTGCGATGGGCGGAATGGCCGCGCAGATTCCGGTGAAGAATGATCCGAAAGCGAACGAGGAAGCGTTTGCCAAGGTCCGCGCGGACAAGGAACGCGAAGCGCGCGACGGCCACGACGGCACCTGGGTTGCGCATCCCGGGATGGTGAAGCTCGGGCTCGATGCGTTCAACGCGCTCATGCCGCAGCCTAACCAGATCGACCGCCAGCGTGACGATGTCGATCTTGCGGCGAAGGACCTTCTTGATTTCGGGCCGAGCGAGCCAATCACTGAGCAAGGTTTACGCACGAATGTCAGCGTCGGCGTGCAATATCTCGAAGCGTGGCTGCGCGGGAGCGGCGCGGTGCCGATATTCAATTTGATGGAAGACGCGGCGACCGCGGAAATTTCTCGCGCGCAAGTCTGGCAATGGATTCGGCATCCGGACGGACGGCTGAGCGACGGCCGCAAAGTGACGAAGGAATTATTTCGCGGCACGCTGGATGAAGAACTCGAGAAGATTAAAACTACACTCGGCGCGCAACGCTTCGGCCAGGGCAAATTCGAAACCGCGCGGGAGCTATTCGATAAAATCACGACGGACGATGAGTTCGCGGAATTTCTGACATTACCCGGTTATGAAAAACTCGACTAACGATTCACGCTGGCGCGGCATCGAGCGGACTTACACCCAAGCGGATGTCGAACGGTTGCGTGGCAGCGTGATCATCGAGCACACGCTTGCGCGCCTCGGCGCGGAAAAGCTTTGGAATTTGTTGCAGACGGAAGATTACGTCGCGGCGCTCGGTGCGCTCACCGGCAATCAAGCGGTGCAGCAGGTGAAAGCCGGATTGAAAGCGGTTTACCTGAGCGGATGGCAAGTCGCGGCGGACGCGAATCTCGCCGGCCAAATGTATCCGGACCAAAGTTTATATCCGGCGAACAGCGTGCCGGCAGTGGTGAAACGAATCAATCAGGCGTTGCAGCGCGCCGATCAGATCGCGCACGCCGAGGGCAAGATCGACATCGACTGGTTCGCGCCCATCGTCGCGGATGCGGAGGCGGGCTTCGGCGGGCCGCTCAACGTTTTCGAATTAACCAAAGCGATGATCGAAGCCGGCGCAGCGGCTGTGCATTTCGAAGATCAGCTCGCGAGCGAAAAAAAGTGCGGGCACATGGGCGGCAAAGTGTTGGTGCCGACGCGGGCCGCGATTTCGCATCTCATCGCCGCGCGACTGGCGGCTGATGTTTGCGATGTGCCGACGATCATCATCGCGCGCACCGACGCGAACGGCGCCGCGCTTTTGACCAATGACGTGGATGAGCGCGATCGCGAATTTCTCACCGGCGAACGAACGCCGGAAGGTTTTTTTCGCGTGCGCGCGGGACTGGATCAAGCGATCGCGCGCGCGCTGAGTTACGCGCCGTTTGCCGACATGATCTGGTGCGAGACGAGCGAGCCGAACCTCGATGAAGCAAAACGATTTGCCGAAAGGGTGAAGGCTAAATTTCCGGACAGGCTGCTCGCTTATAATTGTTCGCCGTCGTTTAACTGGAAAAAGAAACTCGACGGCAGTACGATCGCGAAATTTCAGCGCGAGCTGGGCGCGATGGGTTACAAATTTCAATTCGTTACCCTGGCCGGATTTCATGCGCTCAACTATGGGATGTTCCGGCTCGCGCGCGGTTATCGCGATCGCGGGATGGCAGCGTATTCGGAATTGCAGGAAGAGGAATTCGCGGCGGAGGCCGACGGTTACACCGCGACGAAACATCAACGCGAAGTCGGCACCGGTTACTTCGACGCGGTCGCGCAAATTATCGCCGGCGGCGAATCTTCAACCACGGCGTTAGGCGGCTCGACCGAGGCGGAACAGTTCGGTTGAGCGCAAGATCGACAACGACGGCTGAGCTCGTTGCTTCTGATCCCAGCTCGCTGACTGACAGCCGCCTCGCCGCGCTTTGCGCGGAAACTGCGCAGCGTGCCTGCGACGATCACCAAACGCGCTTCGACGCGATTACGCGCCGCGCGCGCGATCGCTTTCTGGCCCGCGATTGGGCGGCCAGCTTCAGCGACGCGGCCGAGCGCCTCCATTTATATAATCATGCGCTCGATGAATTGACGCGCAACGTCAGACAACTAATGGGCGCGCGTTCGGAAGATCGGAGTATCTGGGCGGCAACCAAAGCGGTTTACTCCTCGCTCATCGCGCATTCGCCGGCGTGGGAAATCGCGGAGACATTCTTCAATTCGTTAACGCGACGCGTCTTTGCCACGGCGGGGGTCGATCAAACCATCGAATTTGTCGATACCGATTTCGATGCGCCGCCCGCGAGCGCGCCGATCGAAGTGAGCCGAACCTATCGTGACAACAACGTGCCCGATTTACTTTTCGCCGCGCTGACCGAATCGTTTGCCGAGAATTATTGGAGCGACTTGCGCAACTCGGTGCAGTTGGTTGCGGAGCGAATTGAGCAGACCTCTCTCCGTAATCATGCAAACACGCGGGCGAGATTGGAAATTATCCCGAGCGTCTTCTACCGCGGGCGCGGCGCATATCTGGTCGGACGCATTTTCCTGGACGACCAATCGCCCTTGCCGATCGCGCTCGCTCTTCGTCACGAAAACGAGCGCGGCATCACGCTCGACGCCGTTCTTCATGGAGATGTCGATCTTGCGATTTTATTTTCCTTCACCCGTTCCTACTTTCGTGTCGAAGTCGAATGTCCCTACCAGCTGGTGCGTTATCTGCGGCAATTGATGCCGCGCAAGCGTCTGATCGATCTTTACAATGCCATCGGTTTTCATCGCCACGGCAAAACCGAATTCTACCGCGATTTCCTCGCGCATTTGCGCACGTCGCGCGACTGCTTCGTCGTGGCAGAGGGTACGCCCGGAATGGTGATGACGGTTTTCACCCTGCCGAGTTACGACGTCGTTTTTAAACTGATCAAAGACCGATTCGATTTTCCGAAGGAAAGCACGCGCGCGGAAGTGACGCGCCGGTATCGATTGGTTTTCGAGCATGATCGCGCCGGCCGTCTGGTCGAGGCGCACGAGTTCGAGCATCTGCGCATCGCGCGCGAACGGTTCGAGCCGTCACTGCTCGACGAACTTCTGCGCGACGCCGCTTCGATTGTAAACATCGACGGCGACGACGTCGTCATCGCGCGCGCTTACGTCGAGCGGAGACTTCGGCCGCTGAATTTGTTTTTCAAGGAAATTGATTCCGATGCCGCCGCTGCGGCCGGTCGCGATTACGGGCAATCGATCAAGGACCTCGCCGCCTCAAATATTTTCCCCGGCGATTTGCTAACGAAAAATTTCGGCGTTACCCGGCACCGGCGCGTCGTTTTCTACGATTACGATGAGCTCTGCTTCTTGACCGATTGCAATTTCCGCGATATGCCGCAGCCGACGACACCAGAACAAGAAATGGCGGCCGAGCCGTGGTTTTCCGTGCGCGAGAATGACATCTTCCCTGAGGAATTCCTGCAATTCCTCACTTTCCCCGAGCCGGCGCGCGTCGCGCTGCTCGAACATCACGCCGATTTGTTTCGCGCCGATTTCTGGCGCGATATGCAGCGGACGATCAAGGATGGCGAAATTCCGGAAGTATTTTCCTACCCGGCGGAGCGGCGATTAACTTCCGGTTAGGCTCGTGCACAATTGAGATCGAGATTTCTGCGCGTCCCAGATAGACTCGGCTCGTACCAGAAAAAGACTATGACAAAAGAACAGCCGAAACGGGAATGGATTGCTCGTGGCTTCACCGTGGTAGAGGACATCGTTTACCTTGGCCTCGGCCTGCTTTTGGCTGGCATCGCTATCGCTTTGCTAGTGAGCGGTCTGATGGGCTTTGCCGAAAATTTAATCGCCGGCTCGTTAACGACGAACGTCGTCGCGCTGCTGGATCGCGGTTTGTTAATTCTGTTGGTTATCGAGCTTCTTTACACGGTCCAGGTTTCATTCCGGGAGCATGGGCTGGTGCCGGAGCCGTTTCTTCTCATTGGCTTGATCGCTGCGATCCGGCGCGTCCTGCTTTTGACAACCGAAATGGCGCAAGTTCAAAAGCATCGAATGAAGTATTTCAGCATTTCATCGCGGAGCTCGTGGTGCTAACACTTTTGATTGTAGCCCTCGCTGTCTCGTTGGTTCTGTTGCGAAAGAAGAGCGGCCCTGTCGCGGAACGCGCGAAGTGAATGACTTTTTCTTCGCTCGTTCGCAGATGGGCATGTCGCTCGGGTTTCATATTATCTTCGCCGCGCTCGGCATCGGCTTGCCGGTGTTGATGGCCATTTCCGAAGGAATTTATCTTCGCACGCGTCGGCCGGTATTTTTGGAGTTGAGCAAACGCTGGTCGCGCGGCGCGGCTATTCTTTTTGCCGTCGGCGCGGTGTCGGGAACAGTTCTCGCCTTCGAGCTCGGTTTGCTCTGGCCCGGTTTCATGGAGAAAGCGGGCGCCATCATCGGCATGCCATTTTCTCTTGAGGGTTTCGCGTTCTTTACGGAGGCGATTTTTCTCGGTTTTTATTTGGCGGGCTGGAATCGCCTCTCGCCATTCGTCCACTGGCTTTGCGGAGTGATTGTCGCGATCAGCGGGACGCTTTCCGGCATTTTCGTTGTCACGGCGAATGCGTGGATGAATGCGCCCGCCGGTTTCAAAGTGGTCGACGGCAAGATCACCGACATCGATCCCATCGCCGCGATGTTGAATCCGGCCAGCTTTCATGAAGTCCTGCACATGACTCTGGCCGCGTTTGTTGCGACTGGTTTTGCGGTTGCGGCGATTCACGCCTTTTTCGTTTTGCGCGATCGCCAAAACTCCTTTCATCGCAGCGCACTCGGCATCGCGCTCGCGCTCGGCTGCATCAGTGCGCCCTTGCAAATCATCAGCGGCGACTTCAGCGCTCGCTCTGTCGCAAAACTTCAGCCAGCTAAACTCGCAGCCATGGAGGCCAATTACAAAACGCAAACCGGCGCACCCTTACGGCTCGGCGGAATTCCTGACAGCGAATCTCAAACGAATCCTTACGCGCTGACCATTCCGCGCGGGCTAAGTCTTCTTAGTACTCACGATCCCCATGCGAAGGTCATCGGATTAGAAGAATTCCCGCGGCGCGATTGGCCTAACGTGCGGGTGGTTCATTGGGCATTTGATCTCATGGTTGGCGCAGGAACGGCGTTACTCATCTTGTCGATCTTAGCAGGTTGGTCCGCGTGGAAATGTCGCGGCGTTCCAGATGGCAAATGGTTGCTTCGCGCACTCGTCGCAGCGGGACCTCTTGGATTTCTCGCGATCGAAGCCGGCTGGGTGGTGACCGAAGTCGGACGTCAACCTTGGATCATTTACGGCGTCATGCGGACTGAAGAAGCGGTCACGCCCATCGGCAAGATCGCGATCCCTTTCTTCGCCTTCACCATTCTCTACATATTTCTCGCGTTCGTTGTGTTCTACCTTCTGCGGCGTCAATTCATGATCACCGAAAAGCCGGCCGAGCAACTTGTCACGACCGATGCTTGAACTCATCGTCGCCGGTTTCATGTGCGTGGCGCTGATCTTTTACGCCGTCACCGGCGGGGCAGACTTCGGCGGAGGCATGTGGGATTTGCTCGCAACTGGGCCGCGCGCGTCTGCGCAAAGAAACGCCATCGCCAAGGCCATCGGTCCGATCTGGGAAGCGGATCATGTCTGGCTCATCCTCGTCATCGTTATTTTGTTTACCGGTTTCCCGCGCGGCTTTTCTGGCCTAACGACGGCGCTAAATATTCCGATGACGCTGATGTTATTCGGAATCGTCCTGCGTGGCGCGGCCTTCATTTTTCGAAAGTACGACGTCAAATCGGAAAAGATACAGAGCCGCTGGAGCACGTTGTTCGGAGCGGCCAGCTTTTTCACTCCTTTTATCCAAGGCCTGACTCTCGGCGCGCTGAGCACTGGTCAGATTCGCATCATCGATGGTCGGCTCACGACCGGCTTCTTCGCCGGCTGGCTCACTCCATTCGCCATCGCCTGCGGCTTTTTCGCCCTCGCCCTCTTCGCCTTTCTCGCGGCCACCTATCTGACGGCCGATCCCAGCGCCGATCCCGACGTGCGAAAAGAGTTTCGCTTGCGCGCGCTTTGGTCCGGTTCCGTTCTCGCACCGATCGCATTCGTCGTTTTCCTAACCTCGAAACAAGGTGCGCCGGCAATGTATCAAGGACTGACCCAGTGGTGGGCGCCATTCCTCATCGGCGCAACCCTCTGCTTCGCCATCGCAGCGCTCGCCAGTCTCTGGCTGCGCCGATTTGCTCTCGCCCGTATCGCCGCGATCGGAGAAGTGACCTTAATTCTTGGCGGCTGGAGTCTGTCGCAATTTCCCCGGCTGATCACGCCGGACATCACCATCTATAATGCTGCCGCGCCCGCGATCACGCTTCGACTGCTGATCTACGCGCTGGTTGCGGGCACGATTATCTTATTCCCTTCGCTCTTTTTCCTGTTCCGCATCTTCAAAGGAAAAGCGGTTGAAAGTGGAGCCTAGGGGAATCGAACCCCTGACCTCCTCAATGCCATTGAGGCGCTCTACCAACTGAGCTAAGACCCCGATTGATTGCCGATTCTAAAATGGCGATGGCCGATTGCAACTAGCGAGCGACCACCGAAATCTTCGAACGCTCCGCAAGATCGACAATCGCATCTCGTTCGAGCAGCAAAGTTTTCCCCGCTTCGACGGCGATCACTTTCACGTTCGCTTCACTCGCGATGCGGATCGTTTCCACCCCGATCACCGGCACATCAAAGCGCATATCTTGATTCGGCTTCGCCACTTTGATCATGACCGCGCCTTTGCGCGCGAGCTTTCCGCCGCGCTCGATCGTATCGTTTGTGCCGTCGAATCCTTCCACCGCGAGCACCGTTCCGTTCTTCACAATCACGGTTTGTCCAATGTCGAGCCGCGCGATTTCCTTCGCCATCTTCCAGCCAAGGTCGACATCTTCTTCCTGCCGATGCGACAACTTCGGCCCAGCGATCAATCCAGCCGGCGCCAGATAGTTTTCGAGAAAGCTCGTAGCCGGTAAAAGTTCGATGTCGATCTTGCGCAGTTCATCGGCGATGGCGGCAAAGATGGTTTCGGCATTCCGCTGCTTTAATTTCGCGAGCACCAAGAGCGCTTTCCAATCCGGTCGAAGATCGAAGAGATTCTTCGGCGCGATTTGGCCCGCCATCATCGCATGATGAACATGATGTTCGCGGAAAACGCCGAGCAGTTTGCCTAACTGCCCCACCCGCAGCCATTCCACAAGATCGACATATTGCGCCAGCGCCGGATCCGTTTCGTTCGTGAAAGCGGCCGCGACGATTCTCTTTACGCCGGCCTTGCGCGCGGACTCAGCCAGCAGCCGCGGATAAACACCGTTGCCGGCGATGACTCCGAGAATCTCCGGTGGGTTCGTTTGCAATTTATGCCAGTCCGGCTCGGACTCGATCTTACGGATGACGGCGTCGCTTCACGTGCAACTGAGCCAAAGCCTTTTGCAGCGACGCCTGAATGGCCGCGACTTCTTCGGCGCCGTGATCTTCTTTCATCGCCGCCTTCGCGCTGGCGATCGCTTTCTCTGCGGCCGCTTCATCGATCTGTTCGGAGCCAAGCGCCATGTCGGTTAACACGGACACGGAGTCGCCTCGAATTTCAACGAAGCCTTCCCCGACAGCGAGCGCCGTCTCGCGACCATCTTTTCGCACCCGCAGTTCACCCGGCTGCAATGTCGTCAAAAGTGGAACGTGATTTGGAAAAACGCCGAGTTCGCCTTCCGCTCCAGGCAAGAGGACATAATCGACATCTTCCGAATACGCTTTCGTTTCCGGCGTGGTAATCTCGAGTCGGAGCGTCATAGATTTTCGAGTTTCCATTTTCGAGTTTCGATTGGCTTCTGGCGCAAGGATGCCGTCTTCCGGCTGGCCACGAAAATCGCGGTAAGTTCGTTCGCCTCTTTCAATAACGGTTGAACGCGCTTAGCGCTCAGCAGTTGACGCTCTATGAGCAATTCAAGCCAAAAACAACTCTCATCGGCTTCCTCTTCTACAATGCTGGTCTTGTTGATGAAATCGGCTCGCGATTTTGCGCGGCAGAGGGCGCGGTAGTTCGCCGCTACCGATGTACCGCTCCTAACAATCTGTCCGGCGATGACATTACCACTGCGGTTCTGCGGAAGCGAATCGGCCAAGTCCAGAATTCGCAATGCAAATTTCTTCGTTCGTTGCTTGAGTTCCGCTTCGTTCATTTATGCAATCGCAATTCGAAAATCGAAAATTATTCCGAAATCATCTCGATGCCGCCCTTCATGTAGAAGTTCGATTCCGGAACATCATCATGTTTGCCATCGAGGATCTCTTTAAATCCCCGCACGGTGTCCGCGATGGTTACGTATTGACCTTTCGAGCCGGTGAAAATTTCGGCGACGTGGAATGGCTGGCTCAGGAAACGTTGAATCTTGCGCGCGCGTAAAACGGAAAGCTTATCCTCCGGACTCAGCTCATCCATTCCGAGAATGGCGATGATGTCCTGGAGATCGCGATAGCGCTGCAACACTTTCTGCACGCCGCGCGCGACCTGATAATGCTCTTCGCCGACGATTTCCGGTGCGAGCGATTTCGATGTCGAAGCCAACGGATCGACCGCCGGATAAATCCCGAGCTCGGCGATGGAACGCTCTAGCACGATGGTCGAATCCAAATGCGCAAAGGTGTTCGCCGGCGCCGGATCAGTTAGATCGTCTGCCGGAACGTAAACCGCTTGGAAGGACGTGATCGATCCCTTCGTGGTCGATGTAATGCGCTCCTGCAAATCGCCCATCTCCGCGGAGAGCGTCGGTTGATAACCGACCGCGCTCGGCGTTCGGCCTAACAACGCCGATACTTCCGATCCCGCTTGTGAGAAGCGGAAAATATTGTCGATGAAGAGCAGCACGTCCTGATTGCGCTCGTCGCGAAAATATTCCGTCATGGCCAGCGCCGACAACGCGACCCGCAAACGCGCCCCGGGCGGTTCGTTCATCTGCCCGTAAACGAGCGCGACCTTCGACTTGCTGATGTCTTTCAAATCGATGACGCCCGCTTCGCTCATTTCGCGGTAGAGATCGTTGCCTTCCCGGCTGCGCTCGCCCACCCCGGCGAACACGGAAAATCCGCCGTGTTTCATCGCAATGTTATTGATGAGCTCCTGAATGATGACGGTCTTGCCCACGCCGGCGCCGCCGAACGCGCCGACCTTGCCGCCTTTGGAAAACGGGCATACCAAATCGATGACTTTAATTCCGGTTTCGAGAATCGAGGCCGATGTGTCCTGCTCCATCAAATCGGGCGCCTTGCGATGAATCGGATAACGCTTGGTGTGTTTGACCGGACCCAGATTATCGACCGGATCACCGGTGACATTGAACAAACGCCCGAGAACGCCTTCGCCTACTGGAACGCTGATTGGACCGCCCGTGTCGCTCACGCTCATGCCGCGCTTCAAACCTTCCGTGGACGACATCGCGATGGAGCGGACCCAGTTTTCGCCGAGGTGCTGTTGCACTTCGAGGGTGAGCTTGGTCGGGTTGCCATTCACTTCGTACTCGATCTCGAGTGCGTTATAAATTCCGGGAAGTCCGCCATTGCCGCGCGGAAATTCCACGTCGACGACCGGCCCGATTACCTGAACGATGTTTCCTTTATTCATAAGAGTAGATGTCGATCTTGCTAGGAGCCGAGCGCCATTTGCGCAGTCGCGATTTCGAGCAACTCGGTCGTGATGCTGGCCTGGCGCATCTTGTTGTATTCGAGAGTGAGATCCTTGATGAATTCCTTCGCGTTGTCGGTCGCGTTCTTCATCGCCACCATGCGCGCGCTGTGCTCCGACGCGCGCGCATCGAGGACCATTTGGAAAACCTGATACTGCACGTAGTACGGAAGAATCACGTCGAGCACTCGCTCCGGCGTCGGCTCGAAGGTGTATTCGATCATTGGATCGACGCTCTCTTGAGCCGACCCATCGCCTTGCGCCTGGGGCAAATCGAAAGGGCTGATCGGCAGCAACGTTCGCAACGTCGGCTGTTGATTGATCGTGTTGACGAAGTGGCTGTAAAGCACCGAAACCTTATCGACTTCCCCGCTCAAGAACTTCTCGATCGCGAATGATGCAATCGGTTTCGTTTCCACAAACGTCGGCGCGTCCTTCAATTCAAAATCGGCCAGCATGTTGCGCTTCGTCCGCGCCACGAACTGGCGCGCTTTCCGGCCAGAAACGAGATAGTCCGTCTGCGCGGTATCGAATTGCCCCGCCTCGCGCAGCAAATTCGTGTTCAACGCGCCGGCCAGGCCTTTATCCGAGCTGATAACGACGACGAGCTCCTTCTTCAGCGGACGAATTTGCAACAGCGGATGCAATTTCGGATCGGTCCGCTTCTGGAGCGACACCAAAACCTTGTTCATCAATCCGGAATACGGACGGCCCGCGAGCGCATGTTGTTGGGCGCGGCGCATCTTCGAAGCCGCCACCATCTGCATCGCCTTCGTGATCTGCGCGGTGTTGCGGATCGATTTGATCCGGCGCCGGATGTCCTGGGTATTCGCCATGTTTAAAATCTTTTCTTTGTGCGATAGCGCGCCGCGCGTTCGCGCACATGAAAGCCGATCGCGCGTTTTGATTTCGTCGGAGGTTCCAACAACCGCTTGAGCGCAGCGAAAAGATCGACAATCGCTTCGTCGTGCGAGTCGAAACGATGCTCAAGCTCAGCCAGTTTCGCGGCGAGGCCCGCGTTTGCTGCCACCATTTCGCGCAATCGAACAAACGCCCGCACTACGCGGACGCTCGCTTGAACCGCGACGTCGCTATTCAGGATCGCAGCCAGCATGATCGCCCCGTGCTCGGTAAAAACCCAAGGCAGTTTCCGCTTTCCGCCATGCAAACTTGAAGTCGCAAATTGCGACTTCAAGTTTGTAAACTCCTGTCGCTTAAGCTGAAAGGCGAAGTCAATCGGAAATCTTTTACGGTTTCGTCTCAGCTGTTCATTCAGGCGCTTGGTCGTCACACCGTAGATGGCAGCCAAATCCGAATCGAGCATGACCCGCTGTCCGCGAATCAAATGAATCGCGCGGTCCACCTTGTCGATCTTGCGCGTAATCGGCATTATCATTGCCAGGTCGTTTTGAAATCTTCGAGCGCGCTCTTTAATTGCGGCTCGATGTCTTCGTCGATTTGTTTCTTATCGCGAATGGCCGCGAGCAATCCTTCTTTCCGCGTCTGCAAATAATCCTGCAGCTTCAGCTGAAATTCCTTCACGCGTTCGACTGGGATCGCATCGAGATAGCCATTTTGCATCGACCACATCACCGCGACCTGTTCTTCGACCGGGATCGGGTTGTATTGCTTCTGCTTGAACAACTCGACGATGCGCTGGCCGCGATCGAGTTTCGCTTTCGTCGCCGTGTCCAGGTCCGAACCGAATTGCGCGAATGCCGCCAGCTCGCGAAACTGCGCGAGATCCAGCTTCACTTTGCCGGCGACCTGTTTGATGCCTTTGATCTGCGCGGCCGAACCGACTCGGCTCACCGAAAGACCGACCGAAATCGCGGGACGCACACCTTGATAAAACAAATCTGTCTCCAGATAAATCTGACCGTCGGTAATCGAGATCACGTTCGTCGGAATGTAGGCCGACACGTCGCCGGCTTGCGTTTCGATGATCGGCAACGCCGTCAGCGATCCGCCGCCAAATTCTTCCGACACCCGCGCGCTCCGTTCGAGCAACCGCGAATGCAGATAAAAGACATCGCCGGGATACGCTTCGCGTCCCGACGGACGCTTCAAGACTAACGACACTTGGCGATACGCGACCGCGTGCTTCGACAAATCGTCATAGATAATGAGCGCGTCCATTCCGTTATCCATGAACCACTCGCCCATGGCCGCACCGGCGAACGGCGCCAGATATTGATTGGTCGCTGAGTCGGAAGCGGGCGCCGAGATGATGGTCGTGTAAGGCATCGCGCCTTCTTTTTCCAAGATCGACATCACACGGGCCACGTTCGAATTTTTCTGACCGATCGCGACGTAAATGCAGTAAAGCGGTCGATAATCTTTCTGGTCCTCTGCCGCCTTGTTCAAACGCGCCTGGCTGATGATCGTATCAATCGCGATCGTGCTCTTACCCGTCGCGCGGTCGCCGATGATCAATTCTCGTTGCCCGCGGCCGATTGGAATCATCGTATCGATCGCCATGATGCCGGTCTGCACAGGCTGACTCACGCTCTGACGCCGAATCACGCCCGGCGCAATCTTCTCCACTGGATAAAACGATTCGGACTTGATCGGCCCCTTGTTATCGAGCGGCTGACCGAGCGTGTTGACCACCCGGCCTAACAACGCCTTACCGACCGGCACCTGCAGCAGTTTGCCCGTCGTCTTCACTTCGTCGCCTTCGGCAATCTTGGTCATGTCGCCGAGCAAAATGCAGCCGACCTCGGTTTCTTCGAGGTTCAACGCCAGACCGAACACGCCATGCGGGAATTCGATCATCTCGTTCAGCATGACGTCGCTCAATCCTTCCACGCGCGCGACGCCGTCACCGGTTTCGCGGACGACGCCGACATTGCTCTTCGTGGTCGAGGTTTTGAGGCCTGCGATTTTCGTTTCGATCTCTTCAAGTATGCTGCTCATGATTTTCTTTTGCTGTAGGGGACGCTGTTAGCATCCCAATTTCTTAAAGTTGGTTAGCCAAACGCTCGAGTCGGTTCTTGACTGTCCCGTCCCAAACATCGCTGCCGACGCGCACGCGCATTCCGCCCAGCAGCGCGGGATTCACAGCGAACTCCGTGGTGAGATCGTTCCCGTAGCGTCGAATTAGATTCTGTACAATTTTCGCGGTCACGTCGGGCGTGAGCTCGCTCACGCTCTCGATCTTGGCGTGCCGCTTCTCCAGTTCGAGACGGAGCAGGCGTTTGTAATTTTCCAGGACCGCCAAATAATTCCGCGGCTTGTTCGTGATGAGCGATTGCACAAGCGAGCCGATCTTCCCTTGATCGAGCTGACCATCCGTTAGGCTGGCGCGCATCAGTTCGCGCGAAAGTTGCCGGATTTCCTTGTTAATCTTCATTGTCGATCTTGCGCGATGTCGATCTTAGGCGAGCTGCCGCGCCGCTTCTTCCTGCAAACGTTTTTGATCGTCCGCGTTCAACACTTTGCCGGTCACTTTCGCAGTCGTATCGACCACCAGCCGTCCGACTTCGCGTTTCAATGCCGCCATCGTTCGTTCGTATTCGAGCGCGCTTGCTTCGTGCGCTTTCGCCAGGATTTGTTCGGCCGATGCGATCGCTTCCTGTTGTTTACGCTCCGCTACAACGCCTGCGCT
This sequence comes from Spartobacteria bacterium, assembly GCA_040002925.1. Lineage (GTDB taxonomy): Bacteria > Verrucomicrobiota > Verrucomicrobiia > Chthoniobacterales > UBA10450 > JAJPGZ01. Next base: position 20,183 of record JBDUDM010000008.1, on the reverse strand, counting down.
CTGCCGCGCGTCGTCGATCATCTTTTGCGCTTCCGCATTCGCCTTGGTCAAAATCTCCGCGTGCCGCTTCTCCGCGTCCGCCAGCTGCTCCTTGATCTTGTCCGCATTGCGCAAACTCTCCGCGATCCGGTCCTGCCGTTCGTGCAAAACTTTCAGGATCGGCTTGTAAGCGAATTGCCGCAGCAACAACGCGACCGCGATAAAGCTGATCACTTGCGACAGGAACAGCCAGACATTGAAGCCGAAGGTCTCGCCGGTTTCCTTGGCCATGTCGACCATGCTATTCGCGGCCAGCAGCGTGAGGTACATGTCGATCTTGCGTTAGTTAGGCTACTTCACCAGGAAGAGCGCGTAGAACACGATCGCTTCCGTGAACGCGATCGCGAGAATCGCCTGCACCAGAATCGGTGTGGCCGCGCCAGGATTACGACCGACCGCAGACGCCGCGCCCATGCCGATCAATCCCACGCCGACGGCCGCGCCCAGCGCTGCCAAACCCACGTGAATGCTTCCTGCGATTTCTGCCAGTATTGGTAACATCATATTATTTTATTTTTGGTTGGTTGACTCAGCGACCTCCGCGGGAACCACGGTCATAGTCGCCGAAAGTTTTTAGTGATGAGCCTCTTCGTGTCCGGGTTCGTGTTGCGCGATCAACAAGGTGAAGACCGCCGTTAAAAGCATGAAGACCAGCGCCTGCACGATGCCGACGAGCAATTCCATGAAGTAAAACGGAATCGGGATCAGCCAGGAAAGTGACGGCACAATATTCGACATCGCTTCCAGCATGTTTTCGCCGGCGTAAATGTTGCCGAATAATCGGAAGCTCAACGAAATCGGCCGGAACAAGATCGACACGATTTCGAGCAACCCGACAAGAAAGAAAATGCCGATCATGGCGATCTTCATGATCCCTTTGCTGTCGCCCTTCGGACCGAAGATGTGAAGGAGAACGCCGCCGGGGCCGTTCGCCTGCACCGCCCAGAAAAGCCAGAGAATGAAGAACACGGCCGACATCGCGAAAGTCATGTTCAGGTCGGCGTTACCGCCGCGGAGCAATGGACGCGCGACATGGAAATTTCCGTTCGCCAGGTAGTGCCCCCAGCCGATCGTGCCGACGCCGGGAATTAATCCGAACCAATTCGTGAACAGAATGAAGATGAAAATCGTCGCGAAAAACCAAAATGTTTTCCGCACGAGCTCACGGCCGATGATGCTTTCGAGAAAATCATGCAGGCTTTCGACCAGGAACTCCCAGAAATTCTGTTTGCCGGTAGGAATCTGTTTGATGTTCCGCGTGGCCGATTGCGCGAAGAAAATAATTCCGGCCGCCACGATCCACGTCACGAGCATCGAATTCGTAACCGTGAATTTGCCGATGTGAAAAATCATGGCCGGTTTTAGCGGGATCGCTTCGTGTTCTTCCGTTGCCGTCGCGTGCTCGGGCTCGGCGGCGATTGTCGATGTTGCGATCAAGAAACCGCAAAGCGCGGTCAAGATCGACAACGACAAACGAACTGGAAAATAGGACTGCATGCGGTTGGTGCGTCGCAAAACCGCGGCCCGAAAGCTGAAGTCGGCGTCCGCCGCAAAGGCCGGATCGCTCAACACAAGGCGCGCTTGCGTCGCGAGCTACAAAACCCGGTTTTATGGCGATGACAAGAGACTTTCCGAAAAATTCCGCGCCCTTATTTTTCCTCGAGCCAATGCCCTAATTTCTTCTTCAGTTCGGTGATCCCTTCGTCCTTCGCCGCCGACACCGTTACGATGTCGATCTTGCCAAAGCGTTGGCGCACCGCCTTCAGGTTTTCCTCCGCTTCGGGCAAATCCATTTTGTTCGCGACGATAAACCACGGCCGCGTCGAAAGCCGAGCATCGTAAAGATCGATTTCTTTGCGCAATTGCTGCAGATCTTCCACCGGCGATCGCCCTTCACTTCCCGCAACATCGACAACGAACAATAGCAATCGCGTTCGCGTGATGTGCCGTAGAAAATCGTGGCCAAGCCCGATGTTCAGATGCGCGCCTTCGATCAACCCCGGGATATCTGCAATCGTCGCGCGCTTATATCCGCCGAACTCCACCACGCCGACAATCGGATGCAGCGTAGTGAATGGATACGAAGCGACTTTCGGACGAGCTGCTGAAACTTTGCGCAGCAACGTCGACTTGCCCGCATTCGGATAACCAACGAGCCCCGCGTCCGCCATCGTTCGCAACTCGAGTAGAAAATGTCCCAGCTCGCCTTCGTCGCCGTCGGTGTATTCGCGCGGGGCGCGGTTGCGCGAATTCTTGAAGTGCACATTCCCCTTCCCGCCTTTCCCACCCTGGCAAAGCACAAACTCCTGTTCTTCCGCCGCAAGATCGACAATCACATCATCGGCATTCGGCGTTTTGTTTTTCGGGACCGGGTCCTCTTCTCGAAACGCGTACACGATTGTTCCAATCGGAACCTTCACCACCTTCGGCACCGCCGCCCGACCATGCATCTTCTTCCCCATCCCATGCCCGCCGTTCTTCGCTTTAATGATCGGCTCGTAGAAAAGATTGGAAAGATTATCGACATGCGAATCGGCGTGCAGAATCACATCGCCGCCGCGTCCGCCATCGCCGCCATCCGGTCCACCTTTCGGGACAAACTTCTCCCGCCGAAAACTGGAGGCACCGCGCCCACCGCTTCCGGCCTGGGCAAAAACTTTGATCCGATCGACAAACACGCGGCATTATAGCGCGCGCGGCCCCTGCGAACGAACAAATCGGGCGCTTCGCATTAAGATTTAAATGAAACCGGGCGCGACGATGTGGCCGCGCCCGGTTCCCGAAAGTTGCGCAGTATTTAGAACTTTGCGTTCAACAAAACGTTGCCCGACGCATCTTTCAGACGAACGGATCTGATTCCAAAAATGCTAACACCGCGTGCAATTGTGGCCTGCTTTCCTTTTGGAACCAGGCCGACATTGGCGTTGCCCGCGCTATCAGTGCTCACTTTTTTTGCGGTAATACCGTTGATCGCGACGATCAGTTTCGTCCGTGCTGGTAATCCGTGCCCGCTAAAAACGAGAGACCCGCTGGCTACACCACTGAGCGCGTGGGCCGATGCCGTGGCGGTGCAAGTGGCAGTGGGCGCGGTCGCTTCAGCGGTCGCTGTAATGCTTGCACCTAGAGACTCGCTGGCCACGGTGGAAACTTTCGTTAGGTCAGCGGTGAAAAGAACGACGTTGCTGGCGTCGGACACCGAAACTGTGGCGATATCTAAAGGATTAAAGTTCGCCGGATACGGGATTACTTCGCTGGTCCAAAACTCCACCTCCTCGTCGCTGCCGCCATCCGTGGTAAAACTGCCGAGCGCGACCGTGCTGCCGTCGGATTTGAGCGTCACGCTCACGGAATAAGTGCCGGCTGGAAGCAGCACCGTCTCTAGTTTAAGTGTCGCGCTAGTTGCGCCGTCGTCATCTTCCGTCTCGAGCGAAAGTTCAATCGACGAACCTGCGGGAGCCGCTGTCGTCGGCGTCATTGCCATTTCAACGTCCAGCAACTCTGTCCCCTCAATGTCACCGCCTTGTTCGTCATCATCAGCTCGCAATGCGACTGAGAATGCAAGTGAAGCGCAGCAGGTGATGGCAAATGCAAGCATCGATGAACGGCGTAAATAAAGTGTTATATTATGGAAATTATAGCACTTTTTATGCCTGATACTTGCTTTCAAATAGCTATACCAATGGATCGGTACAGCGAACATGTTTCTCTCGCTATCGATGACCAGCTAAATTTCTCTTCCGCGCGTTTTCTTCCGGCGCGACCGAATTTTTCGCGGAGATGTCGATCTTTCATTAGCTGATTGATGCGCGCCGCGAGATCACGGGCGAATTTTTCGGGATCGATCGGCTCGAAAGGACTTCCCGTCATTTGTTCGAGTGGAACGAGGAGTCCGGTTTCGCCGTCGACCACCACTTCCTTGATTCCGCCGACCGCGGTGGCGACAACCGCTGTTTCGCATGCCATCGCTTCCAGATTAATGATCCCGAACGGCTCGTAGATCGACGGACAACAAAATACCGCTGCCTGCGAATAGAGCTCGATCACCGTTGACTTGTCGACCATCTCTTCGACCCAAATTACATTCGCGCGTTTCGCGGTCGCCTTTGCTACGGCGTCCTTCATTTCTTTTCCGATCTCCGGTGTGTCGGGTGCGCCCGCGCAAAGCACGACCTGGAAATCCGGATCCATGAACTCGATTGCGCGGACGAGATGGACGATTCCCTTCTGGCGCGTGATGCGGCCGACAAAAAGCAGAAAAGGTTTTTTGGGATCGATGCCGAAATGTTTCAATGCTGCCGTCGTATCAACCCGGTGATATTCATCGAGGTCGATGCCGTTGTGAATCGTGTGAATGCGCGCAAGATCGACATCGAACAAACGCTCGATGTCGATCTTGGTTTCATTCGAAACAGCGATGACCGCGTCCGCCATTTCCAGCGCGGTCTTCTCAACCCACAACGAGAAGTCGTAACCGCCGCCAAGTTGTTCGCGTTTCCACGGCCGCAACGGTTCGAGCGAATGCACGGTGATGACGAGCGGGATGCCGTAGTTCTTCTTGGCGAGAATGCCGCCGAAGTGACTGTACCAAGTGTGGCAATGCACGATGTCGGCATCGATGTTGGTGCTATTGAAATCGGTGCAGCGCCGGATCGCGCCGAAAACGGAGCGCAAAGGTTTCGGACAAGTGAACGCGTCTTGATCGAGATCGAATCCGGTGACCTTCAGCTTGCCTTCTTCGCGATGCTGATCGCCGAAGCAGCGAACATCGACATCGATCGTCTTCGCGAGCTCGCGCGAGAGATAATCGACGTGCACGCCGGCGCCGCCATAAACATGCGGCGGATATTCGTTAGTGAGAAAGCAGACCTTCACAGAAGCGGAATGGAGTAATGGAGTCTGAGTAAACGTGGCGTCCGATCCCTTGACCATTACTCCCCTACTCCAATACTCCATTCCCCCACGCTCAGCTAGTTCTTCACTTTGAGCAGCAACACCGGAATATCGACCGCGTGCCGGACTTTATCGGCGGTGGCGCCGAAGAGGATGTCGCTAATCAAACGATGCCCGTGCGTGGACATGGCGATAAGATCGACAGGTTCCTTGCGTGCGATTTTTATGATCTCGGTGGCGGGCTCGCCCATGGCCAAAAATGAAGTGACCTCGAAACCTTCGGCCTGAAGTTCCTTCTCGAGGCCGGCGAGATATTCGCGATCGTGCTGCATCTCTTCGCTCTCCTGCAATTTGAGCTGATCGTAATTGCGCGCGGCCCAACCGTCAGCTACGTGCACCAGCATCAGTTTCGCATTCGTTAGCCGGGCCAGCGGCCGGATGTGCCGCAGGATGGTTTGGTCGGTCTCGCGATTCTCAACCGGGACGAGAATGGTTTTATACATCGGAAGTTTTCAGCTTTGGAACCAACCGCGAAAAGTCTGCAGCAAAAGCCAGGCATTGAGCGACGCAATAACGATGGCGACGAACCAGGCGGTGTATTTGATGGCCGGCCCATTCGCGAACTCGCCCATCTTCAGTTTGTTGCTCGTAAACATAACCAGCGGGAAAACGGCGAAGCTCAGTTGCAAACTCAGGATCACCTGGCTGAGCACGAGCAAACTGGTCGTTCCTTTTTCCCCCGAGATGCTCGTAACAATAATCGCCGGCACAATGGCGATGCCGCGCGTGATGAGGCGACGCAACCATGGTCGCAGCCGGATATTGAGAAACCCTTCCATCACGATTTGCCCCGCGAGGGTGCCGGTCAGAGTGGAATTTTGCCCGGACGCTAAAAGTGCCAACGCGAAAAGCGTGCTCGCGCCGGTCACTCCAAGCATCGGGGTGAGCAGCTTGTAGGCGTCCTGGATTTCAGCGATGTCGTTACGGCCGCGCGTATAAAAAGTTGCGGCCGATACGATTAAAATCGCGGCGTTAATGAAGAGCGCAAACATGAGCGCAAGCGTGGAATCGATGGTCGCGAACTTAATCGCCTGACGTTTTCCGGCGGTGTTCAGTTCATAACGACGCGTCTGCACAATCGATGAGTGGAGATATAAATTATGCGGCATGACGGTGGCGCCAAGAATGCCGATGCCGATGTAAAGCATTCCCGGATCGGTTACGATTTGGGGCGAAGGAATGAAGCCTTTGGCGATGCCAAGCAGGTCGGGCCGGGAAGCAATTAACTCCCACGCAAAGCAACCACCGATTACGCCGATCAAAGTGATGACCAGCGCTTCGATATAACGAAAACCTTTGTTTTGCAGAAAGAGAACGATCAGAACATCGAGAGCGGTGATGCAGACGCCCACTAGTAACGGAATTCCAAAGAGGAGGTTCAACGCGATCGCCGACCCAATTATTTCGGCGAGATCACAAGCGGCGATAGCCAGCTCGCAGATGAGCCAAAGCGCTAAGGAAACGGGGCGGCTGTAGTGGTCGCGACATGCCTGGGCCAAATCACGACCCGTCACGATGCCGAGCTTGAGCGAAAGAGCCTGAAGCAAAATGGCCATCAGGTTCGAGATCATGATTACGCTCAGCAGGGTGTAGTTATACTTGGAGCCACCGGCGAGATCGGTCGCCCAATTGCCTGGATCCATGTAGCCGACCGCAACGAGAAACCCGGGACCCGCGAAGGCCAGCAGCTTGCGCAAAAACGTAGCCGAAGGCGGCACGACCAGACTGCGGTGCACTTCGGACAAACTGGGAAGCGCCGGGGCGGAGCGCCAACCCGCCTCCGGGTAGAGCGGATCTGTCGGCGAAAAATTAGGCACGACTAAATTAGTTGCTGAATGCTATTAATTTGTCAAACATCTAGTTTTTATTTCTTTGACTATTTTCAAGCGCCTCCCTATCTTCGCAAACTGTGATTGGTAAAAAATCCCGTTCCGCACTCGGCAGTTCTACCGCCGCGGAAGATTATCTCGAGCGTATTCTTGAGCTGATCGACGCAAAGGGATACGCCCGCGTCGTCGACATCGCATCGGCGCTGCGGATTTCGCAGGCTAGTGTAACCAACATGGTGCAGCGGCTCGCTGCCGACGGGCTTCTAAATTACGAGAAGTATCGCGGCCTTGTCCTCACCTCGTCGGGAGAAACCGTCGCTCGAAACATTGCGCGCCGGCATCGGCTTTTGACCAATTTTTTGAAACTCCTTGGTCTCAGTGAGCGCGTCATCCATCACGATGTCGAAGGAATGGAGCATCACATTAGTGCCCCTACCCTGCGCGCGATCGAAGCACTTACTTCGCAATTGCAACGTCGGCCAGCACTCCGGGCGCAGCTAAGAGCAGGCGTTTGATTCCTGGCGCGGGCTTAAGTCGAAACCTTAAGATCGACAATCACTCCGGGCGCGCAGCGCACGGTCAACGTGATAGGCCGGCAACAGACGGTGCAATCTTCGATAAATGTTTGCTCGCGCACCGAAGTGTCGATTTGCAGCGGGAAAACTTCGCCGCAATGCGGACAGGTGACTTCGCTTTCGGCGCTGAGTTCCACGCTGCTACGACGCGCCGTCGGCGCCAGCCGTGGCGGAAGCGTCGGCGGTTTTGCGGAAATGAAGTTGGCGCACGCGCCGAGTGTCGGCTTGCGCAACGGTGACGCAGTAGTTGTCGATCTTGACCTGCTCGCCTTGCTTCGGGAGATGGCCTAACAAATGGGTAACGTAACCGCCGATGGTGCTAACATCAGCGCTATCGACTTCCAGGCCGGCAGCGTCGCTCAGTTCGTAAAGTCCAAGCCCGCCATCCACGACAAATTCGTTCTCGTTAATCTTGCGGAATTCTTCCTTGTCGGTGTCGAACTCGTCCTGAATATCGCCGACGATTTCTTCGAGCACGTTTTCGAGTGTGACCATGCCGACGGTGCCGCCAAATTCGTCCACCACCACAGCGAGATGCGCGTGTCGGGTCAGGAAAAGATTGAGCAGCTTTTCGAGCGACATCATTTCCGGCACGGGCGTTAGCTCGCGTTTAATGCGCATGAGGTCGGGTGCGGGATCGCGCATCATCGGCACGAGTTCCTTGACGTGAATGAGACCTAGAGTGTTATCGAGATTTTCGCGGCAGAGCGGGAAACGAGTGTGTCGGGATTCGAGCGCCTTCTTCACGTTGGCTTCGAAGCCGTCCTCGATATCGAGATAAACGACCTCGCCGCGTGGCGTCATAATATCGCGGACGACGCGGCGGCGAAGATCGAGCGCGTTCACGAGCAGGTCGCGGCCGAGCGCGGAAACTTCTTCGGATTTTTCGCTTTGATCGAGAATGAGGCGCAGCTCTTCTTCGCTGTGCGCGAGCTCGGCACCGGAAGCGGGTTTGAGGCGAAAGAGACCGATCAAAAGAATGTTCGAGGATTTATGCAGGAGCCAGATCGCCGGCCGGAACAGCATGTAAAAAACGCGGAGCGGTCTAACTAATCGCAATGCGACCGGCAATGGATTTCCGATGGCGGTGTATTTCGGGCCGAGCTCTCCGAAGACGATGTGCAGAAAAGTGATGGCGATAAACGCGAGGGCGATCGAGACCGAGGTGACGATTGCGTGCGAGTGAACGTTTACAAAACCAAAGATCGGTTGCAGCATCTGCACGAGAAATTGTTCGCCGATCCATCCGAGCGCGAGACTGGCCAGAGTGATACCGAGCTGGGTCGCGGAGAGATAGGCGTCGAGATGACTGCGCACGTGCTTGACCAAACTTGCGCCGACGTTTCCCTCTTCCACTAACGCTTCGAGCTGGCTGCTTCGCACTTTGACCAGGGCAAATTCGGCGGCAACAAAAAATCCGTTGAGCCCGACCAGCGCAAAAATGGCGAAGAGCTTGGCGAAAATAATACCGGGCGTGTCCCAGTGTTCGCTGATGGCTTCAGCGATGGGAACCGCCGCGAAATGAAAGATCGACATGTTCATGCTGCGGATGCAACGGGTGCATCCGAGACCGCACGGAGCGGGATGCTACCAGCTCGACTTCGTCACGCCAGGGATGAGTCCCTGCAACGCCAGCTCGCGGAAAGTGAGCCGGGAGATTTTGAATCGGCGAATGAAAGCGCGGCGACGACCGGTGACATGGCAGCGATTAACCACGCGCGTCGGGCTGGCATTGCGCGGCAGCTGCATGAGCCCGGCGTAATCCTTCTTCGCCTTGAGCTCGGCCCGCACCGCGGCGTATTTTTTCGCCGTCGCACGCTTGCGCTCATTCCGATTGATCCAGGATGTTTTTGCCATAAGGAACGCCGAAGGTAACGAAGAACGCCCGATTTGCAACTTTGCTTTTCGCGCGAACGGACGCGCGCGTTTTGCCCCAATTATGCGATAAACAAGGGTGATTCCACTTCAGCGAGAAAAGTTCCCCGATTCGAAAGCTGCCCTGGCCGATGCCATGGACGAATCGTTGCGCCAGTTCGTCCACAAAGACGAACGCGTCGTCAGCATTAACTCGCGCGTGTTTCCGTATCTCGACGAGATCGCGATTAATTTCGACGGCGCCAAGCTGGAGGCGCGTCCGCCCGCTCCGCCGACCGCGGTGGGCGAAACGAAATCCGCCTGCGAAACGGCTCTGTTAACGTTGAGCGCGCGCAAGGTTTCGGTGCAAGGCGCGCCCGTAAATGTTCAGCTCGAAGCGCGTGACGTCGTTTTTCACGAAGGGCGCGATGCCGATGGCAAGCTCTTGCTGCTGGTGAAAAGTGTGCGTACCGGCAACATCGTCATCTCGGCATCGCAACTCGATCTGGAACATGCGATTGGCCAGGTCGCGCAGCGCGAAGCGCGCAAAAACGGAATCAACATCGAGCAAACGCGCGTGTCCCTGCGCGCGCGCGGCCCGCGTTCTATCTCGGCAGATGTGCGTCTCGAAGCGCGCAAACTTTTATTCCGCGCTAAGATCGACATCTCCGGCCAGCTCCATGTCGATGATGAATTTGTTGCGCGAATCTCGAATCTGATTTGCAAAGGCGAAGGCGCGGTTGGCTCTATCGCCTGTGGCATTCTCGATCCTCATCTGCGTAAACTCGAGGGCCAGACTTTCTCTCTCATGTCGCTGCCGCTGGGCGAAGTGAAGCTGCGCGATGTCCGGATTGCAGTCGGCGATACGGTGGAGATGAGCGCGGATTTCGGTTCTGCTCAGGAAGCTTAGCAAGGTCGCGCGATTCGGAGATTGTTTCGCGCGTCGATTTTCGATATTCGAATTTGATCCCGCGATGACAACTGACACTCTTCGCATCGTTCCCTTGTTCGAATCGCTCGACGATCAGGCGGCGACGCAGCTCTGCGATTTGCTCGAGGCCGTCGATTGCCGGGCCGATCAAACGCTCTTTCGCGCGGGCGACGCTGGTAACGCGATGTACTTGATTGAGAGCGGTCAGGTGCGGATCAGCGTGAAAGCCTCCGACGGCCACGAAATTACCGTGGCCGAACTCGGGCCCGGAGAATTCTTTGGCGAAATGGCCATGCTCGATGGCCAGCGGCGCTCGGCTAATGCGACGGCGATGGAAGAATCGCATCTGGCCAGTCTTTCCCGCAAACATTTCCTCACCTTCATGGAGAGCAATTCGCGCGTCGCGCTCGAGATGTTGAGCGCGCTCACCAGTCGCCTCCGCCAGACGGATGAATTGCTCCAACGCCGCGTCACGCGCAACGTGAATGAAGAAGAAGCGCTTACGCTCACCTTTGCCGACCGCGCCGCTGATGTCATCGCCGAGTTCGGCGGCAGTTGGAAATTCATCATCGTGTCGATCACGTTGTTCATCGTCTGGATCGTGATGAATTCTTTCTTGTTAACGCGCAGGCCGTTCGATGCCTTCCCGTTCATCCTGCTCAATCTCGCGCTCAACATGATCACTGCGCTCCAAGCGCCGATCATCATGATGTCGCAAAATCGGCAGAGCCATAAAGACCGCCTCCGTGCCGATCTCGACTACAAAGTGAATCTAAAAAACGAACTGACGCTCGATGAAATCCTGCAACGTCTCCAGGTCCTGGAACGTGATTGTCTGCGTCTGACCGCGGAGAAAGATCGACCAGGGAAAAGCAATCTCCCTGCGAAGTAGTGCATGGGCCTTTTCGGAGTCATCCAAATAGGCCGGAGCTAATCTTCATATCTTGTAAGACCTGTGGATTCACTTTTTTCGTCAGTCATCATTGGTTATCTACTTTTGCTCAGTATGTTCCTTTTGGGCGTAAAAGAAGTGCTTCGGTCGAACGGTTTTTCGGTTTCGATGTTTCCATGGCCTTCCATTCGAGATTTAGGCACCTGAATGAGTTGGTTAGTCGTGAACAAGACTCGACGCGCCAACGCCGGTTTCGCTATCTCCGGCTGGCGGTTTATGTCGCAATCGGCCTGTTTCCCATCGTCCCATGGGCTGCCAATTTTCTGCTTCGATGAATAGTAGCCGCGCTTGTTTCGTTACAACTACAGTCGCGCCAGTCGCCGAAACAAAAACGCGCCGAGCACGAGAAAGAGCACATTCGGAAACCAGACCAGCAATTCCGGATGGACTTTCGGATTCGCGCGGAGCGTGTCGCCGACAATCACGAAAAGGAAATAGCTGATCGCGACAATGAGCCCCATCGCGAAGCCGATCGATGTTTCGCGGCGATGCGCGGTCACGCCTAACGGAACCCCGATTAAGGCGAAGGCGAGGCACGCAATGGGAAACGAAAAGCGTTTGTTGATCTCCGTCCGGCTGGCGCTGCGCTCGCGACTGTTCTCGCTTTTCAGTTGGTCGAGCAATTGTTGGATCGACAAGGCGGAACGGCTCGGCTGCTTTTTCGCCTTGTCGTAAAGTTCATCGAGACTAATCGGCAATGTGCCTTCGGCCATGTAGATGCCGTCGCGGATCTTGCGCAGATCGAGCGGATCCTTCTCATCGCGCTGCTGATAACGCGCGTTGTAGAGATGCATCAGGATGCGCTTGTTCGCGAGATCGGCTTCGAGCATCCCCGAGCGCGCATAGGTCACACGAATCGGCAACGAATCATCGTTCAACTCGAACACGGTGATGTTCTCCAGTTTGTTTCCATCCTTCTTGCCGACGTAAATTTTGCGGCCGGGAAATTGATCGATCACCTGGTCGCCGCCGAATAGCGCCATCGGATCGCGCGTGGCCAGATCGAAAATAGTGCTGCGCAATTTCAACTGCGCGGCCGGCGCGACCTGCACATTGAGCCAAAGACAAATCGCGGTCGCGGCAAGCGCGATGCCCGCGAGCGGAATACAAATGCGCGTAATGCTCACGCCATTGGAGCGAAGCGCGATCAATTCGTTATCCGCCGACAGTCGTCCGAACACGAGCAGGATCGCCGTCAGCAATCCCCACGGAATGGTAAAGATGAGCGAGAACGGCAGAACATAAGCGATGAACGTGACCAAATATTCGACCGGCACATCGTGATTCACCAGCAGCGGCAGCAGTTTTCGAAAAATATTACCGACCACGAGCACGAGGCTCAGCACCGCGATGGCGAAAGAAGTATTGACGATGAGCTCGCGGCTGACGTGGCGGTCGAGTAATTTCATCGCTGCGTCTGTGTTAATTCCGTTTCCGAAATGAAACAAGTATCCAAGTGGCTGTTCTGCGTCTTGTGCATGTCGATCTTAGCAGCGAAGGCGAGCGATCTGGACGCGCTGGAAAAATCCTCGCAGTGTCTCGTCGTCACAACCTATTCGTGGGCAGCCGCCGCCGGCACCATGTCGATCTTTGAGCGCGACGCCAAAAGCCCATGGCAACAGCGGGGCGCATCGTTCACGGTTGTCGTAGGGAAAACCGGATTGGCGTGGGGCCGCGGAATTATCTCGACCAAATTCGAAGGCCCGATGAAGAAGGAAGGCGATAACAAAGCGCCTGCCGGAATTTTCCGATTGAGCCGCGTCTTTGGCTATGCGCCAACCGCGAACACGAAGATGCCGTATCTCGCGTTAACTCCGAGCATCGTCGGCGTCGATGACCCGCGCTCGCGCTATTACAACCAGCTCATCGACACGGCGAAGATCGACAAGCGCGATTGGCGAACGGCCGAAGAAATGTTTCTCAAAGATCATCTCTATAAGTGGGGCGTCGTCGTCGATAACAACTCCCCTGCCCGCCCCGGCGCCGGCTCGTGCATCTTCCTGCACATCTGGCGAACCCCGGAGACACCGACCGTCGGCTGCACCGCGATGTCAGAACAAAATCTTGTCGATCTAATCCGCTGGCTGGATCCCACGCGCGAGCCGCTGCTGATTCAATTGCCGCGTCCGGATTATGATCGATTGAATGCGAAGCGGAATTTGCCGCCACTGCGCTGATATCATATAAGATCGACATGTACGACGTTGCCATCATCGGAGGCGGACCCGCCGGAAGCACAGCCGCAACCTTGCTCGCTCGCGCCGGACGCCGTGTCATTGTTCTGGAGCGCGAAAACTTTCCGCGCTTTCACATCGGCGAATCGCTTCTCCCTTTCAGCACCAAAGCGTTCGATCGCCTCGGCGTGCGCGAAAAACTCGATCGCACCTTTCTGCCAAAGTACGGCGGTGAAATCGTCGCGGCCTGCGGCACCAGAGGAATTAAGTTCTACTTCAAAGACGGTTTTCAAGCAGAGCGCGACCGCGCCTATCAAGTCACGCGCTCAGAATTCGACAAGCTCCTGCTCGATCACTCGCGCGAGAACGGCGCCGAGGTTCGCGAAGAAACCGAAGTGAAGAAAATCGATTTCGCCAGGGACCGGGTGAAGATCGACATCGAATCTTCTGACGAGGCAAGATCGACAATCGAGGCCCGCTACCTCCTCGATTGCAGCGGCCGCCAAACCATGCTCGGAAATCTTTTCCAGATGAAAAAGATGTACGATCATCTGCAAAAATTTTCCGTCTTTGCCCATTTTGAAAATGTCGCGCGCCTCCCCGGCCTCGACGCGACGCTCATCCGGATGGTGCGCGGACTCGATCGCTGGTTCTGGCTCATCCCGCTCACCGAAACGCGCACGAGTATCGGCGTCGTCATGGACACCAAAGTTTTTCGGGCGGCGAAGCTTTCGCCAGAAATGGCGCTCGAAAAATTTATCGCGGAGCAACCATTAATGGTCGAGCGCATGAAAAACGCCGAACGAGTCTCGCCCGTTTATTCCGCCGGGGATTATTCCTATCGCAACGCGAAACTTTTTGGCGATCGCTGGTTGCTCGCGGGCGACGCGGCCGGATTTATCGATCCCGTCTTCAGCAGCGGCGTATTTCTCGCGATCATGTCCGCGGAGAAGGCGGCCGACACCCTCGACGCCGTCCTGGCCGATGAATCGAAGCGACGGCGCCTGTTCAAAGAGTATTCCCACACCGTGCATCGCATCATGGACATTTATCTCACCTTCGTGAATGCGTGGTATCGCCGGAGTAAAGAATTCATCGAAGTCTTTCTCAACCCAACTGACACCATGCAAATCGCCGCGGCGGTCAACGCCGTCCTCGCGGGCAATGAAGGACAAAGCCTCGCGATCAAGTGGCGGATGTGGCTGTTTTATTTTTTCGTAAACGCGCAACGCTATTTTGCTTTCTCGCCGCGCCTCTCCCTTCAGCCGCAGACCGAAGGAACGCCGGCGGAAACGGCGCCGGCAATTTCCTAAGCGAACATGTCGATCTTGCGCAGCAGCAATCGCCTTACCCTGGTTGCGATGAGCATCGCTTTGACGGGATGCGCATTTATCTCGCGGCATCAGTTTACTTCGCCCGCAAAAGATTGGCAGACGCGCAGCGGCCAACTTCTTTATCGCAACGCCAAAACGACATTCATCGGCGAAGTGGTGGTGCGCTCATCGAGCACGGGCGATTTCGAACTGACTTTTTCGAAAGGTCCGGGCGTGAATTTGTTCGTCATTCAACAGGACGCGCAGTTCGCGCAAGTGAAGGGCGCGCTTGCGCGCATGGGTTGGTCGGGCCCGGTCGATCATGCGCCGAAACAACTGCGCGGCTGGCTCGGTTTGCGCGAAAAAGTGATGGCCGCGCAAGATCGACAATCGATTCGTCACACCTCGGGCGGCGAAACTTTTCTTTTACGCTTTTGACCGCACGCGTTTGACCGACGACGGTCGCGCTCATTCCCACCATGCGGCCGAGTGATTTCATCGCCAAAATTGTAACCGAGCGCCGGGGCTATCTCTGGCTCGGCGTCGCAGCGCTCGCGATCGCCTCGGTCACGATTCTGGTTACGTGCCTCTCGCTCGACAGCGATGTCCTCAACATGTTGCCGGGCAAATTCGAGTCCGTAAATGCGCTGAAGATGTATGACCGCGAGTTTGAGCAGACCCGCGCGCTCACTTTCGCTTTGGTTTGCAAGCCCGAGGACGTGGATAAGCTCGAAGAGTTCGCACCGATTTTTGCGGAGAATCTTCGTAAAGAGACTTGGTGCGAACGTGTTCTGGCTGGTTCGCCGATGGAAACTCCGGACGGTGTGCGCGATTTGCAAGGCATCGCCGTTCCCTTGCTTTTGAATCTGGAGCCGACCGCGTTCGAAAGCACGATGTCGATCTTGCAGCCGGAGAGAATTCGCGAGCGCTTGCATCGGTTGCATCAACAAATCGAGGCCGGCTCGCCCCGCCCGCAGTTTGAGTTGGAATTCGATCCGCTGGGCGTGATCGCGCCGGCCTTAAAGCCTTTTGCGGAAAATAACGCGATCCAGGACGAGCAGCCGTTGACCTCAACCGATCGCACCATGCGGGTTTTCCTGGCGCTGACGAATCAGCGCTCGATCAGCGCCTTTGAATGCCAGCGGCTCATGAAGGAGGTCGATGTTTTCCGTGCGCACGCGACCGAAGGCTGGAACGGCGGGCCGCTCGAAGTCTTGATCACCGGCCGTTCCGCCTACGTGGCCGAGCTTTCGTTGATCATGCGTCACGATATCGTGGCGACCCTTCTCGGCTCGATCCTGCTGGTCAGCGTGATTTTTTTCATCGGCTTCCAACGCTGGTTGCCGCTTATCGGAATGGGATTCTCGCTCCTGCTTTGCTGTCTGGTTGCGCTCGCTCTCGGCCTTCTGATTTTCGGGCAATTGAACATGGTCACCATCGGCATGTGCTCGATCCTCATCGGATTGGGCGTCGACTTTGCCATTCTAATTTTCGGGCGCTACCAACAAGCGCGGATCGATGGCGAGGAACATCGACAAGCGATCGCGACCTCCATTCACAGACTTGGCCGCGCGGTTTTCTTCGGCGCGCTTACGACCGCCGTTGGATTTCTGGCGCTCGTGCTCAGCACGTCGATCGGATTTTCGCAGCTCGGCGTCCTCATCGCAATCGGGATCGCCTTCGCCGGATTGTTCATGTGCACGATCCTTTTTCTTTTCATGCGCGAACGGCAGCCGCCGCTGCGACACGACTGGGTTTTCGGACTGGTGAAACGTTACGTGGTCTGGAGCGTGAAGCGGCCCGCGCCGATTCTCATCATGTCGATCTTGTTATTGTCGATCTTGTCCATCATCGGGCTGACGCCACCGATGTTGCCCTTCGATTCGAGTACGCGCTCGCTCGAGCCGAAGAACAGCCGCGCCGGAAATGCGCTCGCGGAAATCATGGCCAAGATGCCGACGCGCTGGGAGCCGGTGCTCGCGATCGTGCGTGCGCCTAACGAGCAACAACTGCATGGGTATTGGCAGAAGCTTTCGGCGCATTGGGCTGAGTTACAACGGACGGGAAAGATCAAAGGTTTCTCCACGCCGGCGGCGCTGACGCTCTCGCCCGCGTGGATGCAGGCAAATCGAGAACGATTGCGCACGTTCGATTTTCAGGCGGCGCGCGGATCGCTCGAGCAAGCGCTCGCCGCGGAGGGTTTCAGCCGCGATTCATTCGCAACCGGATTTAAGTTGATCGACGATCTGCAGGCGATTGTCGATCCAGCCGCGGCGTTGCCGAGCTGGCGCGACAAACTTCCGAAATCATCGAGCTGGTGGTTTTTAGTCGATCGCTACTTCGGACGCGATCCGATGGTGACAACAGGTTTCGTGACGACGACGGAGCGGATCAAAACCCATGCGCAATATGAAATGCTTAGCCGTGAATTGCCGGTGCCGGATGTGCCGACCGTGTTGTCGGGCTGGAATTACACGCTGGCGAATCTGCTGCCGTGGGCGCAACGACAGTTAGTCATCATCAGCGCATTGATGGCGCTTTTTGACGCGGTGTTGCTGGCAATTTTGTATCGCGATTGGCGACTGTGGATTATTCAGGAACTCACGCTTTTCTTTGCGGTCGGCGCGATGCTTGGAACAATGAAGCTGCTGAACCTGCCGTTGAATTTGCTCAACGTCCTTGCCTTTCGACTCGTGCTCGCGATCGGAGTCGACTACGGCATTTACGTTTTGCTGATCTGGCAAAAGGCGAAACAACTCGAGCACGATGTCGCGGGAGTCATGAAGCCTGTTTTACTAGCGGGACTCACGGCCGTGAGCGGGTTCGGCTCGCTCGGTCTCGCGCGAAATCCATCACTAAGCGGACTTGGCATTGCCTGCGCCATCGGCATCTTCTGGAGTTTGGTCGCCACTATTTTCTTCACGTTACCAGCTGCCGCGGCAGTGGAACCGAAGATGTGGCGCGAAGAAAGGTAAGATCGACATCTATGTTTAAGAACTCCCTGACCATTTTCATTCTCTTGTTGCTCGCGACCCTCGCGAAAGCCGATCCTCTTTCCCCGGCCGATCTTAAAATCGTTTTAGAGAAAGTTCGCGAACGCCGTACCAGCTCGCCGCACGTGCAGGCCGATTTTCAGGAGGAGAAAGCAATGCGCCTGATGAGCAAACCGATCGTCAGTTCCGGCAAAGTTTGGTTTCAGGCGCCGAACAAGTTTCGGCGCGAAGTGAAAGGGAACTCACCGAGCGTGACCGTGAGCGATGGGCAGCAGCTCTGGATTTATTATTCCAATTTCAAATCGGCCGAACGTTATTCGTTAGGAAAAAAATCGCCGCTCGATACCGCGGTGGCAACGGTGAATACAGCGTTGAATCTGGAAAATGTGGAGACGACCTTTCACATCACCGGCGCGAAGATCGACAATCGCTACGAGCTGGTGCTGACACCGCGTTCGCCATCGATGAAGCGGATGTTCCAGAAGTTTAACCTGCGACTCAATGCGGACCTGCTGGCGGAACGCACGGAGATGTTCCAACCGAATGGGGATCGCATCGTCACGATGTACTCCAATCAGTCGCGCGCCTCCATTCCAGCGGCGACGTTCGAGTTCACGCCGCCGGCCGGCACCGATGTAACAACGCCACTGGGCCGTTAGGCGATCTGGCTGGACTGATGGGCCGCGATTGCCTACAACGTTAGGCAACATGAAGAGCAAGTGGATCACAGCCTTTACAGCCATCCTGCTTTTGACCGCAAAGGAAGCGCCGGCGGAAGCTGATTCGGATGACGCGATCATTTCGCACGTTCCGCGGACGCGGGTGGAGTCGAGTGGACTAGCCAGCATCGGCTACAGCAAACGCCGGCATGTGCTTGAGATCGAGTTCAGCAATGGCGCGGTGTATCGCTATGTCGATGTTGCGCCGTCGGTTTACCGCGATCTGATGTCGGCCGAATCGAAGGCGCGTTATTACGATCTCAACATTAAGCGAAATTACCGCTCGGTGCGGGTGCGGCCGCGGGTGAAAGACCAACCGGACAATTGAAGCGGAGTTGGCAGTCGCGCTTTGTCCTAACGACGAATGAAAAACGCGTTCTCGCGTTCATGCTTATCGCGTTGGTGCTCGGTGTGATGGTGAAACAATTTCGCGCGGCCCATCCCGTGGCCGCTAAGATCGACAATCAACATCGGATCGTCGCCACAAATGCGGAGGCGCCGAAGAAATCGCGACGAAAAGGGCGAACGCCGGCCGCTGCCACGATTAGCTCGCCCCACAATGGTCTAACGAAAGAGTAACTCTTACAGCCCCGTGCCCGATTTTGATTTGACCAGGGAAATATCGCCACTGTTGATGGAGCCATCGAAATTCAAGTCTTCCCGGAAATCGGAAACGTCGACCGCTGTCCCGGATTTTGATTTCGTCTGACTAATATCTGCGGAGTTGACGGAGACATCGGCATTGGTGTCGCCGGCCAATACGCCCATGGTCGCAGAAACAGGAGCGAGCGGACCGGTTGACCCGACGACGCCGGTGAGAGTGACGGTTACGTATTGCGCGTTGGCGATGCCGGTGAGACTAACGGTGCATTGATCGGCATTTGGCCCGCTCGTGACGGTGCCAGTGTTGGCGCTGCCACAATTGGTGACAAGCTTCGGAAAAGTGAACACGAGGGTGTGGTCCCCGTTAGGCCCGCCGGTGCGACATTCGATTCCGGGAGGACCGGTTAATGGAAGATCGACATCGTACGTTCCAGCCAAGCTGTGCATTTTGCGCGAGACGACGCGCAGAATATCGGCCGCGGCAAAAAGGCGGCGACCGCTCATCTGACGAACGATAGCGGCTTTGTTAGACCGACCGGTAAAACCATTGGCCGCACTGCAATTGCCGATGGGCGGAGCGACGCAACCGTCCGCATACGCGGCCACAGGCCGGCCTTCTTTATCGACAGCCATATCGTTAAAATCGAGGAGGTTTCGATTGGCGGAAGTACAGAGAATTCCCGCCAGACAAATCGCGCCCTTCTGCACCGGATCGCCTTGAGTCGCATTTACCGTGACCCAGTGGGCGCCGCGATCGTAAGTAGTGGCGACATAAAAATCCCAAATGCCCTGGAAGGTTGCGAGGTCCTGGTAGTTCCCGCCCGTGGTGCTTCCCACAAACCCGAAAGCCGCGCGATCCCCGTCGCCCGCAACAACCACTGGGAAAACGGCGCTCTTGATTCGGCAGGCCGCGTATTGATCGCCCGGCGGACAACCGACGGGTTGGCCAACTTCAAAGTCGTTAGTCCAACTGACCGCGTGATCGGTGGAGACGGCGATGTGCGGTCGACCATCACCATTAATGTAACCAAGATAAAGTGTGTTGTCGGTACCAACTCCGACGGAGGGATCGCCGCTTCCCACGCTCCCCGGAACGGTGTAATCGGTCCAGGTCACGCCGTTATCGCGGGAGACTGCGACGCCCTGACTTCCGGTTCCCGCGCTGCAGGAAGAATTCGGGACGTAAGCGGTGCCGTCCGGTCCGACTTTTACGTGACCATGAATGCCGCCGTAGCATTCGACTGGATTAAA
>JBDUDM010000155.1:0-3458 GCA_040002925.1 Spartobacteria bacterium | reverse complement strand
AGCTTCCAACCCATCTTTAGTTTAAATTCGGTCGGCTCCTGGAATTCGATCGCGATGATCAGGCCTTTCCCGCGCACCTCCTTGATGAAGGAATGTTTTGCGCACAGCGCCTCGACGCGTTGCATGATCAGCGCGCCCATTTTCTCGGAATTTTCGACGAGTTTTTCGTCATCGATGACGTCCAGCGCAGCGAGGCCGCACGCCATCGCGAGATTGTTTCGACCGAACGTCGTCGAATGAACAACACACCGGTCCATCCGGCTGAATGTTTTCTGGTAAATGTCGCGCCGCGTCACGATCGCACCGCAGGGCACGTAACCGCCGCTTAAACTTTTCGCGAGCGTGATGATGTCCGGTTCAAGATTCCAATGTTCGAACCCAAACATCCTGCCCGTGCGTCCGAGTCCCGTCTGAATTTCATCCGCGATCAATAATGTGCCGTAGCGCCGGCAAAGTTCCTGTGCACGCTCGAAAAAATTGGTCTTCGGCGATTTGCAGCCCTTGCCTTGCACTGGCTCAATCACAAACGCTGCGACGTCGCTCTTCGATAGTTCACGCTCAAGCGCCGCGATATCGTCCAGGGCGATGCGCGTATCCCATTGATCCATCAGCGGGCCGAACCCTTCGGTGAAACTGTCGCAGCCCATCAGCGACAAAGATCCGAGGCTCAGTCCGTGAAATGCGCTCTCGAGCGAGATGACGCGTTTTCGCTGCGTCGCTGCGCGGGCAAATTTCAGCGCTCCTTCAATCGCTTCGGTTCCGGAGTTACAGAAGAAAACGGCGTCGAGATGCGGTGGCGTCCGCTTCGTAATTGCTTCCGCGAGCAATCCGCTAAGCAAGGAGCAATCCATCTGCACCATGTTCGGCAGATCGAGTTCGAGCACGTCGCGGATCGCTTTTTTAATCGCTGGATGATTGCGCCCGATGTTGAAAACGGAGTAGCCGCTGAGGAAATCGAGATACGCGCGGTTATCCATGTCGTAGAGGTAGGCGCCCTCTGCCCGCGCGTAGACCTTGTCGAAACCGATGACCCGCTGCGCCGCGACGAGCGTGCGATTGAGGTGCTCGTGGTGCAGCTCGTAGTTCTCGCCCAAGCGCGCGGCGATGATTTCCTTCAACTCAAGAGCCATCGTGGAATGCTCTCTGATTTGCGGCGCAAACGCAAATACGCGCCGCTCCTCTTCGCGCGAATGTCATCCCGATTCGTCTGTCGCGGCTCAGGATGACCCAACGGAAAGCAACGCCGCGCCGATGCAAAAAGCCGCAGAGTTCGCGCGGAACCCTGCGGCTCTGACTTTAGTCAAATGCGTGTTTAGTCCTGATCAACTACAACGCGGCTCACGACCTGCGTGCCACCGGTTGTGTCGTAGTAAACGTGCACCGGAACTCCGGGGCGGATTATCGATGCCTCGATCGCTTTCCCAGCGCGGTTCACATACTGCACCGTCTTGCCGAGCGTGTACGTAAGCGGATCAACCACACCTGTCCGCTTGACCACAATCGTCTTCCCCGGTTCGAACGTCGAAACGACGCCGTCTGTGGAAGTGGTTGTCGTTTCCGTTGTCGTGGTTCCTGTGACCGGATTTGTCTTCGTGGATTCGGTCGTGGTGGTGCTGGATTGCGCGAACGCCAGAGGCGCAATAAGCGCGCAACTAAGAGTGATGAGTGTCTTTTTCATTATTGGTATTCCTTTCTTTGTTGAATTTCGTAGCCGACGGCTCGCGCGGATGTCGCGAAAAGAGATCGGCTCTTGCATTATCTGACTGTCCTGCCGCGTCGATTATTCACCGATTACTGGCAGAAAATCGGCAATGAACTTCGAACACCTTCGCGAGTTGTGAGCAATCCCGGATCGGTTAACGTGCGCTCCAGATGCCGCAGATCGCTGATCCCGCCATAACGCAAGAATTGGTCGCGAAACACGGGCTCACCGCGGAAGAATTCGAGCGCATAAAGGCGATTCTCCGGCGCGAGCCAAACTTTACGGAACTCGGCATTTTTTCCGTGATGTGGAGCGAGCATTGCTCCTACAAAAATTCGAGAAAAGAGCTGAAAAAGTTTCCGACGAGCGGTCCGAATATTCTCGTCAAAGCGGGCGAAGAAAACGCTGGCGTGGTCGACATCGGCGATGGCTGGGCAGTCGCGTTTAAAATTGAATCGCACAATCACCCGAGCGCGATTGAGCCATTCCAAGGCGCCGCGACCGGCGTCGGTGGAATTATCCGCGATATTTTTACGATGGGCGCTCGCCCGGAGTTTCTTCTAAACTCGCTGCGCTTCGGTCCGATCATACCACCGGTAGGAGGAGATGGTGTCTCGCCCAACAGGAAATCGCAAATCGCAGCGAATCGGCGCCTCTTTACCGGCGTCGTCTCAGGCATTGCACACTATGGAAACTGCATCGGCGTGCCCACGATTGGCGGCGAAATTTATTTCGACGAGAGCTTCGAAGGCAATCCATTGATCAACGTTTTTTGCCTCGGAGTTTTGCGACACGAACAGCTCGCGCGCGGCGCTGCCAGCGGCGTCGGCAACCCGGTCTTTTACGTCGGCGCAGAGACGGGCCGCGACGGTCTCGCAGGCGCGGCGTTCGCGTCGCGCGAGTTGACCGAAGAGTCGCGCGAGGATCGGCCGGCCGTGCAAGTCGGTGATCCTTTTAAAGAAAAATTACTGCTCGAAGCGTGCCTTGAATTGTTAGCGACGGACGCGGTCGCTGGCATCCAGGACATGGGCGCCGCGGGCCTGACGTGCTCCACATGCGAGACGGCCAGCCGCGGCGGAACGGGCGTCGAGATTGATCTCGCGAAAGTGCCGAAGCGCGAACCGGGCATGACGCCGTATGAAATTTTGCTGAGCGAATCGCAGGAGCGGATGTTGATCATCGCAAAGCGCGGAAAAGAGGATGTCGTTCGCGAAGTATTCGAGAAATGGGACGTGCCATGCGCAGAGATCGGCCGCGTTACCGATGATGGAATGATGCGCGTGCGAAACAACGGCAGCATCGCCGCCGAAATCCCCGCAAAACCGCTTGCCGATGAAGCGCCGCTCTATGCCCGCGAGGTAACGCCGGCTTCGCCGACGCCAACGCTCGATCTCTCCACTGTGCCAGAGATCAACAGCGAACGTGCGCTTCGCCAGCTGCTAAGCGAACCAACGATTGCTTCGAAAAATTGGGTGTTTCGCCAATACGACCACATGGTGCGAACCGGCACCGTCGTCAGGCCCGGATCCGATGCCGCTGTTTTCCGCGTACGCGCGGCGAACAAGATTCTGGCCGCGACGACCGATTGTAACTCGCTCTATTGCCGCCTTGATCCGCGCGAAGGCGGACGCATCGCCGTCGCGGAAGCGGCGCGAAACCTGACCTGCTCGGGCGCTGTTCCCCTCGCGGTGACCGACAATCTGAATTTCGGAAATCCCTACAAGCCCGAAAATTTCTGGCAACTGCGCGAAGCGGT
>JBDUDM010000154.1:0-3473 GCA_040002925.1 Spartobacteria bacterium | reverse complement strand
CTTGCCGCGACCGGCAGAAGTTTCTCAATCACGGTCACGCCGTAAAGATCGCGCAAACGATCGAGCAGGTTTGCTGTCGCCGGGAGATTGAAGACCACGCGTTCGTCGCGCACAAAGGTGAACGCGATCTCCGGATGACCGATCGCTTGCAGGTGAATCTGGTGCTCGATGTTGCGCGCTTCGGTATTCTCCGCGCGCAAAAATTTCCGACGCGCCGGCAGATTATAAAAAAGCGAGCGCACTTCCATTTGCGTGCCAGGCGCTTCGCCGCCGTCGCGCACGATGTCGATCTTGCCGCCGTTCACCGCGATCTCAGTCCCAGCAATTGCATCTGTTTCGCGTGTCGTTAGGCGAAAACGCGAAACGCTGGCGATGCTCGGAAGCGCTTCGCCGCGAAAGCCAAGGGTCGCGACCGCTTCCAGATCGGCGGCTGAGCGAATTTTACTGGTGGCGTGACGTTCGAGCGAAAGCAGCGCGTCGTCGCGATCCATCCCGCAGCCATCGTCGATCACGCGCATGAGTGAAATTCCGCCGCGTTGAATCAAGATGTCGATCTTGCGCGCGCCGGCGTCGATGCTGTTTTCGACCAGCTCTTTGATAACGGAAGCCGGACGCTCCACCACTTCGCCGGCAGCGACCTGGCTGGCGACGGTTTCGGAGAGAAGGCGAATGCGACTCATCGGGTGTGTTTGATGTTCGATGTTTGATGTTTGTTTTCCAGAGCAAAGATCAACATCTGGCACGACGTGCGCTGGTTTGACTTGAGTGACCCGCGTCGTACTTTTCCGCCGTCCATGATCAACGTTACCGACAGTGCGGTTCGCCAGCTGAAAACGCTGCTGCAATCGAAGCCGGAAGCTTCGCACAAAGGGCTGCGGGTGGAGGTGGCGAAAGGCGGTTGTTCCGGCATGCAATACGAAATGGTGCTGGACGATAAGCGCGCGGACGATGCGGTGATCGAGCGCGAAGGAGTGGCGTTTCTGGTTGATCCGGCGAGCGCTTCGTTTCTGCAGGGCGCGACCCTGGATTTCCATGATGGATTAACCGGCGTCGGTTTTCACATCGCGAATCCGAACGCGGCCCGGACCTGCGGCTGCGGTTCATCTTTCGACGTAGCGCGCCCGGCGTGAACGCGAGATTCTCCGTCGTTCTCCCCTGACCATGGACTACGGCGTTTACCGCTACGACGAACCTCACGGTTACAATCGTCCCCCCCGCCGAGTGAATTATTTCGGCTGGACGATCGCGATTCTGCTTCTCACTGGCATCGCGCTGACGGCATGGATCGCGAGCTTCTACATCTTCGGTCAACCGGAGCGGCCGCAGAGCTATCACATTTTGCAGAAGCTGCATAAGGTCGATCCACCGAAACGATTCGAGCTGACCGCGGCGCCGAAAGGGGAATTTCTCGACGCGAAACAACTGGTCGAACGTTACTCGGCCATGGGCGCGACCGAGTTCGAACGCGCGAATGCGGAGCTGGCGCGCAACTACATCATGAATTTTCAGCGCGTGCGCGGCCTCGTCCCTTACGTGGTTGGCCGCTTCGTGGTGATGGATACACGCGAGCTGACGTCGAACGACATTTTCACTTCCGGAATGGTCACCCTAACGAGCGCGGTCGATCGCGGCGAGCTCCTGATGGAACACATCTACCCCGCCGATGCGCCCGCGCTGCCGTTAATGAAACAAACGCTCACGCCCGGTCTCGAGATTAAATTGGAACGCACCCACGATCTCTCCGCCGTCATTCACGCCGAGCGTTTGAGCGACGGCCGCATCATGCTTACCGCTGTTCCGCTCATATACGGCACCTACACGATCACGCGCGGAACCGGCACCTTCACCCTCGAGCCGCCCATGAGCTTAAATCTCGAAGCCGGCTGGCCATTATATAAAGAGCAAGCGCGATTGCGCGGGGAAATGCATTACGCCGAAAATCGGCGTGAATCAGCCGGCCCGTCGGGTCCGGCGCCAGTCAGTGGAATCGCGCCTAACGGACCGCCGCCGCCCGCGCAGAACCAACTGGTGCGCGTTGAGCAAGCGCAAGCGGTGACGCCAGCAGTGGCCCAAGCGCCGCCAAAAAATTCCAAACTCGCGGCCAAGCCAACGCCGGAGCCCAAGAAGGGAAAGTTGGCCAAGAACCAGAAAGCGACGCCCACTCCCGCAGCTCCAGTTGCGGCTACGCCAGCGCCAGTTGTCGCGGCAGCACGTCCGGCTGTCCCCGTCGCAACAGCAACGCCCGTCCCTCAACCAGCAGCGACGAAAGCTCCGACTGCAGTTGCCGTCGCGACTCCGGTTCCAGTTCCATCGACTCCGCCCGTAGCGGTCGCATCGCCGCCCCCAGTCGCGCAACCCGTTCCGCCCGACTCAGCTGGCGCGCTGACTTCCACTGCGGGCGGCGGAACCTGGAAAACTTTTCCGGCCGGTCAAATGCCGTTAGGCCGTCTCATCGCCGCATCCGACCTGAAAGATATTGCTGATCGCGGACTCGGCGGCGAGCGCATTTACCTCAAGGGCCAATTTGTCGTGAACGCATCAGACGCGAATCGCGCCGTCTTACGGCCGCGAACTCGTCTCGCTAATGCCATGCTTCATCTCGGCGGTTCGTCCACCCGCATCATCGTGGAATTTCCGGCCGGCTACGCGCCGCCCGCACAAGGCGCAGTCGTTAGTCGCGATGAAGCGCGCCCGCTCGAAATCACCGAAGTGCGTAAACAGGAAGACGGCCAACTCAACGTCTTCGCGCGCGAGATCATGCAGTGACGCGATCGTAAGATCGACATCGTCGCCTTCCGCCTAACCGCTGCCTTTCGTCTCGAGAATCACTTTGCCGTCGCGGATCTCGAACGTCTTCAAGTCGTTGTCCTCCGTCCAGTTCAACAGAAACGCGCGCAGCGACCACGGATGTCGCCAGTTCAACACCGCATCGTCGATCGCGCGACCATTCACGACCACGTTCGTGATGCGCGCTTCATCCGGATTGCCGTTGGCCGCCGCCTGCACTTTGCATTCGCCATTAATGTAACGGCCGCGCACCCACCGCACATCGCTCAGCGGAATGCTCAATTGCACTCGACCGGTGTCGTTCTCGATCGAGACATGCGCTTTGCCCCGTAGTTTCGGCTCCGCCGCAATCAACGCATTAAGCTCCGACTCCGTCATCTCGATCCGCGCCGGCGCATGCGCGCGCGCCGAACGTTCGAAAATTTTCCAATTCGCTAAGGCCAGCTGCTGCTCCGCTTCGGTCGCGTTATTTGCCGGTAACGACACACTCTCGCCCGCAAAGAAATTCGTCCGCAAATGTCGCAGCGCGTAGATCGATCCAAACAAGAACGCCGCGCTCAGCACGATAAAAAAGACAGTTAGGATCAAACAGCCTTTGCCGAAACAACACCCGGCGCTTGGCTGGCGCGCCGGCGGAGCCTCAATCCATGTCGGTGCCGTCACGAGCGTTTCTCCATGTCGATCTT
>JBDUDM010000064.1:0-11736 GCA_040002925.1 Spartobacteria bacterium | reverse complement strand
ATCGGTCCTTCGCGTTTCGGCACACCGCCTTCGCGCTCCAGACTGATGGCGAATGCTTTGATCTGCGTCGCGTTTTGATCGGGCTTGAAGCGAACGCGCGTGACTCCATTTGCGTCGACATGAATGATGCCGGCATTAATCGGGTCCTTGTGATTCGCATCGACCGCCCAGAGTTGATAATCGCGACCTTGTCCGGCCGGCGCCATATTGTTGATCGTGATCAAACCACTTTGGCGATCGGCTTGCCATGCGACGGTGACTTTCGCTTCTTCATGACCCGGAGTGGGGGAGGTCAGGGTAACGAATGTCGTTTGCGCCAGCGCGTCCGCTGCACGCGCATCGGCGAGTTCACGTTGCAGACGCGCCCGATCTTTCGCCAGCACGCCGCAAAAGATTAGCACCAATGCCGCGATGGCCCATGGCAACCAACTCGCAGATGAAGATGTCGATCTTGCCACGCCCGTGGCGGTCGCTTGTTTTTCCAGCGCGACCTCGCGCAAAATGCGCTGCTTCAATTCCGCTGGCGGTCGCTGTGCCGGCGCGGTCCGCGCGATGTCAGCAGACGCTTCGCGCATTTCGCGAACGAGGGCACTCAGCTCCGCATTATCATGCAGCGCACGTTCAAACGCGGCCGTCTCCGTCGCATCGAGCGCATCGAGTGCGTAAAGCGCGGCTTGATCCTGGAGTTCCTCGAGAATCATATGGAAACGCGCTCCCTCAATTTTAACAGACCACGGCGAATGCGCGCTTTGATTGTGCCAAGCGGTTGGCCCAGGCGCTCCGCGATCTCGTGATGAGTGAGATCGCTAAAAAACGCGAGCTCGATCGCTTCGCGTTGATCGCCCGGAAGTTTAGTCATGATGGATCGCACGCGCATCGCTTCGTCGTTTCTATCTGCGGTATCCGCCGCGCTTTCGGCAGTGGATGCATCGGCCGCGGCCTCATTCGCATCCGGCTCGTCGAGGGAAGATGTCACTACGCGAAGACGCCGCCCGCGGGCGCGCAACCGATCGATCACGCGGCTTCGCGTTAATAAAACGGCCCAGCTGAACACGGAGCTTTGCGTGGCGTCGTAAGTCCCGGCGCGTTTCCAAATCTGAAGGAAAACATCTTGCAGCGCATCCTGCGCTTCGGTCGGATCGCCCATCATCCGGACGGCGAGGGAGTAGAGTGGGCCGTTCAGCCGATCATAGAGTGCGCTAAACGCACTTTGATCACCGCTTGTGACTCGGGTGAGCATATCGCGGTCGACTTCTTGTTGTTCCGAGACCATGCGGAGCAACGCAATTACGCCAATCAACTGGCGCTGACAAGGGGCAAACGCGCCGATCGCAGCGGCGAAAGCGCTTACGGACGTTCCTCAAATTTCAGGACCACGCCGTTCAAGCAATAGCGCAATCCGGTCGGCGCCGGGCCGTCATCGAACACATGTCCGAGATGCGAGCCGCAACGCGCGCACAGAACTTCTTCGCGCACGCCGAAGAGGCTGCGGTCTTTCGCGGTGGCGACATTCGCCGCAACAAACGGTTTGGTAAAACTTGGCCACCCGGTGCCCGATTCAAATTTTGCGTCGCTCGCGAAGATCGACAAGCCGCAGGCCACGCAATGAAACACCCCATGTCGATGTTCGCGCAAAAGGGCGCTCGATCCGGCCATCTCCGTGCCTTTGCGGCGGGAGACCGAATATTGCTCCGGAGTTAATTGCTTCTTCCAGTCCGCGTCCGACTTCTCCACTTTTTGGATCGCGGCTGAATCTTCCGCGGTTGGTGTGACCGGCGATGCATTTTCAGTGGCGCGTTTATCCTCCGCGCGGGGTGCGCGGGTAAAATAAAAGATGCCGATCGCGACAATGGCGAAGACGGCGAGGAATCGAAGCGTTGGGATGTTCATGGAAAAAAAATGGGGGGAACCGGGCAGGCGGCCTACTAAGCCGCCTGCCCATTGTTCATTGTCGATCTTGCAATTACGGCATCAACACGGTGTCGACCACGTGGATCACTCCGTTGGATTGCATCACGTCTGCGATCGCCACTTTCGACATGCCACCTTTGCTGTCGACCAGCTCAACCGAGTCGCCGTCCATCTTCGCGGTCAGCTTTTCGCCATTCACTGTCTTCAGTGAAGCTTTGCCGTTACCAGCTTTAATCTTCTCGACCAGGTTCGCGGCGGTCACTTTACCGGCGACAACGTGGTAGGTCAGAATCCCGGTTAACGTTTTCTTGTTTTCCGGTTTCACCAGCGTGTCGACCGTGCCGGCCGGCAACTTCTCAAACGCTTCGTTCGTCGGCGCGAAGACAGTGAACGGGCCTTTGCTTTGGAGGGTCGCCACCAAATCGGCGGCCTTCACTGCAGCCACCAGCGTGGTGTGATCTTTCGATTTCATCGCGTTTTCCACGATGTTTTTGTTCGCCGACATCGGCGCGCCGCCGACCATCGGATTTTCCGCACCAAATAGTGTCGCAGCCGCGGCCAAAGCGCCGAGCGTCGCGATCGTTATATTTTTCTTAATCATAGGTTGTGTGTGTCACCGAATCTCGCCACGCGCCCGATCTTGGGTCGGGTTTTGTGTCGCGGAGCATGTCTCGGTTTCATGAGCGTTCCGCTGCCTGCGCGGGTTTGGATGCATCTCTTTCGCTCCCGGAGCCGCTCCGAAAAAACGTGCCTCGCTTTCGCAAACCAAATCGTTCAAAACGAGTAATGGCGGCGGATCGCGATTATATTCTCGGCACGCACGATGAAGAGATCGCGCGCCTCGGGTTGCAACATCGCGTTTGGCGGTCGGTCGCGCTGGAATGTTGGCTGAAAGCGGGCATTGCCGCCGGCCATCGCGTGCTCGATGTCGGCGCAGGGCCCGGTTATGCCACTGTCGATCTTGCGGAGATAGTCGGGCCGGGCGGTGAAGTCATCGCGCTCGAACGCTCGAACAAATTCGTTAGCGCGATGCAAGAGACCATTCGCGCGTGTGCCATCGCGAATGTGAAAATCCACGAGCTCGATCTGATGACGGACGAACTGCCGGCGGGCGAATACGATTTTAGCTGGTGCCGTTGGGTCGCGACCTTTGTCAACGATCCGGCGTTGCTCATCCAGAAACTCAGTCGCGTCATGCGCAAAGGCGGCATGTCGATCTTTCACGAATACGGCGATTACCTGTCGTGGCGATTTTCTCCTCGCCTACCGAATCAGGAAATGTTCGCGCAGAAAGTCGCGGAAAGCTGGCGGGCGACCGGCGGCGAACCCGACATCGCCCTCGAATTGCTGCCGCTATTAATTAGCAGCGGTTACAGGATTCATTCCATCGTTCCCCGGATTTTTTGCATCAGGCAGCAGGACGAAATGTGGCAATGGCCCGCTACTTTCATTCCGATCGGTCTCGCCCGTCTGCAGGAACTCGGCGTGATAGATCGACAATTCGCCGACCAGGTAAATGCGGACTTCGCCGCAGCGAACGCTAATCCGAATGCGTTGATGATTACGCCGCTGGTTTTGGAGATCGTGGCCGAACGAATTTAACTCGGCGTCCCGGCGAGGCCGAGTCGTTCGGCATCGGCGCGTAACGCAGCGATGACCTCGGTGATGACTTCGTCGAGCGGCGTTTCCAGTTCCGCAGCACCGCGCATAATGTCTTCGCGGTTGACCGCGCGCGAGAACGCCTTGTCCTTCATCTTCTTTTTGACCGCGGCAAGATCGACATCGTGGATGCTCTTGGTCGGCCGGACGCGCGCGACCGCCGTGACGAAGCCGCTCAGCTCATCCACCGCGAACAACGTTTTTTCCATCGGCGTTTCGCGCGGAGTGTTCGCGTAATCGGCGTGGGAAAGAATGGCGCGACACACTTCCTCGCTCCAACCATTTTCGCGCAGCCACTTCACGCCGACAAAAGGATGGCCGTCACTCGCGCTTTGTTCGGCATTTGGGTGGCGCTCGTAATCCATGTCGTGGAGCAGGCCGACTGCTTCCCAAAGATCGACATCTTCTCCGCGCTGTTGCGCGAAATGCTTAAGCGAGTCGGAGACGGCATAGCAATGTCGCCTGAGACTCTCGGATGGGACCCACTCGTGTAAAATATTGAGTGCGCGTTCGGCCTGTGTGCTCATGCGGATTCCGCGACGTTGCCGCAGCGAGGAGTGATTGTCGATCTTCGCCAAAACGTTTGACCATTAGATCGACATCTCCATTGTCGTCTCAATGGAACTGCGTTCGACGTTGCCTCTTTTTTTATCGCTCTTGCTGCTTGGGCTTCACGCTCGTGGGCAAACACTCAACTCGGATATTCTGACCGCCGACAAAGCCGAAAAGAAACTCGTCCACGCGGTGCTGGCCAAGGACAAGGACAGCGAGCCGACCGCAATTTTTTCGTCTGATACGCCGAAGATTTCCGCATTCTGGAAAGGCAAGGGATTGCAACTGGGAGATCGTTTGCACGCGGTGTGGATCGCCGAAGATCTGGGAATGGAAGACCGCAGAGACAGCAAGATTATGGAAGCACGCGTGCGGGCCTACAAACCAGATGACGACGGTGCCTTTTCGTTAGCCCGTCCGAAAGAAGGTTGGCCGCTCGGAAAATATCGATTCGAACTCTACGTGGAAGATAAGCTGACGGAGACGCTCAAGTTTACGATCGAATCAAATCCGGTTGCGGAAGCGCACTAACGAACCGCGTAAGATCGACAATGAGCGGCCGCCGGATTTACCTCGCGCCCGTTTCGAGTGCGGCCCTTCTCATTATTGCGGTCACGGCGTGGCTAGCGTTTCAGATTCCGAAAGGCGTTCTCACTTATCCCGACGAATTGCTCACGGCGGAGCGGTCGCGCGAGATGTTGCTTAAAGGTCGCGCGACGGTGCAATTTAATTTTCGGCCGTCGTTCGCGAAGCCGCCACTGCAATATTGGCTAACGACTTTTATTCTGCCGCGAATTGCGAATTCATCGACGGCAGTTCGCATCTGGCCCCTCGCTTGTGGTGTTCTGTCCGCGATCGCGTTGGGTTGCGTCGCGTTTCTAGTCGCGCCCGATCGGCCATGGCTAATTCCGCTGGCCGTCGCGATCTATGTGTCGTGTCCGCTTTTTTCGACCGAAGCAATCCGCGCGCTGCTCGACACCGGCCTCGTTTTCTTTACCACGCTCGCGATCGGCTTCGCGCAACTCGCGCGGCGCAACGCGATTTGGTGGCTGGCGGTTGCGATCGCGTGCTGGCTCGGCGCGCTGCAAAAAATCCCGCTCATACTATTAGTGTGGGCGATCATCATCGCGGTTCGCTTCTTCGACATGAAGGAGCGCGCGAATTTGCGGAACATTTGGTTGGTCGGAAGCGGAATTTTGTCCGTAGCGCTGATTGCCATCTGGCCGGTCTTTCAAAATCTGCATTACCACATGCCGTTGCTGCGCGCGTTTGCGGGCGACGATCCATCCGCGTTATTCGGCGAGCGCCATTTGGGAGCGCGTCCGTATTTCGAAATCTTCGACGGGTTAGTGGCGAGTGGTTGGGCTGGAGGAATTTTTGCGCTGTTCGCGGCATTCGCGGCCATCATCGCGAAACATCGCAACGTGCCAGCGCGTGAGATGTCGATCTTAGCATTTGCGGTCGTGGCTTTGGCGCTGGTCTTTAACTTTCGGTCGGTTCGTTACGTGTTGCCCATCATCCCGTGTCTTAGCGTCGTGCTCGCTCTTTCGTTATCTGACATAGCCCAACGAAATAATCAGAATCGCGTCCGCACGATCGTCTTTGCCGGCATTTTCGTCATCGCTGGTTTCGTGCAGGCATTTATCAAAATGCATCATCGCGGGCCGGACGCTTCCGCGGAGCAGCGCGTCGCTCGCACGCTCGGATCGATGCAAGGCAAGGGGATCGAAACCATTTTGATCGAACCATCCCAACGCAAACGCGATCTGCGTTCGAATGCGTTTTATCTTTTTCACGGCGACATGAAGTTCCCGCTCAAACGACGCAACATTGAGGAATTGCGCGAGGCGGGTCCACCTCGACCGGCGGTGGGAGTTTGCAGCGCGAGCGATCAATCGGCTGTGAAAGAACTTTATCGTGATGTCGATTTTGTAGTCATGGACGGTCGCATCGTTTGTTGGCGAACTGGCGCGGCGCGATAAAATCGCGTTAAGTTCTGCGAATGCCGAAATATCTTGTCATCAGCACGAGCGGAAATCCCGACAGCAATAGTCGGCGCATAGGTCAGGTCGCGCTCGATTACTTGCAGAAACAAAAGGCTGACTGCGATTGGATCGACATCCGCGATCTGGAGCTGCCGTTATGCGACGCGGACAAGTGCTACGCGAATGTCGGCGCGCAGAAACTGAGTAAGGCGATTACGTCCGCAGACGGCATTCTCATCGCGTCGCCGGTTTATAATTATGACATGAGCGCGGCGGCTAAGAACATGATCGAGCTCACCGGCAAAGCTTGGGAAGACAAGGTGGTCGGATTCTTGTGCGCGGCCGGCGGAGCCAGCAGCTACATGGCGGTGATGGCCTACGCCAATAGTTTGATGCTCGATTTTCGCACAATCATCATCCCGCGCTTCGTTTATGCAACGGGCGACGCGTTCGACGAGGAAAACGTGACGGACAAGAAAGTGATGCAGCGTATCGAGCAGGTCGCGGCGGAGCTGATTCGGTTCACGACGGCCTTGCGCAGGCGCTAAATAACCTCGGAAGCCGATTGTCGATCTTCCCTTTTTCGGTTTGCCAAAGTGGCCGTGGGGAGCGAACCTTTCGGCGATGTCAAACCTGCTCCCCCAGCGGTTCTTTACGGCTGTCGCCACCATTTTCGCAATTTCGATCGCGAGTGGCGCGCCACCAATGGCAGAAAGCATCGAGAAGAATCATCCTCGCCTTCGTGCCGCGATCGAAGCCCAGCGCGAAGTTACCGGAGGATGGATGCGCAATGCTGATGTGATCGGCACGGCCGTCACGGTTGATCCCGCCGGAAATAGCGCGCTCGTTGTTTACGTTAATCGAGAGGCAGCTAAAGCCGCCGACGCCGTCCGCAGTTTACCAGTGCAATGGCGTGGCGTGCCGGTAGAAGTTCGTTTGACCGACAAGTTCCGCGCGTTACGCCGTCGGCGTAGATCGCCCACGCCTTCGGTGACGACCAGTCATCGCGCTATGCAATCCGCGCCGATCCAGCTTGGGACTTCCGGTAGTTGGGGGAACGATTCAACCCTTACCTTTTGCTGTGGCGGCACGCTCGGAGCGCTCGTTCAGATTGGCGGCGTGCAGTATATCCTTAGCAACTATCACGTGTTTGAGGGTGATATCGCTCTCGGAAAGAACAACGCTTTAGCGACCACTGGCGATGCAATTGTTCAACCAGGTCTGCTCGATACCCATTGTGATCCGGATAGTGTTCAAGTCGTGGGCCTGCTCGAGACAAGGAGCTCTCTGCCGGATTCTAACGTTGATTGCTCCATCGCAAAGGTGACACCCGGGATGGTCCGAAGCGATGGCGCGATTCTTGAGGTTGGGACTATCTCGTCGCAAACGGTGCCGGCGTTTCTCAATCAACGCGTGAAAAAAAGCGGACGCACCACCGGCCTGACCAGGAGCAGCATCATGGGCCTGAACGCCACCATTGTTGTCGATTACGATTATGAATGCGGCGGGAATCTCGCCTTCTCCAAAACATTCACTGGCCAGATCGTAGTTTCGAATCCTAGCAGCACGTTTGTGAACGGCGGTGATTCCGGTTCGGTCTTGCTCGAAGATGTCGCCACCAATCCGCGCGCCATTGGCCTGATCTATGCCGGCAGCAATGTCGACGCGATCGCCAACCCCATCGACGAGGTGCTCACATTTCTCGGCGCCACCATGGTTGGCAATTAGCGATTGTCGATCTTGCGGAATGAGGCCATCTCAGCTCGCCTCTCGCATCTTCGTCCGGGGAGCATTCATATTCCTCGCCCTTGTTTCCGCGAATAACATTGTGGCTCAGCCAGACCGCAGTGTGAAGAAGCGCGACATCAACGTTGTTCTTGCCGCTCACGACAAAGAGCTGCTCAAGCTTCCAAATGTTACGGGCGTCTACGTTGGGTTGCTCGAAGACGGCAAGACCGCGTGCCTTAAAGTGATGTTGACGAAAAAATCACCAGATACGGAGGCGGTTATACCCGCGAACATTGAAGGCTATCGGGTCGTCACTGAAGTCACCGGCGAGATCCGTCCTCTCGCTAAGCCCTGAATCTTCCGTAGCGGTGATCGAACCCGCTGCGTTATACAAGATCGACATGAACATCTGGGTCGGCACCTCCGGCTTCCAGTACGCGGAATGGAAAGGCAACTTCTATCCGGAAGATCTTTCCGCCGCGAAGATGCTCCCGTATTACGCCGAACGGCTTAGTACCACGGAGATCAATTACACCTTTCGCCGCATTCCGGCGGCCAAGACGATCGAGAATTGGAACAAACTCACGCCGCTAAAATTTCGTTTCGCACTCAAGGCGCCGCAGAAAGTCACGCATTGGTCGAAGCTGCGCGACTGCGGCGACACCATGCGCTATTTCCACGACATCACCTCGGGTCTCGGCGAAAAACTCGGTCCGATCCTTTTTCAACTCCCACCCACTTTCAAGAAAGACACCTTCGTCCTAGCCGACTTCGTTAACTGTTTGCCGACCGGTGCCCGCGCCGCGTTCGAGTTTCGTCACGAATCATGGTTCGCTGACGACGTGTGGGAGATTTTCAAATCACGCAACGTCGCCCTTTGCCTCAACGAAACCGCCGACTTCGCTGCGCCGAAAATGGTTACTGCCGATTTCGGCTATCTTCGCCTTCGCCGCGAAGATTATAGCAAGATCGACATCGCACGCTGGGCGGCGTTTGTCCGCGAACAAACGCCGCCTTGGCAAGATGCCTTCATCTATTTCAAACACGAAGAAGCGGGCGTGGGCCCGAAGTTCGCGAAGGAGATGATGGAAGAGCTGTCGCGCTAGATTTTTCCAGCGCACCGGGGAGGCCGGTTATCTTCCGATGAGAATGAAGATGCCCGCCAGGAGGGCGAGGATGCCCATCACGATGGCTGGAATGGCGACCGCGGTGAGCGACATGATGCCGACCAGGATCAAATAAATCGCGAGCAACAGCATGCCGATGTTTTTAGTGAAGTTCATATGTCGATCTTGCGCTGGTTGCGGCGAGGACTGCAAGGTAATCCGGCGCGGTCGAGAGAAGCCCTACGTTTTCTTGCGCTGCATGTACTCGTTAACTTGCTGCTCCAGGATCTCGAGGGGCAGCCCGCCATTCTTCAGTAGCGTGTCGTGGAACTCGCGCTGATCGAACTTGTCTCCCAGTTCCTGCTGCGCCCGCGCGCGCAATTCCTGAATCTTGAGCATCCCGATTTTGTAGGCGCAAGCCTGCCCGGGCATCACGATGTAACGCTCGATCTCCGACTTCACTTCTTTTTCGCCCAAGCCAGTCTTTTCCCGCATGTAGGCGATCGCTTGCTCCCGCGTCCAATGTTCTGCGTGAATCCCGGTATCGACGACCAGCCGTACCGCGCGGAAAAGTTCGTCGCGTAATCGGCCGAGGTCGCCGAATGGATCGTTCTCGTACCAGCGCGCTTGTTTCGCCAGCCATTCGCAATAGAGCGCCCAGCCTTCTCCGTAAGCGGTGAAGGGAAGCACCTTTCGAAATTGCGGAACGCCGGTGAGTTCCTGCGCGATCGACAGCTGCCAGTGATGGCCGGGCACGCCTTCATGATAAGCGAGCGTCGGCATGCTCCACTTCGGCACCTCGTTCATGTCGCGCAGGTTGGCGAAGAAAACCCCCGGCCGCGTTCCATCCATCGCGCCGGGCTGATAATATGCGCCGGGCGCGGTTGCTTCCTTGAATGGCTCCACTCGGCGGATGTCGATCTTCGCTTTCGGGAATGTGACGAACAGGTCCCCACAATGCGCCATTGCATTATCGATGAGACGTTTGAATTCACCGAGCGCATCGGCGCGGCCCTTGTCGTCATTCGGATAAAGAAAACGCGGATCCTTGGCCAGTTTATCCATCGCTTCGCCGACCGGCTGGCCCGTGAATCCATTCGCATCCAGGATCGTGCGCATCTCGGCCTCGATGCGCGCCACTTCGCTCAGTCCCAGATCATGCACTTCGTTAGGCTGAAGCGTCGTCGTGGTATTGGTATGCAAGGCGTAAGCGTAAAACGCATCGCCATCCGGTAATTTCCAAACGCCGTCGTCGGTCGTTGCTTTCGGCAGCACGCCATTGAAATAATCGATCAGCTTGCGGTAGGAGGGATAAACACTGTTCGTGATCGCGCTCTCAACCCGCGCTTGAAAATTCGCGCGATCGTTGTCATTCAACTTGTCGATCTTAGCCGCGCGTTCCTTGAAGGAAGTGGCCAGGACATTCTCCGAGGGCGGTTTCGCCACGAAGTCGCCCATCTCTTTCAACACTTCCTCGACCACAAAACGCGGCGGCAGGATTTGTTTTTGCTCGCGCACGCGTAACCCCTCGAGCAGCTGATCGAACTTCTGCGGCACCGCCTCGAGCCGCATCAAGTAGTAATCGCAATCCTTGCGCGCAAGCAGACGATGCGTGTTGGCCATGAACGATGGCAACTGGTTTTGCACACCGAAGAGCTGGTTAACCGGATAATTGTGCCACTGCCATTTCTCGCCTTCGGCTTGGTCTTGCAGAAACCATTCGAGGACGTGGGTCGAAAGGCGCTGCGAAGGCGATTGTCGATCTAACGGATATTCGTGCAGCTGTCGCAGATCTTTTTTCCAGCGGTCGATCGCCTTCTGCTGATGCGCCGGAGATTCATCGCTCAGCTTCCCGTTATGACTGGTGAATCCAAACTGCTCTACTAATCCGAGAGACGAAAGCAACTCCGGTTCAGTGAAAATGGTTTCGGCAAAGATCTTTTCGTAAAACAGATTCAGGCTCCATGGCCGGAACCAGATCAGGTTAATCAGGAAAATGGCGAGGCCGATGGCGATCAGTCCGAGAATTCCGCCGATCCATTTCAGAATGCGTTTAAACATATTTCTTTCCGATACGATGCGCAGGGAGGGCGGCGCAGATTCAAGAAGATTCGTTCAAAGCCGCCGCTGCAGCAGGTTTTGATTCGGCGCTTGCGCGCGAAGCCGAGCGGCTGGTCGGCGACCTGAATCTTGTCGGCGACAGGGCGCAAATGCTGCTGCCAAAAGGGTGAAGCTTCTCCGCTGCCGTGAAGGAAAACGATCATGACAAATTGCCAAAGAGGCTTCGCTTTATTCGTAACATCGACAGTCGCATTCACCGCGACTGCTGAACGCATCAATCACGAAGGGCGAATTCTCGGCCCGGCTCCCGCGGTCAGCACGCCAACCCTTTTCAACACGCCGCAAGCGGACGCGATTGTTTCGGCGATCCAGATTTTTCCGGTCACGAATGCGTGGAACGAAGACATTTCGCGCCGGCCCCTGCTCGGGAATTCGGCCGCCATGATCTCGCAGATCAAAGCCGATTTGTCATCGACGCGGCAAACACTGCGGCCTTTTTATGAAATGAATTACGTGCTCGTGCCCGACAGTCAGGCGCGGGTGACGATTCCGTTTGTCGATTATCCCGATGAATCCGATCTGGATGGCGGGACATATCCGAACGGCAGATATCCGATTCCATCGAACATGCCGATCGAAACGTGGCCGCGCAGCACAGGCGGTCTCACCTTGCAGCAGTGGCAACAAGACGTGAACAGCAGCGGCGCCGATCGTCATGGCATCATGGTCGCGCC
>JBDUDM010000153.1:0-3513 GCA_040002925.1 Spartobacteria bacterium | reverse complement strand
AGATCGACAATCAGGATTACGAAGGCACCGCCGCGATTAGCGTAGAAGAATATCGCGTGCCGATGTTCTCGGCCGTGGTCGAGGCAGATCCGGAAGTCGGCCTAACGGCGCATGCGAATGTTTCCTCCGCCTATTTTCATGGCGCGCCGAATGCGAACGCGCGCGTGCATTGGAAAGCGACGTGGACGGTGTCGGCCGAAACCGCGACCGAAGGCGATACTTACCTGCGCCGCTATAACAGTTATGCGCAGGTCGGGCCGCATCTTGATACCGATAACGAGCTAACGAAAACGATCGAAGGCGATACCAAACTCGACGAGCACGGCATGGCGAAGTTGGTGTGCGAATCGCCTTTCAAGGACAACGTCGCCGTCGGCAAGAGCGAAGTCTTCTGGCGTGCCGACGTGACTTCGGTGGACGGACAAACCTTAACCGGCGGTGATACCGCGGCCCTTTTCCCCGCGGCGGTGCGCCTCGGAATCCGAGCGGAGGAAGATCCAGCGAAACCTAACGGCGTGAAGGTGCAAATCCAGGCCGTCGATGGTGACGATAAAAAAGTCGATGCCGTAGCCGTACATGTCGATCTTTTCCATGTCACCACCAAGGTCGCGAAAGAACAGCTGGCGCCGTTCGTGTTTCGCTATCGCAACACCGATCAGTACGACAAGGTCGCGTCGCAAGAATCGAAAACGCCGGCCGAGTTCGTGATGCCGGCGGCCGATACCGGTCGTTATGTCGTTGCCGCCAAAACGACCGACGGCAAAGCGCCGCTCGTGAGCGACGAAGCGACGGTGACTGGTGAAGCGCCGGCGGAATTGCCGGTGCAAAACGAAACCAGTTTCAAGATCGAGCATGAAACGAAAGAGTTTACGCCCGGAGAAAAAGCGAAGTTGTCGATCCAGGCGCCGTTCGGCGGCGTGGCCTGGGTTTCGGTCGAGACCGATCAAATACTCGACACGCTGCTGGTTTCGATTCCCGGCAACGCGGGTCGCATCGATTTGCCAATC
Organism: Spartobacteria bacterium; assembly: GCA_040002925.1. GTDB lineage: Bacteria > Verrucomicrobiota > Verrucomicrobiia > Chthoniobacterales > UBA10450 > JAJPGZ01. The sequence continues at coordinate 2,506 of JBDUDM010000153.1, read as the reverse complement.
AAGAAAGAATACGCGCCGAATGCGACGGTCTCGATTTATCTGGTCAAGCCCGGCGGCGAGAAGGAACTGCCGCGCGAACGATTCGCCGCCAGCGTGATTGAAGTGCGCCGGCCGGATCGGGAGTTGAAAATCGAATCGCATCTCGCGAGTGCGTCGGTGAAGCCGGGCGAGACCGTTCGCGGCGATATCAAAGTTACCTCGGAAGGGAAACCGGTTGGAGATGTCGATCTTGCGGTATTCGCGGTCGATGACGCCGTGCTAAAACTGGGCGGTTGGGAGTTAGCGAAGATTCTCAGCGGATTTTATCCACGGAATCCATTTTCCGTTCGCAGCTTTCAATCGCTCGATCGTTTCATCGAGGAGATCACGCCGAAAAGTTTGACCCAGAAAGGTTTCATCATTGGCGGCGGCGGCGAAGAAGCGGTTCCGAACGTGACCAATGTGCGGAAGGAATTTAAAACGCTGGCGTTTTGGCAGGGCAGTTTAAAAACCGGCGCGGACGGCAAAGCCAGTTTTGATTTCGTGGCGCCGGATAACCTAACGAGCTACCGCGTCGTCGCGGTTGGCCAAACGAAGGCGCATCAGTTCGGCGGCGACGCCGAGGTCACGCTGAAAGTTTCCAAGCCGTTGCTCATTAATGCCGCGCTCCCGCGTTTTTTACGACACGGCGATGAAGTGGAGTTGCGCGCGTCGGTGCAGCAGAATTTTGCGGATGCAGAAGAGATTACGGTGCGATGTATGACCGACGCGACATGCAAGCTGGTGGGCGAACCAATCGCGAAGCAGAGCGCGAAACGCGATGCCCCGACGGTGTTTCGATTCAAAGCCAAAGTAGAAGATGTCGATCTTGCGCCGGTCAAAATTCGTTTCGAAGCGACCGCGAAATCGAACGCGAAGACGACCGACGCGATCGAGCTGACGTTACCGGTGCAATCGCCATCGATTGTGCGCAAGGAAAGTGTGGCCGGCCCATTCAACGGCCCGCAATTCAACTCGCAGCCAGCCATGCCGGAGGCGTGGAAGCATGCGCATGGAAAATTCAGCGCGACCGTTTCGACGTCGCCGTGGCTGCCGAAGATCGCCGGCATTCCGATGATTCTGGAATACCCGCACGGTTGCTTCGAACAAATCTCGACCAAACTGCTCGGCTACAGTTTTCTGGCGAATCTGCTCGCGTATTTGCCCGATGTGGAAGCGCGCGACGCCGAATTTCGTGCGGTGCTCGAACGCGGAATGAAGCAGTATAACGATTCGTTGCTGACGGATGGAATGTTGCCGTATTGGCCGGGCGGCGAGACGGCGAATCCGTTCGTCACCTGCGAAGCGTTCTGGGCTGTTAACGAATCGGTCAACGGGGGATTCGAAGCGCCGGAAGGATTGCGCGATAAACTGGCGGCTGCGCTCAAGAAAATCGCGAACGGACAAACGGTCACGACGCCGTTCACGAAATGCTTCGCGCTCTTTGTCCTGACGCAATACGAGAAAGAAGAAGATCTGGCGGCGGTGTCGCAGGAAGTTTATTTGCGGCGCAACGAGGCCGGCGGCGAAGGCCGCGCATTACTCGCGATCGCGCTGCATCGACAAAACATCATGGCGCGCGAAAAAGAGCAGTTGCTCAAGGAGATCGAAGCGCCGGTGAAGGAGCGGGCGTTCGATCCGCGCACGTTTACTTCGATGACTCGCGCGGAGGCGATCATCGCGCTGGCGTTTGAAACGGTTGCGCCGAAATACTTCATCGGGGAGAGAAAGAAGCGCGTGCGCAATCGCATGCTGACTCTGATGGATTCATCCGCCGCGCTTTCGACGCAGGAAAATCTTTGGCTGTTGCTCACATTCAAATCGATGATCGGCGCCGAGAACGTGCAGCCGCTGGAAGCGGCCGAACCGCCCGGAACGCTATCGAAGAATCGCTGCTCGGCCGCGTGGCTCGATCGCAAGATCGACAATCAACTTTCGGTCAATGGCCTGAACAAAGTGGCCATGACTTTTTTGATGAAGGCGGAATTTTCTCTGGATGCGCTCGATACCGAGCGAGTTGATCGCGGATTTCGGCTCGAGCGCGTGGTCAAGAATATGTCCGATGCGAAACGCACCGGCGCTGCCGATTCGCCATTCAAGATCGGCGATCAGGTTCTCATCACTTACCGGATCAACACGCGCAAGAAACAGAACTACGTCGCGCTCGAGGATTCGTTGCCGGCCGGTTTGGAAACGGTGAATCCGAATCTGGCGTTGATCGGGAAATTTTTTGAATTGCCGGCGGAAGACCAAAACAATCATGTGCTCGCGCTATCGCATTCGGAAATGCGCGATCGCGCGACATTGCTTTACTTCGATGATTTCGAACCGGGCTCGGGAACTTACTCGGTGCTCGCGCGCGCGACCGCGGCCGGGACGTTCCGCTGGCCTGCGACTCAGGTTTATCCGATGTACGACAGCCGCTTCTCGGGGCTGTCGCCTTCGAGCGTATGCGTCATCGCCGGCGAATAATATTCGGCAGCGCGGT
>JBDUDM010000063.1:0-11977 GCA_040002925.1 Spartobacteria bacterium | reverse complement strand
GGGTTTTTTATTTAGGCGCCGAATGCGGTCGCACTGCGCAGTGCGTCAATCTCGACATCTCCGGGCTGCAGGCGTGGAGAAACCCCTACGCCGAGTGGCGCGAAGAGCGGAGGCACGCGATCTGAGCCTCCAAGCGGACCGGGCACATCGGGGCCACCCGTTCGGAAAGTCGAAGGCGAGGGTTTCGAGACAGTCAAGCGTGGAGGCGAAGGCCGGCCCGCCGACTGGGAGACCCAGAAGCTTGGCCCGTACGGAAAGCCGGTGGAGCGCCCGGCGGAGGCGGGCGTCGAGGCGAAGCAGCTCTCAGCCGAGAAGACCAGCGTTCAGCCGCCAGATAACAAGGAGTTCCGCCGCGACCGAACTGAATTCTCCCGGATTTATTTCGGCCGCAAGCGTTTTTGGATTCCCACTCCAAATTCCTCCTGTTCGCTCAAGAAATTCACCGACCGTGGTAACGGCTTGATTTGACCAGCGCGATTTCGGTTTGAATTTTTGAAGTGCCGCCTCCCAACCGTGTGACTGCAAGAATAGATAAAAGTCTTTTGCGATGTTGGCGGCGGCATCCTTGTTGGCTGTTGCTAGCGGAACTGTCTCGCGTCGTCCGGCGTATTGAACTTTAACGGCCCAATGATCCACTTTTCGTTGGCTTCCGTTCCGAGTATCTGCCGGCTCCAAATTCAACGCGTGATCAAAACGTAGTTTCGATTCGGGAAATCTTTTCGCTCGACCGAGCGGAGTTCGGACAGAGTTGCGCCGCTAAGATCGACAATCAAACGTGGGGCATCGAGCACGCGCACCACCAGCGCATCCAGATTCCCCGCATTCCATTCCGCCACGGCGCGCTCCGGCGCGATGAAATGCAGCTTCTCCAGATACAGCAACATCCCGCCATCGTGACTTTCGACGATTTCGTAACGCCAATGGTTCGTCTGTGCGCGCTGTCGAACTTCGCGGCCAAATGTGACGAGCGCATCGCGATGATCGTGATACCCACGCGAGACTCTTGCGCCGACGTATTGGCCTGCCACTAAGATCGACAATAGAACTGCGGCGGCGCTCCAATTATAAAGGTAGCGTCGTGGCGGCGTTCGAAATTGCGCGGCCACCAGCAAACATAAGGGCGGGATGAGCGGAAAAATGCGATCGAGTCGCTTCGACGGGACTAACGACATTAACAAAAGCCCACCTAGTGCCCAGCAGGTAATCCAAAATAAATCGGGCGAAAGTTTCCGTAGCGCGAGTCGGATCGAATTGTGATGCGAGCGGACGCCGGCGACCGTAAAAATAATCAGCAGCTCGCTCCACGGCGCGAACTTCGTCAGCAAGTGCGCCACATAATAGTAGGGCGGATGCGGCCGTTGTTCGGTGGTGCCGAAGCGGCCGAGAAATTCGTGCATCACGACCTGATCGAAAAATCCCGGCTGCGATATAATCCCGCCCACGACCCACGCCATAAAAAGGGCGAGCGATGCGAGCCACGGCCACCAGCCCGACCAGGCGCCGATCACATTTCTATTCCGCCATCGCCATTGAAACAGCGCGACGGCCGGCAACAAAAACGCAAACACGATCGGACCTTTGATGAACAGCGCCGCGGTCAGTGCGGCGAATAGCAACCATCGATCGCGCCTTCGCCATGGTTCTTGTCGGCGGATCTTGCCGAGAATTTGCAGCCCGATCAGAAACACGATTAACGCCAGCGGCATATCCGTCCGCACCAGCGAGGCGAGGCGCGGGCTCAGATGATTCAAACTAAACGCACTGAGCGCGAGCAGTCCCGCCGCCGGACCGAACGCCGCCGTCGCCTCGCGCAACAGTAAGATCGACAATGCAATTGCCGCCGCGAACGACGGAAACCGCCAGGCGAAATCCCACGACCGCGTGATGGCGAAGAGGCCCGCGGAGATCCAGGGCACTAGCGGCGGCTTGGTTGCTTCGCGATCTCGCGGCGCCGATTGATAAAGCCAGCGGCCTTCTTTCACGATGCCGTAAGACGCGAGCGCCTGCCGCTCCTGCGAAAATTCGTCGAGTTGCCACGGCAGATTCGCGGTCGAAAACAATGCGAGCGCAAGAATGCTGACGAGCCAAAGCATCGCGCGACTTTGCAGAAGCGATTGCGACCAATTCAACGACTCGCTCCCGCCGCCGGCCACGCTATCATCAATCATCACCACCGTGTTATCGCGAAAAAATAATCTTCCCGCCACCACGAAGCGCAACACGCTCATCGTCTCGGTCGCGCTGCTGGCACTCGTTTGGGGCGTCTTCGGGCAGACTTGCTCGCACCAATTCATCAATTACGACGATCCGCTTTACGTCCTGCAAAATCCGCACATCAATCGCGGCTTGTCCTGGCCAGGCGTGGGCTGGGCGTTCACGCATGTTCATTCGCAAAACTGGCACCCGCTCACGTCGATCTCGCACATGCTCGACTGCCAAATCTTCGGCGTGCAACCGGGCTGGCATCATTTCGTTAACGTATTGCTGCACGGCGTCGCGGCGGTTTTGCTTTTCGTCGCGTTGCGTCGCCTATCCGGTTCGCTCTGGGCGAGCGCATTCGTCGCCGCGATCTTTGCGATCCATCCGTTGCGGGTTGAATCCGTCGCCTGGATTTCCGAGAGAAAGGATGTCCTCAGCGGCGCGTTTTTCATGCTCACAATCTGGGCTTACGCGGGTTATGTCCGCGCGCCATCCGTAGCGCGTTACCTCACCATGTCGATCTTGCTCGCGTGCGGCCTGATGTCGAAACCGATGCTCGTCACCACGCCGGTCGTTCTCTTGCTGCTCGATTACTGGCCGCTCGATCGACTTCGCGCAAGATCGACATGGACGAAGTTAGCGATCGAAAAAATTCCGTTGTTCGCACTCGTCGTAGCTTCCTGCGTTGCCACTCTGCTCGCGCAAAACTTCGCCCTCGGCTCGACCGAACACTTGCCGCTCTCGTGGCGAATCAATAACGCCGTCGTCAGCTACTTCGATTACATCGTGCAGATGTTTTGGCCGCAGAATCTCATTCCATTTTATCTCCATCCCGAAGGCCGCCTGCCGTTGTGGCGCATCACCCTCGCCACCGCCGTCCTCATTTTCATCAGCGCGGTCGCATTCATCCGTCGCCGCAAAAATCCTTACCTCATCGTCGGCTGGCTTTGGTATTTGATCATGCTGGTCCCGGTGATCGGATTGATTCAAGTCGGGCTGCAAGGCCGCGCCGATCGCTACACTTATCTTCCGCAAATCGGCCTCTACCTCGCGCTGGCGTGGGTGGTGCGCGACCTAACGACCGGATGGCGACGGCGTGAAATCGTTCTCATTCCGGCGGCGACACTCGTCATCAGTACCTTGTCGATCTTGTCCTGGAGACAAACTGCGCACTGGCGCGATACCGAATCGCTTTGGAACTACACGCTTTCGGTCACGCCGAATAGCGACATCGCGCACACCGGACTTGCTGGAATTCTTTTCGTGCAAGGCAAAGTGGACGAAGCGATCGAGCATTATCGTCGCGCCATCGAAATGCGGCCCGGAAATTCCGGCGCGCAACACGGTCTCGCCTCAATTTTGGCGCAGCAGCGCAAAGTCGACGAGGCGATCGAGCATTGGAAGATCGCGCTCGAGATTTTGCCCGATGACATCGAAGCGAGCAACGCGCTGGCGCTCATGTATTTCCATCGCGGCGATTACGCTGACGCGATCGCGCAATGGAAAAACACCTTGCGTTACGAGCCGGAAGACGGCGACGCCGCGAACAATCTCGCGTGGGTTCTGGCAACATGTCCGCAGGCAGAATTGCGCGACGGCAAACAGGCGGTCGCACTGGCGGAACAGGCCAATCGTTTTGCTAATGACACCAATCCCGTCGTCTTAAGAACACTGGCCGTTGCTTACGCCGAGAATCACCAGTTCGATGCGGCCATCGCCGCGGCCGAACGCGGCGCTCAGCTCGCGCAAGCGACCGGCCAAGAATCGGTCGCCACCGACTTGCGCCGGTATATCGACATCTTCAAACAACGCCAAACATCCGCACCTTGATCAAAGCTGCGAGCGAAACGACAGCATCAGCCACTCGGTCGTGCGTTCCCAGAGCGAACGATTCTTGAATTCCTGCAGGGTGTATTCGCGTGACCGCGTCAGATCTTTTTCGAATGACGACTCCATCGCGTGTCCGAATTTCTGATCGTAAACCACCAGGTCGAGCTCTTCGTTAATTTCGGACGAGCGCGCGTCGAAATTGGACGAACCGAACATCGAGAACATCCCATCCACCACCATCGACTTCTCGTGAATCATGGTCGGCTGATATTCAAAAATCTTCACGCCGCCTTCGAGCATCTTGCCGTAAGCGGTGCGGCCGGCCGACTTGGTCATCGGTTGATCGTTGTTAGGCCCGGGCAACAGCAGTCGAACATCGACATGTCGATCTACCGCTTTCACCAGCTGCCGAACCTGGTCATCGGTCGGAGTGCAATACGAGTTAGTGATCCAAATCCGTTTCGTCGCGGCAGTCCACGCCACCGCTTCGACCAAAGGCACTGGCGCCATCGAAAACGAACGCGAAGAGACAACCTGCGCTTTCAAATCCCCGGCGGATTCCAGTTTGGGAAATTGATCTGCGCCGCTGAGCGCTTCGCCAAAAGTCTTGGCCCAATGCTCTTGAAACGCGGCTTGCAGACCGGCGACGAGCGGACCTTCGATTCGGACCTGCGCGTCGCGCCAATGCTCTTTGTCTTGCGTGTGCCCAGCCCACTTTTCGGCGAAGCCGACCGCGCCGGTAAATCCTATTTTTCCATCAACGACGAGAATGCGCCGATGCGATCGGCGATTGGCGCGATCGACCCGAAACGAATGGGTCGGATGATAATAGGAAAACTTGCAGCCCGCTTTTTTCATCATCCGCACATCGGCGTTCTTCAACTTCCGGCTGGAGCCGATGCCATCGAGCAGCACGCGCACTTCGAGACCGGCGCGCGCTTTATCGCACAGCGCGTCCCGAAATTCCTGGCCTATCGAATCGGAATAAAAGATGAACGCTTCGAAGTTGATCGTCTTTTTCGCGGTGCGAATCGCGTCGAGCATGGCGGGGAAAAAAACGTCGCCGTTTTGCAACATGTCGATCTTGTTGCCGGGAACGAGCACCGGATTACTCAGGGCCAGCGCCGATCCGATAAACTCCGGTGCGTCGACCGCGAAAGTATGTTCGAAGTGATACGGCAGGGTGTGCCGGCGAATGAAGAACAGACAAAAGACGACGATGATGGCTACGAAGAAGAGGAACAGCGCGATCCAACGTCCGACGTCGAGCTTGGCAAAGTCCTTATTCAGCCAATGCGCATTGCGCGCTGCCTTGCGAGCCATCCTGCGAGGTTAGCATAAGATCGACATCGTGCTGCGGCAGTTAGAATGTGTGCCCGTGCGCGTCGCGATCATTTCGGTAATTCTTTTTCTTTCCGGAATCAGCGCGCTCCTTTTCGAAACGCTCTGGTTGCGACTGAGCGGTCTCGTATTTGGCAACTCCGTCTGGTCGGCCGCGCTCATCCTCTCCAGTTTTATGGCCGGCCTCGCGCTCGGCAACGCCATCGCTTCGCGTTCCAAACTACAACGCTGGCAACCGCTGCACATTTACGCCGCGCTCGAAATCGCCGTGGCGTTACTGGGTTGCATTATCGTTTTCGCTCTGCCGCATCTCGGCTCGTGGCTGCGTCCACTTTTTCAAGCGCTCTGGGGACACGACACCGTTCTCAACGCGCTGCGCTTAATCATTTCGTTCGTTATCCTGTTAATCCCGACGACGGCGATGGGCCTCACTCTGCCAGTGTTGCTCGATGATCCTGGATTGCGGCGTTACGATTTCGGCCGCGCGCTCGGGTTTTTCTACGGCTTCAACACATTGGGCGCCGTGGTCGGCGCGCTCATCGGCGAAGTTTTTCTCATCAAAGCATTCGGACTGCTCGGCACAAGTTTGCTCGCGGGCGCGTTGAATTGCACCGCCGCAGCGATCGCTCTCATCGTCGCTGCGCGCTCGCGCACGAAAGTAGATCCTCCCGTGCAAGATCGACATCTTCATCTCGCGGAAAATTCGAAATGGCCGTGGCGATTGCTTCTCATCAGCTTCGCGTCCGGCGCGCTCCTCCTTTGTCTCGAGGTGGTTTGGTTTCGCTTTCTGCGCCTTTACATCGCATCCTCTTCCACCGCGTTCGCCGTCATGCTCGCGGTCGTTCTCGCTGGAATCGGTTCCGGCGGTCTCGTCTCGGGTGCGATGTCGCGCCGCTTCGCGCGACATAAATATTTTCTCGCGTCGCTTCTGCTCGCGATCGCGATCACGACCCTGCTTTGTTACTTCCTCTTCCCCGGACCAGCGTTGCAAAGAAAAGCGGAGGCGTTCTACCTCGATCGCTGGAGTGAGATCACGCTGCTGTCGCTGGCGTTAATGTTCGGCCCGGCGTTTTTATCCGGCGTGATGTTTCCGGCCGTCACCGCTCGCGTGCAGGATGTGATGCCCGGTTGGATGAACACCGTCGGCCTAACGACGCTATTTAACACCATCGGCGCAGCGATCGGCCCGGTTGTCGGCAGCTTTATTTTGTTGCCGTTTTTCGGCTTTCAATGGGCGCTAATCTTTTGCGCGGCTGCTTACGCACTGCTCGCGATCGCGGTGACTGAGCGCGCTTCCTGGAGACTTACGCTCGGAATTGTCGCGGCGGTGATTGCGGTCGCGGTCGTTTCACCGCGCCGTTTGAATGAGGAACATTTCGCCAATGCGCGCCGCCTGTTCGAGCAAGACGGCGAACATTTGGTGAAACGAATCGAAGGGACAGCGGACACGTTGCAGTTGATGCGCGCCGATTTTTTGGGCGAGCCGTATTACCACCGGCTGCTGACAAACGCCTTCTCGATGTCGGCGACGACGCCGGCAAGTCATCGCTATATGCGGCTTTTCGCTTACCTGCCACTCGCGCTGCGCCCGGAAGCGGAAGATGCATTGCTCATCTGTTACGGGCTAGGCGCGACCGCGGATGCGCTCACCCGCTCGCCGACTCTGCGCAAGATCGACATCGTCGATATCTCGCGAGAGGTGTTCGCGCTCGCGGATGATCAAAGTGGCTTCGATTATCGCAACCCGTTGCACGATCAGCGGGTGAAAACCTTTGTGCAGGATGGCCGGTTCTTCCTGCAAGCCAGCCCGCGGCAATACGACATCATCACCGGCGAACCGCCGCCGCCGAAAGTCATCGGCGCGGTGAATCTTTACACCGCCGAATTCTTTTCGTTGATGCGCGACCGACTGAAGGATGGGGGCATCGCCAGTTTCTGGTTGCCGATTTATCAGATGCGGGTCGACGAAGTGAAAGCGATCCTGGCCGCGTTTCATTCCGCTTTTCCTAATGCGTCAGTCTGGGCCGGGCCTGACGAGGAATGGATCATGGTCGGCGTCAATGGCGCGACGCGCACTCTCGATGCAAACGATGGATTGTGGCGCGAGGAAAATATCCGCCAAGATCTTGCCCGGATCGGCATTGAGGTGCCCGAGCAATTGGCGGCGTTATTTGTGATGGACTCCGCGGAGATGGATCGCGTGACCAGCGGCATCGCCCCGTTGACTGATTTCTTCCCGAAGCGCCTAACGGATGAGGCATCCGATACTAATGCGATCCATGATTTCGCCCTGACTTATCTGCGGGCGCCGGCAGCAACGCGCCAATTCGAGTCGTCATCTTTGATCGACAAGGTGGTGCCGCCATCGATGCGAAAAGCAGCCGCGCCCTTCTTCGCCGTGCGCGATGAACGTTTTCTCTCGCGGATCAGAGAACCGAATCCATTCGCGGCGTTAGATCTCTATTTGCAACGCTCGCGCTTGCGGGTGCCGGTGCTCGAAATATTGCACACCGATGAATTCCGCGTCGCTATCGCGGAAAGAACGGCGCAAAAAGAAGCGTCGCCAGCGCCGGAAGTATTTTGGGAATTAGCGGCGAGCGCTCTCGCGCGACGCGACATCCCCGGCGCGATTCAACAACTGGAAAGAAAACATGCCGCGCAACCGGAACCGATAGACGCCTTGCTGCTGACGTATCTTTATTGCGTGAGCGACAAGATCGACAAGGCAGAAGCCATCGCCGCGGGATCGGAGAAAACGAAATTAGCCGATTGGCTTTGGCGAAAACTTCAGGCTGAATACGGCTTCAGGCCGCCGCCGTGATTCGTCTGCGCATTTCCGGCGAAGTGAAGTAGCTCGAGGATGTCGCCGCGAAACCGAAGGAATTCGGCACTGCTGCGATCGCGCGGGCGCGAAAGATTGATCGGAATGATTTGTTCAATTCGCCCCGGCCGCTGCGTCATGATCATGATGTGATCGCTCATGTAAATCGCTTCGTCGATGTCGTGGGTAACGAGAAGCATGGTGGTGCCGCGCGCCTGCCAGAGACGCAGCACTTCATCCTGCATGCGCATGCGGGTAAAGGCGTCGAGCGCGCCGAGGGGTTCGTCGAGCAGGAGAACTTTCGGATGATTAATCAGCGCACGCGCTAAGGCGACGCGTTGCGACATGCCGCCGGAAAGATGGTGTGGGTAGGCGTTGCCAAATGTTTCGAGGCCGACCAGCTGCATGAATTCATCCACTTCATGTCGTTTCTCATTCAACACATGACGCGCGACCAGTCCCGCCTCGATGTTTCGCCGAACAGTGAGCCACGGGAAAAGATTTGGATCCTGGAAGACAAGGCCGCGTTCCGCGCTGGGCTGGGTAATTGGCTCGGATCCAATCAGGAGCTCGCCTGAATCTGGGGCAACGAGACCGGCGATGAGGCGTAAAAGGGTGGACTTGCCGCAGCCACTCGGGCCGACCAGCGAAACTAATTCGCCCGCGGCGACGGACAACGAGACCGCGTCGAGTGCGAGCTGATGCGCATTCGGATCGTCAGGCGCGGGAAAACTTTTACGAACTTCGCTCACGCGCAGCGATGAAGCTTCGCTCTCGGCCATCGTTACCATTTAATGACGCCTTTTTGCCAGACGAGCACGTGGTCGCGAATTTTGAAGAGCAACGTCATGATGCTGGAAAAGAATGCGGCCATGATGATGAGGGCAGCGTAAACTTTTCCGTACTCGGCCCAGCCCTGCGCCCAACTCACATACCAACCGAGACCGGATTTCACGCCGACTGATTCCGCGACTACGAGCGTTAAAAACGACGCACCGAGTCCCATGAACAAGCCGATGAAGATGTTCGGGATGGCCGCCGGAATCGCGACGCGAAAGATAAGATAACGCGGTCCGGCGCCGAGAGTGCGCGCAACATCGAGATACGACGCACGCGTGTTGGAAATGCCGGAAGCGGTCAGCATCGTCACGGGAAACCAGACCGCGAGAGCGATGAGTCCAGCGGCAGAAAAAAGCGCGGAGGGCGAAACCACCATCGCTAATGGAATCCAAGCGGTCGCGGGAATCGGGCCGACGACTTTCAGCACCGGCATTCCCCAATACCGCACCGGCGAGGACCAGCCGATACAAACGCCACTGATCAAACCGGCGACTACGCCCATCGCGTATCCGCTGATGAGCAGGATAAGCGAGTGCCATGTGCTGTCGAACAAAAGCGCGCGATCATTGATCAAGCTTTGCAGCACTCCCGCGGGGCCGGGAAAATATGGGAGCGGCAGCAGGCGCAGATCGGAGGTGATGATCTCCCAACCGCAAAGCAGCAAAACGGCGGCCGCGAGGATTGGGCACATGTTTCGCATCCAGCGGCGCAATCCCCTAACAAATGGCTGCACCGCCGCGGCTATAACAAAAATCCCCAGAATCGCGGCAAGAAATAACGTGTAAGAATGGGTTTCCGCGGGTGGTTGTGTTTTCGAAACGAAAAGATGAACCGCAAGGGCGCCGACAGCAGCTAACGGCACCGAAAGAATCGCCCGCATGGACGATGTCGATCTTGCGTTAACAGTCTCGCGCGCGGCGACCGGCGCTTCCGCTAAACTGTTCACTTCTTCGCCGCGACTTCCGTTTTCTGCGCTTTGCAGCATGAGTGTTCTGTATCGGACAGAATCAACTCCGCAAATAAACGGATATCCTGGTCGGGAGGAACTTGCCCGCCGGCAACTTTTTCCACTTCCAACTTCTGCAGCCATTCATCCGTGACTCCATCCAAGTGGGCGAATGCACGCTTGGCCAAATCCGGAACATCTGTGCTCGGGCTGAGCATGCCGGCGACCTTCATTTCGGCCGCGGCCGAACTCACAGCCGTTTCCGCGCCGGAAACGCTCGGGACATAACGCAGGTGCGAGATCGCGACGGTGTTGAGTTCCGGATTCGAAGCGAGATATTTTTTCTCGACTGATAAGCGCGCCGCGGCCGCGGGATTCGCCTCCACCCACTTGGCTGCTTTCAATAACGCGCGCGTGGCCCCGGCCGCGGCCTTCGGATTCGCGGTGAGAAATTTTCCGTTCACGATGACGGCGCAGCAATATTCATCCTTGTACGGCGCATCCGTCGCTTGATCGGCCACGTTTCTCACTTTTCCATCGGCCAGCAACAGGCTGCCGATCGGCTCCGAGTCTGCGACCGCGTCGACTTCTCCTTTATCGAGGGCCAACCCGAGTTCGCCCGCGGGGAAAACGCGCCAGGTAATTTCTTTGCCGGCATCGATGCCGTTCGCGCCGAGAACGCGATTGGCAAAAATGAACGGCGGCGTTCCCATTCCTGGCACGCCGATTCGTTTGCCGCGCAGATCGGCAACCGTGTGAACGCTTCCCTTGGTCGATGCCTGAACGCGGAGACAACCGCGATGAATTCCGGCGGTGAATTTCACATCGAGGCCCTGCTCGATTGGTTTCAGAAAATACATGACCAAGTGATGGGTGATGTCGAAACCGCCGAGTGCGAGGACGTCTTTGTAATTAGCCCACTCGCATTTCACCAGGCTGGCATCGAGCCCTTCTTCTTTGAAAAATCCTTTCTCGCTCGCGCTAAAAATGGGGGCTTCACAGGTCAGACCGATGTAACCGACGCGGATCTTGTTCGAGTTGGTCGTAGCGGTGCCGTTTTTCTTGCAACCGGCCAGGAGCATGATCGCGCAAGCAGCAATGCCCATGAGTTTAGAAGCTATCACAGGTTTTGTTAATAGAGCCATAAGCTGTGCCTATGGAAGCAAGTCTTCGGACGGCAGGCAAGCTGTCTCGTTGCTTTTCTCAAGTGCGCCACCCAATATTGGTTCGCGATGCAGGATCCTTTAGACATCCGCCACCTGCGCTACTTTCTCGCGGTAGCGGAGGCGGGCAGTTTTAGTCGCGCGGCCGACCGGCTCGGAATTTCGCAGCCAAGCGTATCGCAACAAATGCGCGACCTGGAAGCGGGGCTGCGCGTTTCGTTATTCCAGCGCCGCGGCAAACGCATTTTACTCACTGCGCGCGGATTGATTTTTGAAGAGCACGCCCGCGCCGTTCTTCGCCAGCTCGAGAATTTTCTCCAGGAAGTCAATCGCGAGCCGGGCCAACTGCGCGGAGCGCTTCACCTCGGCGTAGTTCCCATCCTTAATGTGCCGCTCGTGCCGCACTTGCTCGGCCTCTTCATGGCCGATCATCCCGCCATCAGCGTCACCGTCGAGGAAATTTCCTCCACCGACATCGAGACTGCGCTCGAGGAAGGGCGGATGGATGTCGGCCTTGGCTTTATGACGCGGCACTCGCCGAACTTGCGTTACGAACGTCTCTGCACGGACGAGTTCGCCCTGATTGTTTCCGAAAAACATCCCTGGTCAAAACGCCGCGTCATTCCTTTTGCCGAATTGCATCAGCAACGCTTGCTGCAATTAACGGACGGCTTCGTCATGCGCCGGATGTCGGATCAGATTTGCCGCAATCATCAGGTGCGTCCCCGCACCGTCGCCGAGATCAACGCCATCGAAACGTTGCTGCGATCGCTCGCGCCGCTGCGCGCCGCCGCCCTCATGCCGAAGATCGCATTGCGCGGACGGGAAGGATTAAAA
>JBDUDM010000152.1:0-3549 GCA_040002925.1 Spartobacteria bacterium | reverse complement strand
ATGAATGGATTTTCCATCGCGCGAATGATCCGCTTGGTCATGTCCGCCTCGCTGAGATTGAAAACGGAATGCACGGACGCCACTGCAAAATCGAGTTGCCCCAAAATTTCATCGGGAAAGTCTAACGAGCCGTCGCGAAGGATATCGCATTCGACTCCGGCAAAAATGCGGAAGTTGTCGAAGGTTTTGTTCAACTTGCAAATCGCCGCGATTTGCGCGCGCAACTTCGCTTCATCCAGACCGTGCGCCTGGATGGAGCTACGGCTGTGTTCGGCAATGCCGAGATATTCGAGCCCAAGTTCCTGCGCGGCGGCCGCCATTTCCTCGAGCGTGTTGTGACCGTCGCTCGCGACGGTGTGGCAATGAAATGTGCCGCGCAGATTCTCCTTCTCGATCAAACGCGGCAGTGTGTGTTTCGTCGCCGCCTCGAATTCGCCACAGTTTTCGCGCAACTCCGGCGGGATGAAATCGAGATCGAGCGCGCGATATAACTCCGCTTCATCGCGCACGCGCGGAATAGTCGATGTCGATCTTGCCTTCTTCGCTTTCGGATCCGGCGGCAATGGCGCGATGCGATATTCATTCAACGTCAACCCGCGTTTCAGCGCGCGATTGCGCATCTCGATGTTGTGCTCTTTCGAGCCGGTGAAGTAATTGAGCGCGAACGGATACTCCGCGCCGCTCACGACGCGAAGATCGCATTGCACGCCGGAACGCAATCGCACGCTGGTCTTCGTTGAACCTTGCGCGATGACCGACTCGACCAGCGCGTGGCCAACTAGAAATTTCGAGACCGCTTCCGGATTCTTGGTCGCGACGATGAAGTCGAGATCGCGCACGATCTCCTTCCGACGCCGGTAACTTCCGGCAAGATCGACATGTACTGCATCGGGATGCGCGGCCAGATCGCTCCGTAACGTTTCCGCTTCGATCGCGATCTGCCCAAGTTGAAACGAACCCGAATGTTTCGCGCGATTCGCAATGGCCTGAGATATTTTTGTCTGGGTCGTTTCGCCAAATCCCGGCAACTCCGCGACGCGTCCCGATTCGCACGCTTGTTTTAATTCCTCAACCGAGCTGACGTGCAATTGCTCGTAGAGTGCCTTGATTTTTTTCGCGCCGAGTCCGGAGATCGAGAAAAGTTCGAGAATGGCCGCCGGAAATTCCGCGCGCAATTCTTCGGCGTATTTCAGTCCACCAGTCGCGGCCAACTCTTTGACCTTCGCCGCAATCGCTTTGCCGATTCCCGGAATTTTCGCGAGCGCTTCTTCATCCTGCAGATCGGAGAGATTTCCGCCCCAAGCTTCAAGCGAACGCGCAGCATTCGCGTAGGCGCGGATCTTGAACGGGTTCTCATCCTTCAGCTCGAGCAAGGTCGCGATCTCCTGTAACGCGTCGGCGATTTGCTGTTTCGTCATCGCGTCACACTGAACGAAGAATGCGAAACCGTCGAACGCGTCGGATTGGTTCGAGCTGTGCTATCTTCCGCCCCCCCAGTGAAAAAGATTCTCGCGTTTATCACCATGTCGATCTTAGCGATCGCGTGCGCGCGCGCCGTCATTCTGCTCGATACGGGCGATCCGACCGTCAACGTCAGCGCGCCGACCGGAACGCTCGCCAATAGCGGCTGGCAATTCGAAGGAACGTGGGGCGGATTTCTCGGCACGCCGATCGCGCCGCACTTTTTTATCAGCGCGGCGCACATCGGACAGGCCGGCGGGATTTTTTCCTATCAAGGTTCGAATTACACGCCTATCCGCGCATTCAGTCTGCCGAACAGCGATCTGCTCATCTGGCAGGTGAAGGAAACGTTCCCGAACTTCGCGCCGCTTTTTTCTAAGAGCGACGAAGTCGGTCGCCATCTCGTGGTCATCGGCCGCGGGACGGAGCGCGGCGGTGAGGTGATGTTGAACGGGACACCGCGCGGATGGAATTGGGGTAGTGGAACCGGAATCGAGCGCTGGGGCGAGAATGACGTTGTCGATCTTGTGCCGTATCTCGGGCACGACCTGGTCTATGCCACCTTCGACCAACACGAACTGCCTAACGACCGACCGAATGAATCGCATTTGTCCGGCGGCGATTCCGGCGGCGCGGTTTTCCTGAACGACAACGGCACGTGGAAACTGGCCGCGATTAATTTTGCGGTGGACGATCTCTACAGCGCGCCCGCGTCGTCGTCGCAATTTACCGCCACCATTTTCGACGCGCGCGGGTTCTACACTTTCGATGGAACGAACTTTACCCAAATCACAAGCACCGCGGCCGTGCCGACCGGATTCTACTCCAGCCGCATTTCGTCGGAGCTGGCCTGGATCGGCGGCGTCATCGCCGAGCCACAAGTGGGACGCGAAGGAAATTTTATCACGCTCACTTACACCAAGCTAAACGTACCATCGAGTGAAGTGACCTACGTCGTTCAGCAATCGAACGACCTGGTTTCGTGGTCGACCGCGACGACGCAGGATGACCTCGTCTCGAGCAACGGCGATCTCCAGACGATCAAAGCGAAGGTCGACATGGGAACGTGGCCGAGATTATTTCTGCGCCTGCAAATCACGCGGCCGACGCAGCTTTCACATGCGACCGCGTCGTTTATAGAAACGGTAGCGATCGATAATGGAATCGACGTATTTGCGCGTGCCGGGGAAGTCGATGTTGGTCAGAAAATCTTTCGCCGGGATCACCGCGGTCTCGCCGCCGGCCCAACGTTGCGCGCGGCTCGCGCCGGCGTTGTATTGGGCCAGCGCAAATGGGATGGGGTCCGTCTCAAGCTTCCAGTGCTGGACAGCCCGCGCTAAATACCACGAGCCCGCCTGCAGATTCGTTTTCGCGTCGAACAAATCTTCGACATGGAAATTGTCGATCTTGTTTTCGTGGGCCCATTCTTCCGCGGCCTTCTCGCTCACTTGCATGAGACCGCGCTCGCCCGCCGTGCCCATCTTTTGCGGATCGAACCGGCTCTCGCGCCAGACCACCGCCTTCACCAACATCGGATCGAGTTGCTGCTCGCTCGCGATCGTTCGAATCATCCGGTCGTGCTGCTGAAAACGCGCGGGGCTGGCCCATTCGTAAAATGTGTAAACGGGATCGCCCGAACGTAGCGCGATGTAACCGAAACCCGCAGCCACTGCGAGCAACAGGCAAAGGATGAGTTTGAAAAAGAACTGGATCATTCGCGTGCGATTGAGAGGGAAGATCAATCCATGCATTCGTCCGCGCGATCAATTAAATTCGAGTGATGTCCTCCGAGCCCCGCTTCGCCCGCGTCCTGATCGACCGCGCGATTCATCGCGAACTCGACTACGCGGTACCGGAAACGCTGGCCGAGCGGATCGGGGTGGGGTCGCGCGTGCGCGTCCCGTTTCGCGACAAACATGCGCTCGCGACGGTGGTGGCGTTGCTCGATGAAAGCGACGCCGATGGGATTCGACCGATCGACGCGGTGGTGGGCGACTCGCCGATATTGAGTGAGCAACTGCTCGAACTAGCGCGCTGGATGAGCGCCTACTACTGCTGCCCGATCGAGACGGTGATGCGGAGTTTGCT
>JBDUDM010000062.1:0-11987 GCA_040002925.1 Spartobacteria bacterium | reverse complement strand
CACGGGTTCGAATCCCGTCTTCGGCTCCATCAACTTCGGATTGCGGATAGCGGCGGCCGCGCTTTGTGCCAGTCGGTGCTTTGTTCGTAAGCGTGCGCGATCTGGAAAATGCGCGCTTCATCCTGTGCCTTGCCTAACAACTGCAGCCCGACGGGTAATTGCACATTGTCGATCTTGGCGAAGCCGCACGGAACACTGATTCCGCAGATGCCGGCGAGATTCGCGGCGTTGGTGAAGATGTCGGCCAGATACATCCGCATCGGATCGTCCGCTCGCTCGCCGAATTTAAATGCAACTTCCGGCGTCGTCGGCGAGACGATGGCGTCGACCTGCTTGAACGCGTTTGCGAAATCTTGGCGGATGAGCTCGCGAACTTTTTGCGCGCACACATAATACGCGTCGTAATAGCCGGAGCTGAGCACGTAGGTCCCGAGGATGATGCGGCGTTTTACTTCCGCGCCGAAACCTTCGCCGCGGGTGCGGCTGTAATGATCGAAGAGATCGCGCGAATTTTCCGCGCGATGTCCGTAACGCACGCCATCAAACCGCGCCAGATTCGCGGACGCTTCCGCGGTCGCAGTGATGTAGTAGGTGGAGACGGCGTATTCGGTGTGCGGCAATGAAAGCATGACGATTTCAACGCCGAGCGATTGCAATTTCTCGATCGCGGCGTTCACGGCGGATTTCACGTGCGGGTCGAGCGTTTCCCCGATGAGATATTCTTTCGGGACGCCGAGTCGAACGCCGCTAAGATCGACATCGATATTCGCGGCGTAATCCGGAACCGGTTCGGATAACGAGCGACTGTCCTGCGCGTCGTGTCCCGCGATCGCACTCATCATCAAAGCAGCATCGCCTACCGTTTTCGCGAGTGGTCCCACTTGGTCTAACGACGACGCAAACGCCGTCACGCCAAATCGCGAAACGCGTCCATACGTCGGCTTCACCCCGACAATTCCGCAAAGCGACGCCGGCTGCCGAATCGATCCACCCGTGTCCGTGCCGAGCGCGCCGAATGCGAGATCGGCTGCAACTGCCGCCGCCGAGCCGCCGCTCGATCCGCCGGGCACGCGCGATAAATCCCACGGATTACGCGTCGGCTTAACACTGGAATTTTCCGTCGACGATCCCATCGCGAATTCATCCAGGTTGGTTTTGCCGAACGGAATCGCGCCGGCCGCGCGCAGATTTCTAATGACTGTCGCGTCGTAGATCGCGCGATAATTCGCCAGTATTTTCGATCCGCAGGTCAACGGCTGGCCCGCAACATTGATCATGTCCTTAATCGCGATCGGCACGCCGCCTAACGGAAGATCGACATCTACCTTCTCGGCCTCTTGCATCGCCGCGTCGAAATCCAACGACAGATACGCCCCGATCTTTGGATCGACATCTTCGATGCGTGCGCGCAGTGACTGAAGCACTTCGCGCGGCGAAACTTCGCGACTGCGCAGGAGCGATCGCAGCTCGCTGATATTCAGCGCCGGCAAATCAGCCGGACTCATTCGACAACTTTAGGGACGATAAACAGCCCGTTCGCTTTCCGCGGCGCATTGCGCAACGCCTCCTCGGCCGTAAACCAATCGCGCGTTTCGTCTTCGCGAAAGACGTTCGTCATCGCATCCGACGACATCTCCACTCCGCTCACATCGACTTCGCTTAACTTTGCCGCGTATTTCAAAACGTCGCCGAGTTGCTTCTGAAAAAGCTGGGTCTCTTCGTCACTCAGATTCAATCGCGCCAAACGTGCGACGTAGGCAACATCGAGATCGCCCGGTTTGCTCATCGATTGTCGATCTAAGCGGCGCGGAAATGCGTGATCAGCCAAATGACCGCGACTACGAGCGCGATGACGAGCACCAAGAAAATGATCCGCCCTTCGCGGCGCTGCTTGCGCAAGGTGCCGCTCGGCCGCGCTTCGTCCGCGAGGGCGTAGGCATGTCGATCGAGCGAGACATCGAGCCGCGTCCGTTCCGCGCCGGCGAATTGCCGCAAGTCTTCCCGGCGTCGTCGATCTTCTTCCTCGGCCATGCGCGGCGCTTCCGCGATCATGCGCTCGAGTTTTTCCATTTGCCCGCGCAACTCCGATTCCTGGCGCGCGAGTTCTACCTTGGATTGATCGAGGGTCGTGTTTAATTTACTCGGGCGACGAAGCATGGGCGATCACTGGACCTTGCCGGCTACCCAGAAAAAAATCAGCAACGCGATAAATCCAAAAATGATCAGCGGAAGACAGAACGCGAAACCCATTTTAACCATCTGCGCGAAATTGCCGCCGCCGCCTAACAAATCGGAAACGTCGGATGCGACTTCCGGCAACCCCGTCTCGCCATTCACTTCGTCGGCTTGCAAGCGGCTTCGTTGCTGACTGAACTCAGTGCGCGCATCATCCACCGTGCTGAGAGCGCGACTCAATTCCTTGTGCAACTCCGCCGGGTTCCAATTTTTCGGATCGATCGCTTCGATCAATTCCAGATGCTGTCCGAAACTTTCCTTGGTTGCGCGCAGTTGCTCGAGCTTCTTTTGCGTGTCGTAGCCTTCGCGTTCGAGCACGACCAGCGAACGCGCCAGCTTGTCCGACATCTCCGTGCGACCGCGCTCGAGTTCCTCCTGCCGCCGGCTTAATTCTTCGAGCTCGCGTTTCTGTTTCTCGATCTGCTCCTGCTGGCGCTTGAGTTGGAGCAATTGCTCCTGCGCTTTTTGCACCTGCGAATCCAGATGCTCGGGCGACATCGCGTCTTCTTCGCTTAATTCGAGCATTTGTTCGATCGGTCGGATTTTTTCGGGCATGTCAAATTTTCGCATTCGGTCGCCGCTCGCCCCGAACACTTTCGAAGCTGACCGCACCTTAGTTACGTCGTCGGAGAATTCCAGATTTTTCCCGAGAGAATTTTTCGGCCGTGCAAGATCGACATCATCGAGCTGGCATCATCTCCAACAGAAATCCTTTGAAATATTCCGTCTCCGGCAACGTGGGCAGCACTGGATGATCGAGCGCCTGTTCGAAGCGATGCAATTTCCGCGCGGACCTGCGCGCGTCGACCAACGCCTCCGCCAGCGTTTCCGCAAAGGCCGCTTCGTTCACGTGATGCGAACAGGAAAAAGTCGCCAGCATTCCATCTTTCGAGAGAAGCTTGAATGCGCGCAGGTGCAACTCGCGATAACCGCGGAGTGCATCGCGCAATCCGCCCTTCGCTTTCGTAAACGATGGTGGATCGAGAATAATCAGGTCGTATTCCGCTTCCGCTTTCTCGGCCGCGCGCAAAAATTGAAACACATCCTGCTTCTGCCACTCGACTATCAGCTCATTTCGCGCGGCGTTTCGCTTCGCCGCTTCGATATTCTCCGCGCTTTCTTCCACGGCCATGACCGCGGATGCTCCGCGCCGCGCGCAAGCGAGCGCGAACGCCCCTTGATTCGCAAAACAATCGAGCACCCGTCGCCCGGTCGCATGTTGCGCGACGATTTCGTAATTCGCGCGTTGGTCTAAATAGAAACCCGTCTTATGCCCGCGCAGAAGATCGACATCGAACTTCACCCCATCGATCTCAATCGTGATTTCGGACGGCGCTTCCCCGCGCAAAATTCCGCTGTGCAACTCAAGCCCTTCCGCTCGTCGCACCGGCGCGTCATTGCGTTCGACGATCGCAAGTGGGACGCTTGCGCCACTTTGCCAAAGATCGACAATCGCATTCGCGATCAATTCCTTCCGCATATCCATCGCGAACGTGAGCGTCTGCAAAACAAAAGTGTTTCCGTAGCGATCGAGAATCACGCCCGGTAACCCATCGCTCTCGCTCCAGACCACGCGGCAAAGTTGCTTGTCGATCTTACGGCGTTCGCGGTACTCAGCCGCTTGTTCGATCCGGCGTCTAAAAAAATCCTGATCGAGATCCTGTTTTCGTCGCGAGAAACGCCGCGCCACGATCTGCGACTTGGAATTGTAAATCGCGCTGCCGATCAAATGATCGCGTCCGTCGCGCAGCGAAATCACATCGCCATCCTCCGGACTGCCGAAGACTTTCAGGACTTCGCTCGAAAAAACCCAGTCGTGCCCGTGCAGAATGCGCGCGCGCGGTTTGACGACGATTCCAGCCATGCGCTAATGATGTCGCAGTTATGCCCACCTCACCACAATCGATTGTCGATCTTCCCGGAATCAAAAAACTGCGCAGCGGAAAAGTCCGCGAAGTTTTCGATCTCGGTGACACGCTGCTCTTCGTCGTGACCGACCGGCTCTCGGCCTTCGATGTCATTTTGCCCGATCCGATTCCGAGCAAAGGCGCCGTGTTGAATCAGCTCTCCGCCTTTTGGTTCAAACGCTTCGACAAGATCGACAATCACTTCATCACGGCGGATTTCGCGGAATTCCCGAAAGAGCTGCAAGGTTTCCGCGAGCAACTTGCGGGTCGCTCGATGATCGTGAAAAAAACGCAACCGCTCGCAGTCGAGTGTGTCGTGCGCGGTTATCTCGCCGGCTCCGGTTGGAAAGAATATCAAAAGTCGCAAAGCGTTTGCGGAATCAAACTGCCGGCGGGTTTGCAACTCGCGTCGAAATTGCCGGAGCCGATCTTTACGCCTTCAACCAAAGCGGAAGAAGGCCACGACGAAAACATCGACATGCAGGAATGCGCGCGGATTCTCGGCGATGAACTGGCCAATCGCGTGAAAGATTTGTCTCTCGAGATTTATTCGCGCGGTCGCGATCACGCCGCACAGCGCGGCATTATCGTGGCCGACACCAAGTTCGAGTTCGGCAAGATCGACAAGCAACTGTTGTTGATCGACGAAGTGCTCACGCCGGATTCATCGCGCTTCTGGCCGGCCGACCAATACGTCGTCGGCCAAAGCCCGCCGAGCTTCGACAAACAATTCGTGCGCGATTATTTGGAGACGCTCGATTGGGACAAGACGCCGCCCGCGCCGAAACTGCCGCGCGAGATTATCGACAAGACATCGGCGAAGTATGTCGAAGCGTTCGAGAAGGTGACCGGCGAGAAATTAGCCTAACAATTCGCTGACGAGCGCCTTCTCTTCGCGCAACTCGGCGACTGACTTGTCGATCTTGTCGCGGCTGAACTCGTTGATCGGCACGTTTTGCACGATCTCCCATTTCCCGCCGCGGCTGCGAATCGGGAACGACGAGATTAAACCTTTGTCCACGTTGTAGCTTCCATCCGAACAAACGGCGACGCTGTTCCAATCGTCTCCTTTTGTGTCGGTGGTGAGCGAGCGAACGGAATCGACAATCGCATTCGCGGCTGAGCCGGCGGAGGAAAGTCCGCGCGCTTTGATGATGGCGGCGCCGCGTTGCTGCACGGTGGCGATGAATGTTTCTTTAAGCCACGCCTCGTCGCCGATCACTTCGTTGGCCGGTCGATTGTCGATCTTCGCGTTGTAAAAATCGGGATACTGCGTCGCGGAATGATTTCCCCAGATAGTCATGTTGCTGACTTTGGTGACGGCGACGCCAGCTTTCTGCGCGAGTTGCGCCTTCGCGCGATTTTCATCGAGCCGGGTCATGGCGAACCAACGATCCTGCGGAATCTTTTTCGCGTTGTTCATCGCGATGAGGCAATTGGTGTTGCACGGATTTCCGATGACGAGCACGCGCACATCGGCGGCCGCGTTTTTCTCGATGGCCTGACCCTGTCCGATGAAAATCTTGCCGTTGATGCCGAGCAAGTCGCCGCGTTCCATGCCGGCTTTGCGCGGAATGCTGCCGACGAGCAACGCCCAATTCACGTCGCGAAATCCTTCGTTGAGATCGGCCGTCGGCACGATGGAATGCAGTAGCGGGAAGGCGCAGTCGTTCAATTCCATGACCACGCCTTCGAGCGCACCGAGCGCCGGATGAATTTCGATAAGATGAAGCGCGACCGGTTGGTCTTTGCCGAACATTTCACCGGAAGCGATGCGAAAAAGAAGCGAGTAACCGATCTGCCCGGCCGCGCCGGTGATTGCGACTTTAATTGGAGAAGCCATCCCTATTCTTTAGCCACAGATCGACACAGATAAACACAGATTTTTCCGTACGAAGAAATTCAGTTTCGAATTCTCTACTCCGAATCTGTGAAAATCTGTTCATCTGTGGCTAAAGTCGTCCGTTCTTTTCCAACAGCTCGCGAATGACGCGCATGCGGCGTTGCTCAGTCCGACTGGAACGCAACTGCGCCACGGTCCGTTGCATTCGCCGCGTCCAATTCGAATTCGCCGCGGTGCCCGGAACGTTGAAACGGTATTTGCGCGCAAGCAGATCAGTCAGCATCACGACTGCAATCCAGGCATTACTCGCGAAAAGCGCGTCCATGATCGCGGGATAAAAATGCCGCTCGAAATCGATCGGATGTTCCGGTGGCTTGAAGCCGGCGAAGTCCGCCATTCTATTTAAATCCTGGCGCGCCTGACTTGAGGTCGATCCTTCCTCTTCGACCGCTTCCTCCCACATCGCGCGAATCGGTTTGTGATCGTGAGTCGCGTAGGTGGTAACGGAGAGGCGTTCGTATTCGCTGCCCGGAATCACGCGATCGTGCTGCGTTTCCCATTGCGGAATCTTGAAGCCGGCGATGCCTAACGAGCGCAAATTCGGCCGCACATAATTAGGCACCGTTCCTAAATCTTCTCCGGCCACTCTGGTATCGCCGCATTCTTCCAGCACGGTGCGAAGATATTCTTCGCCGTCGCGGCGGTTCGCTTCGCAATCTTCGTGCGCGTCGTCGCCGCGCGGAGCAAATCCCGGTTCGCGGCCATTCGTTTGTTGCAACATCTCTTGTCGATCTAACGGAAGGAACTCCTGGTTCCGCGTCGGCCGCCACGGGAATGCGTAGATGCGATAAAATCCGAACACGTGATCGATGCGGAACACGTCGAAGATTTCGCGAACACCGCGGACGCGTTGCCGCCACCAGGCGAAATGGTTCGCGCGCATCGCGTCCCAGCGATAAAGCGGGATACCCCAATTCTGTCCCCACTTCTGCGTGAATTCGTCATCCTTGAAGTACGGTTCGGGCGGAGCGCCGCCGGACCAATCGAGCAGGAATTCGTTAGGTTGAGAGAAGACATCGGCGCTGTAATAACTGACGCCAAACGGGATGTCGCCCATGAGCGCCACGCCGCGTTCGGACGCATACGATCTGATCTGACGCCATTGCTCATGCGCGATCCACTGCACGTAGCGAAAGAAATTTTGGCGACTCGCGAAACGTGATTGTCGATCTTGCGGCAAATCGCGCAGCCATTCCCGGGCTTTCTCTATGGTTTGTTGTTTCGGTCGCCATTGGTCCCAGACTTCGGAGCCGCGGTTTGTTTCCATGAGCGCACGGAAAAAAGTGTAGTCATCGAGCCACTCGGCTTCGTCGGCGCAGAATTGTTGGAAATGCGCTTGTCGATCTTGCGCGGCGTGGGCGAAATTGGAGAACGCTTTTTCGAGCAGCTGTTGCTTTAGTTTTTTGACCCGCCGGTATTTCACCGAACCGCGGCGAAGTTTTGTAAGATCGACATCGGCAATAGCAGCGTCGAAATCTTGGCGCGTTAAATCTTCCGGCGAGCCGGGCGCGAAATGCAACGTCGTCGGTTCGAGCGCGCGCGAGCTGATGGCGTTGTAAGGACTGTTATCGCCGCCGGTCTCATTGATCGGCAGCATTTGCACGAGCTTGAAACCAATCTCGACCGCCCAATCAATGAACTCGCGAAGCGCGGCGATGTCGCCAACGCCGAGATCGTCTTCGCGGCGCAGCGCAAATAGCGGCGCGAGGACGCCGGCGATCTTTCTTTCGGGAGACAGATTCATTCAGGTCCACAGATTACACAGATTTTCACAGATTTTTTCGGAGGTTATCTTTCTGTAATCTGCGTAAATCTGCGAAATCTGTGGACGATTACGCTTTGTTTACCTGCCAGTCTTCCAGCAGCTCGTTAGGGATTTCCTTGAGGAACCGCGAGGGGCGTTGGAAGACGTCGCCGTAGCCGGCGTTCAACCGCATGTGCGGATAGCTTAGATAAAGTTCGTCGCGCGCGCGGGTGACCGCGACGTAGAAAAGGCGGCGCTCTTCTTCGAGGGCGTCGCGGGTGTCGAGCGAACGGCTGCTCGGAAACATTCCATCGGTCAGCCAAATGATGAAGACAGCGTGAAACTCCAACCCCTTGGCCTGGTGAACGGACGAAAGATTTACCGCTTCCTTATCGGCGTTCTGGTTCGGCGCCACTTCCGCGTCGACGTTGCTGATGAGGGCGAGCTGCGAGAGGAATTCGTTCAGATCTTTGAATTGACGCGCGAAGGCGGCGAGTTGGTTCAAATCTTCACGACGTAATTCGTAGTTCGTGAAATTCACTTTGGCGTAGTCATCGTAAATGGCCTCGACCACCGATGTGATCATTTCCGACGGCGGATTTGGCTGACCGCCGGGCGCGATTTCGTCGAGGGTGTGGGACAACTGCTCCCAGGATTTTTTCGAGCGCGCGCCGACGTTCATCGCCAGCAAACGCCCGCCCCAGGATGTCACGTCGCCGCCCTCGTTCATCGATTTGTCCCATTCGTTCCAAAGATTATCGGCGCTGCGATTACCAATTCCCGGCAGCAGTTTCACCATTCGTCTATACGCGACCTCATCGCGCGGATTCGCGATGAGGCGCAGGAATGCGGTCACATCTTTAATGTGCGCCTGCTCGAAGAAACGAATGCCACTGGTGATTTGATACGGAATGCCGCGGCGCGAAAGCTCGAGCTGCAATTCGATCGCGTGATAATGCGCGCGGTAAAGCACCGCGATGTCGCTAAGATCGACATCTTCATCGCGCAATTCGAGGATGCGCTGCGCGACGAATTGCGCTTGCTCGCTCCCATCGTTCAACGCGACTACGGCCGGTCTTACGCCATTCGATTCGCGCGTCGGCGTGAGCGTTTTCTTGAACTGCTGGACGTTCGCGGAGATGGCCGCGTTCGCGACGCGCAGAATTTCCGGCACGCTGCGGTAGTTCATCTCGATCTTGAACACCTGCGCGTCCGGATAGCGTTTCGGGAACGCGAGAATGTTTTGGAAATTCGCGCCGCGCCATGAGTAGATCGACTGCGCATCGTCGCCCACGACCATGACGTTGCGATGATCGCGTGCCAACGTGTCGATCAAGTCGGCCTGGATTTTATTCGTGTCCTGATATTCATCGACCAGGATGAATTGAAATTGCCGGCGATAAAACGAAGCGATCTCTTCGTGCTGTTGCAACATCGACAACGTCTTTTCAAGCAGGTCATCGAAATCGAGCGAGTTGACCGCCTTCTTTTTTTTCTCGTAGCGCGCGTGCACGTCTTTGATCTGGTCGAGCAACGGCAGAAAGTAGGGAAATTTTTCCGCGAGTAATCCATCCATCGGGGTCTCGGTGTTGACGACGAAGCTGAAAATCTCCGCGAGCACATCGCCTTTCGGGAACCGGATTTCTTTCGGATCGATCCCGGCATTTCCGACGACGGTGTTGATCAAATCTTTCTGGTCTTCGCGATCCATGATGCTGAAGCCGCTGTTGTAACCGAGGGCGCTGCCGTGCCGCCGCAGCATCCGGTTGCCGATGGAATGAAACGTTCCGCCCCAGATGCCGCTGGCATCGAACGGCAACAGATTCGCGACGCGATCGAGCATTTGGCGCGCGGCTTTGTTCGTGAAAGTGAGCAGCAAAATGTTGCGCGGATCAATGCCGTTCTCGAGCAAATAAGCGACGCGATATGTGAGGGTGCGCGTCTTGCCGGAACCGGCGCCGGCGATGATCAATTGCGGGCCGGGTGGCGCGGTCACGGCCGCTAACTGCTGCTCATTCAGCTCGGCCGCGTAATCGATATGGATCGATGTCGATCTTGCGGGGCGTTGCAGCGTGTATTGCCGGGACATGGATGGTCACGCTCCGGTCGCGGGACGGAATGTTCAATCGGAAATTGGTTGAAAACGTGAGGCCGAATTGATCATCATGCCGCATCTCGCGCCGGCTCCTTGTTTTCCTTTTTCTTTTGGTCTGCGCCGCAACTTTGCCAGCGGCGCCATCGCCAGACCTTTCTCTTTTGCGCAAGCAACTCGCGACTGCCGAAGAAGGCGAAGACAAAGCGGGCATCGTCGAACTGAGTCAGCGGATCGTGGCGATCGCGCCGAATGAGTCCGCGATCTGGGAAAAAATCGTGCAGGCGCTCTACGACGCGGAGGATTTCGATCGCTGTCGGCAAACGCTCGATGCTTGGGAAAAAGCGGCGAAGCAATCCACCGCGGTAATCGAGAACTTTCGGGGCGCGATTGCCTTCAAGAAAAAAGACTTCGGCACAGCGCAGCGGCATCTTCTAGCGGCGCTGGCGAAGAAACCGACTCCGGTGGTGGCAGCGAGTGTTTACGACGATCTCGCTGAGGTTTGCGCCGCCCAATCGCGTTGGCTCGACCACGAGAATTATCGCGCCAAGGCGATCCTTGCCGAAGACACGATTGGGCGGCGGATTTCGCACGCGGCTGCGCTCTTGCGCCTGCATCAATGGGACGCGGCTTATGCGGAGATGGCGAAGGCGAACAAGAAGGATGCGTCCGACGCCGACGTGAAAGAATGGCTGCCGCAATTCGAGCGGCTGCAAAAATATTTGCCGCGAATCAAGGCGACCGACGCACGCATTGCGAAAAAGCCTAACGACGTCATCGCGCTGCTCGATCGCGCACGTTTGTTCACATTGGCGGAGCGGCCACTGCTCGCGCTCGATGATTGCGAGCGCGCGATGAAGGTGGACCCGGCCTCGATGCGCGCGCGGATTCAGACAGGCGAAGCGCTGCAAGACGTCGCTCGTCCAGAGGATGCGGCCAAGCTGCAGGTCAGCCAAAAGCTGGAGCGCGGCGATGACAAACATGTGAGAGAGGGAGCGCTTGACGCGTTGGCGGAACAAGATGCGCTCATTCTCAAAGATCCCGATAACGCGGCCCCGCTGGCTGCGCGGGCGAAAATATTGCGGGGGCTGCAACAGTTCACGCTCGCTTTGTCCGACGCGCAGGCCGCTCTCGCGATCGATGAAGAATCGGTCGCGGCCTACTTCGAATCGGCGCACGATCTCGACGAGCTTGGAAACGGACGGGAAGCGCTCGAGTGCGCGATCAAAGTGACGGAGTTAAATCAGGACGATGCAGTGGCGTGGTATTATCGCGGCGTCCTCGAAGCGCAACGCGCCGATTTTGCGGCGGCGATTGAATCGCAGACGCATTCCCTTTCGCTGCGCGAATCTTTGGTGGCTTTGCGCGAACGCGAGAACTGCGCGCGGCGTATCGGCAAGATCGACAATGCGGATGCCGACCTGAAGCGGATACACGAACTGGAGCTGCCGAAACCATGAAGCGCGTTCTCGTTTCAATCTTTTGCCTCTTTGTCGGCGTCGCGATTTGCGCGGCCGCGCCGAAGGAAAAGAAATCCGAGGCGAATCCCGAGGCTGGCGGCGTGACCATTCAACCGAGTGAAGGCGAAATCGCGGCGGGCGACGAGCTGACCATCACATTTCCGGAAGCGATGGTGGCGACGGACAAGATCGACATGGTGGACCAGCCGGCGCCGTTCGTTAGTGCGCCGGCGATGGAAGGAACGTTTTTGTGGAAGAGCCAGACTGAGGGCGTGTTTACTGTCAAAAGTGTCACGGCCGGCGCGGAACATCGGCTAACCTTGTTGGGCGGCCTAACGGATGCGGCGGGCAAGCGCGTCGAAGCACCGGGCTGGAGCGCAGACTTTACCGCGGCCCCGTTCAACATCACCAGCGATTTTGAGGAACGAAAACATCTCAATGTGCAGCCGCAAATTTCTCTCGAATCCACTTACAACGTCCGACTCAGCGAAGTCGCGGAGCACGTTTATTTTCAGGACCGCGATTCGCGCGAGCGATTGCCGGTCGATGTCATTCTTTGGAGCGAAGAAAAATTGTCGGAAGCGATCGAGGCGAAGGAATTCCGGGTTTCGCCGCGCCAATTGTTGCCGGTCGGTCACACTTACGA
>JBDUDM010000151.1:0-3582 GCA_040002925.1 Spartobacteria bacterium | reverse complement strand
GTTTACCAGTGCGCCACATGCAGATGCTCGGCGCGGCCAAAATTTATTTCCTCATCTTCGGCGTTCTCACCATCGCCGGCGGAATCATTGGCTACGTCAAAGCCGGCAGCATGGCGTCGATCATCGCCGGATCGATTGCCGGAATTTTGCTGATCATCGCGGCCGTCCTGTTGCCAGATCATCGCGCCGCCGGCCTGCTCATGGGGGGAATTATCTCGCTCGTTCTCGTCGCGCAATTTCTTCCGAAATTTTTGCGCACCGGTAAAGCGATGCCGGCGGGGATGATGTCGATCTTGAGTGCGATCGGTGTGGTCATGGCGATCGTGGCCTGGATAAAAAAATAGTGTCGCAGCTTCGAGTCAGGACATGGCGGCGTCTGGTGACGGTCTTTTTCGCCTTCCTTTTCATCGGAATCATTTATCGCTGGATTTCGCTGGAGCGTTTGCAACGCGTGATCGCACCGGTGGTGGAAACGAAAGAAACGCCTACGCCCGAACCATCGGCCACGAAGGCGCCGGTGATCGGCGGCAAGATCGACATCGCAAGATTGTTCAATGGCATCACCGTCCACACGACGGTGGATACACCGCCGGGAACGGACGCGGCAACCGAGCGCGCCGATCCGCAGAGCTACATTCTCGATCTAAAATTGCAGGCTCGCTTTCCTGCGCCTAACAAAACCGTCGAAGAACTCGCGAAAATTAATCCGCGCCTGCCCGAGTTGCTGCCCGGTCTCGCAGCGATGCTGACGCCGGAAGCGGTTTCGCCGCTCTACGCCGATCTATACGGCACCAAGGTCAAGATGTTGCGCGAGAACCTGACGCATCTCGATCAATTGCTTTCGCGGCACAATTTTTACGATTGCCAGACGGTGCTGCAATTGCAGCACGGGCAAACTCATCGCAAGGCGTTGCTCTTGCAGGCCGACATGGATGTCGACGCGGACGGCTCCGACTCCGACCGCATGCCGGCGGGACCCGCGGTGACGACGAATTTCAAACCGTTTACCAGTTATCATTGGCCGAAGAAAACGCCGGCGATAAATCCGTATCAACCCGCAATCGAAGAGCGCGTGCGCAAGGCGGAAGACGAAGCGGCGCTCAAAACGACGAACGCCGAACGCAAACGCGAGCTGCGCAGCGCGATCACGCGCTGGCACGATGAAATCGGGACGCTCAAGAAATTTAGTTTCCTGATCGGCGCGACCGATCCCTACATCGTGATTCCGGGAACCTTCGCGCGCGCCAAGGACGGCGCGAAAGTCGGCGATTACGCCTTGGTCATCTATGGTGACGCCCTTTACCCAGCGCTGGTCGGCGACGTCGGGCCTAACGACAAGGTGGGCGAAGCGTCATTGCGCATCGCTAAGGAAATCAATGCGCAAGCCACGGCTTATAACCGGCCGGTGAGCGATCTCAAAATCACCTATCTGATTTTTTCGGGCACGGCCGAGACGCCATTCGGTCCGCCGGATTTGGACAAGATTCAGGCGCGCTGTCAGAAACTGGTTGAGGAGATCGGTGGAGCGGGCGCGCCGTTACATCATTGGGAGAATATCATTCCTCCTCCACCCACACCGACTCCTACGCCTACGCCGCCGCCAGCCGCGACGCCGTCGCCAACATCGACATCTCCTCCGCCGGCGCCCTCTGCCACCTTCGCTTTTCCGGTCAGAAGTCCGTCGCCGGAGCCTGACAAAAAAGAGTAAGAGGACTCCTAGTTACCAAACGGGTAGTCGGGATCGAACGGCTGATGAGGCGCGACCGGCTCGCCGACTTCTTCGCGTCGCTCGATCACGCGGCGACGCGGATGCCGGGCCTCGGAACGTGGAGAAGCCACCACCGTCTCACCCGAAGGCAACCGTAGGATCACGCGGCCTTCCGGAGTCATCCCGACGTATTGCGCGCGGACGGAACCGGCCGGAAGTCGCGGGCCCGAGCCGGCCGTCGCAACGCGCGGACGTTTCGATGTCGATCTTCGCGTGGTGGTCGAAGTGGTCGTCGAGGTCGTTGATTCTGGCCTGGTCGCAACCGCCGGAGGCAAAGGAGATTCCTGTTCGTTTTTCGCAACGCTGTTGGATTGGTTAGGCGCATCTGCCACCGAATTTGCCGACGCTTGAGCGGAAACATCCGCAGGCGAATTGTTATTGTCGCTGCTCGTCGGAGGAATTGAGTTTGCGGCAGCAGGCGAATCTTGTTCGGGGCCTTTCGCTGGAGGCGGCGGCTCGGTATTGCGATTGGCCGAGGCGACTTGCATTGAAGTTTCGTTTTGAGTCGGGCTGGCGGCGGCAGCGACCGGCGGCGGAGTCGAGATTGGCTGAACCGGCGGAATATTCAAAGGAGCGCTCTGGTTCGCAACAACGACAGGACCCGGTGAATTAACCGCCGCGGGCGAAGCCACGGCAACTGTCGTTGTCGATGGATTCTGGGCGGTCGAACGGTCAGGCACACCCACGGGCACACCGATATTATCGGCTTTTCGATGCAGAAATGGAACAGAATCCTCCGGTAACAAAAAGGCCGCAACGACTCCACCCGCGAGCAGAAGCGCGGCGAAAGCGAGAATGCCGCGTCCTACTTGCGCGATCGGTCCCCGCGCCGATGTCGATCTTGGAATGACGGCCGCCATCGGGATTCCCAATTTTCGGCCGATCGCCTGACGCCGTTCGACTTTCGTTAGGCAATCGCGAATCTCGGTCTCAAATGCGACCGGGTCTTGCGGACGATTGTCGGGATTCTCGCGCAACATGTGCACGAGTAGATCGCGCAACGCCTTTGGCGCGCGTCGCAATTCAGGCAACCGCCGCGCATGCAAGCGCGCCTTCATTCCGCCCACCGCGAGCGGGATTGCGCCGGTGAGCAGAAAGCACATACTCGCGCCAAGCGAATAAACTTCCGACCGAAAATCGAGCGGCTTATTAAGCAACTGCTCCGGGCTGGCGAACTGGGGGGCGAGGGAAGTCGCGACCTCGCTCGCTTCTTTGCCGTCGGTATGCGTCTCAATACCCGCCCAGCCAAAATTCAAAAGCTTCGCGAATGGCCAACCGCCATCGGCCGTCTGGCCGGGGACGATCAGAAGATTCGACGGTTGAATGGCGCGGTGGGTCAGGCCGTGAAAAGAAGCAGCGGATAAAGCCCGCACGACCTGCAAGCCAACGCGCAAAACCGCGTCCGCGGGCATCGGCCCATGCGAGACCAGCCAAGAGTCTGCGGTTTCGCCTTCGACGAATTCGGAAACAACCGCGACGTAATCGTGTTCGACGCCGACCTGCAGCACCCGCACGATATTGATGTGATCAAGCTTCTGCGCAGTCCGAGCGTGTTCTTCGAATTGCGCGCGCGCAGATGGATCCACACTCGCGACCGGAACCAATTGCAGCGCGACCGAATCCTCGGTGCGGGTATCGATGGCTTTGTAAATTACCGTCGCGCCGGTGCGGCTAATTTCCTGCGCCGAGCCATCTTCATTTCGGCAAACCCGGTAGTAATCAAAAAATGTCGTCTGTTCCATAATGGTACGCCTCCTCGGGGTAAGCCTTTGACTGCGCCCGCCCCGAAAAATTCACCTTTAATCCCCGGTGAC
>JBDUDM010000150.1:0-3610 GCA_040002925.1 Spartobacteria bacterium | reverse complement strand
AGCTGCCAGAATGATTCTGCGCCGGTGAGATGCTGAAACTGTCCCGCGCACGGACGACCTGCTTCAAAGTAGAACGCGCCGAGCGGTTCGCCTTTGTCATCCTTGATGCTGAGCTCGCCGGTTTGACCGGAGCTCATGATCGTCTGGTGAATGGTGGTGAGATCGAAGTTTGAAATGCGACCGCTCAGATGAAGGTCGTCGTTTTGTTCGTCCACCAAATCGCGTTCCTGCAAAAGTCGATGGGCCAATTCTTCGCAGACGTAACGAAAGAACGACGGCACCAGGCGGAGCAATTCCGGGAAATTTGCACGCGGAAAACATTGCAGACTGGATGCCTCCTTCGCGCGGACTAACTGCGTCCGGCGAATGTCCGCGAATACTTCGACGTCGCCGATGAGATCGCCGCGGGAAAGGAAAGCGATCTTGTTACTTTGTCGCCCTTTTTGCGGGACGACCTCGAGCACGCCGCGATTAATGATGAAAAGCGCGTTCCCCGGTTCGCCCGGAGGATAGAGCACGTCGCCCTCGGCCATATGTCGAACCCAGGACAATTGCCCGACGGTCTTTAGTTCGATCGGTTTGAGCGAGGTGCAAAAGGCAAAGAAGTCGCCGTTGCGCATCGGCCTTCCTCATAGCAGGAGTCGTACGTAAATGCGGCTCTTCGCGAAATTTTTCGCCGCGCGCGCCCGAAATCCGGCTCGGCTAGATGAGATTACGAACGCAATTAGCCGCTCGCAGGTAGACGCGGTGCGGCCCGCCGCGCAGCAATTCCTGGCTCATCAATTCGACCGGGTCGTTCGTCTGCGCGGGCATTAATTGGGGCAATTGTTTCTGGCCCGGCGTGCCGCGCGAGACTTCCAGCAGGTCGCCGCATTCCGCGTGCGCTACGCGAAACTCGACCCCCTTGGATTCGAAAATGATTTCGCTGACCGGCTCGCTCCCGCGTTCGCGAAGTTCGATGTCGATCTTGCGGTCTTTTGCGCCGACAAATTGCAAACGATCCGCCGTCGCATTTTTCCCGGCGCGCCAATCCAACTGCGCGGCCAGCCATCCCAGCAGCAACAGCGCGGTCGATCGAAAGCCGGCGCCGAAATCGATCCGCACGCTCTCGATTTCCGCGAAGTGATGATGTGATGCGGGGTGATCGAAAAATTGCGCGACGGCCATGCGAGTTTTATCGAGCCGCGTCCAATTCAAATCGCAGAGCACGATCCGCTGCTTGGCTTCATGTTGCGCCTTCTCGACCAATTGCATTTGCGCGTCGAAATTTTTCCAGACCTGACTGTCGTAGATGAAACGATCCACCCACGCCCAGAGCTGCGGGTCCATCGGATCGTGCAACTCGCCTTGCCACCAAAAGTAAAACGGCAGATCGGAATCGAGTTGGGCGAAGACAATATTCGGAAGCAGCTTCGCGGACGGCCCGTCGAGGCGAAACGACAGTTGTTCCGAGCAAATCTCGTTGCTGCCCTTGCGGCTCAGGTGGCAATGCGCGCTGATCCACGCTTCGACCCGGTTTTCTTTCGCGCTCGGATCGGCGCCGATGACGATGGCGCGACAAGCGTGGTTCTGCGTGAGCGCGGAAATGAGCTGGGTATTTTTTACAAGCGATCCCGGCTCTTCGCTGTAAAGCGCGAGATTTATGAGTGACGCGCGCGTCATCGCGCCTTCGCTTTGCGCCCAGAGTTTCTTCAGCTCCTTGTCGATCTTGCCGACCTCGACCTCGAGCCCTAACGAAATGTTTTCAGCCGGCGCAGGCATTATCGGTGGAGGGCGCCGCGTTGTCGGCGCCGGTTATGTTTGGGACACGACGACGCGTGTCCCTCCAGTAGAAACGACCTCACAATCTTCTCCAGGCCCGGCCATCGCGGGCCAAAAGCTCATCCGCTTCTTCCGGTCCCCAAGAGCCGGCGGGATATTGAAATAATTTCGGCGCATCTTTCTTCGCATGCCATGCTTCTTCGATCGCATCGACGAGCGCCCACGCTTCTTCGACTTCATCGCGGCGCGCGAAGAGAGTGGCGTCGCCGCTCATGGCATCGAGCAGCAAACGTTCGTACGCTTCCGGACTCGCTTTGCCGAACGAGGTTCCGTAATGGAAATCCATTTTCACCGGCTCGATCCGCAAGCTCGTTCCCGGAATTTTTGCCTGCATCCGCAGCGAAATTCCTTCGTCCGGCTGGATGCGAATCACGAGCACGTTGTGGTCGAGCGTGACCGATTCCTTGTTGAACAACACGCTCGGCGCTTTTTTGAAATGGATCGAGATCTCTGTGCCCGATTTCGGAAGCCGTTTGCCGACGCGCAGATAAATCGGCACATCGGCCCAGCGCCAGTTGTCGATCTTGAGTTGCAACGCGACGAATGTTTCGGTGGACGATTTTGGATCGACGTTTTTTTCTTCGCGATACGCGGGGACTGATTCGCCACTAATCGCGCCGGCCGCGTATTGACCACGCAGGGAATTTCGCGCGACCTCTTCGACGCCGTTCATCCGGCGGAGCGCCCGGACCACTTTTACTTTTTCATCGCGAATCGCGTCGGCGCTCAGATCGGTCGGCGGTTCCATCGCGACCAGGCAAAGCAATTGCAGCAAATGATTCTGCACCATGTCGCGCATCGCCCCGGCGCCTTCGTAATAGCCGGCGCGCCCTTCCACCCCGAGCGTTTCCGCCGCGGTCACCTGCACATGATCGATATAATGCGTGTTCCAAAGCGGCTCGAAAATCGCGTTCGCGAATCGGAGCACGAGGATGTTCTGCGCCGTTTCTTTGCCGAGAAAATGATCGATGCGGTAAGTCTGATCTTCCGCGAAGGCATGGCTGACAATGCGGTTCAACTTTTGCGCCGACGCCAGATCGGTGCCGAACGGTTTCTCGATAATCACGCGCGCCCAACTGCCTTCGCCCGCCTTGTTCAATCCCGCGGCCTTGAGATTTTTCAGGATCGATTCGAACTGATCGGGCGCGGCCGCGAAATAGAAAAGGCGATTGCCGCGCGTGCCGCGTTCCTTGTCGATCTTGTCCAGACGTTCCCCGAGTTTTTTGTAGCCCGCTTCATCCGCGAACTCGCTTTGATGATAAAAAATGGATTGCGAAAACGTCTTCCAGATTTCGTCGCGAATATTTTGCCGGGAATATTTGCGGGTCGATTCTTCGAGCTCCTTGCGGAATCCCTCTTCATCTTTCTCGCGCCGAGCGAATCCGATCACGGAGACCGCCGGCGGCAACTCGCCATCCGCGGCCAGATTGTAAAGCGCCGGAACCAGTTTTCGATGGGTCAGATCACCGGTCGCGCCGAAAATGACAACGGTGCACGGCTGCGGCGCCGCGCGGTTCGACAAACCTTCGCGAAGCGGATTGGTTTGTTGGTGATCGGCCGAACGGTTCATGAAGCGAATCGCAGATTACACGTATGAACGTGCGTGCGCTAAGCGCAATCTTTTGTAGCCGCTGCTCTTGGAGCGACGGCTTCGCAGAGCGACGCGGCTACAGCCCGATTCGGTGGAAATCTGCGAAAATCTGCGAAATCTGTGGACGAATCTGAAGAGAATGATCAACCCGCGCCACCATTCGTGCTTGTCGATCTCGCGCAGATTCCGGCTTTCATC
>JBDUDM010000149.1:0-3623 GCA_040002925.1 Spartobacteria bacterium | reverse complement strand
AATAAACACCCCGAGCATCCAGGCGTCCGCCGAGCGCACGTAACGCGCATGGTTTTCAAGCGCTGGCGCCAGTTCCAAATTCGCGGGCGGAAAAAGACCCGCATAGTCGATCGCGCCTTCGAGCAGCGCGCGGAGAGAAGCGGCGGCCATAGCTAGTTCCGCTCCAAGTCCAGCATTGGCTGCATGGAAAATGCGGCGGCCAGTTCCCCGCCCGCAGGAATGCACTGGATTCCTTCTTTGTTTTCGAATGCGCGCTGATCGTGATGATCAGTCAATCCCCAACACGGCTCGACGCAGAGAAACGCGCCACCGTTTGACCATAATGTCAGATAAGGGACGCCATTGAGATCAATTACGACGGTTCGCCCGCTCGGCGGATCGAGAAATGTGAATCGGCGCTCCGGCACGTCGAGTAACTCCAGGATGTATGAGCCGGGTAATGCTTCGCGCGCAAAGGGCATTTCGCCGCCGTCGAAACGAATGTCTTCCGTTTCGCCGCTGAGATAATTATCGGGCGAGAAATGTCGGCGGTAAACTCCGGCAGGCATTTGGAATTGAAACGAGTCGAATGAAGTCGCCGCGAATCCAGGATGCAGGCCAAATCCGACGTGCGCAGCCAATTCATTTTCTTGATTTTTGAATGCAAACGTCACGCGCACTTTGTCGCTTTCGAACCGGTAAGTGAGATCGAGCGAGACCTTAAGCGGATACTCGATTTCGGAAAAGTCCTCCGGCCCGATTTGGTACGTGATCGCGCCCTTCGGTACGTCAGATAGCGCTGTTCGCCAGGTCTTGGTGCGGAGAAAACCATGCGTGCCGCCACGCATTTCGCGTCCGCGATAGAGCGTGCGCTCGTTCTTCAGGCGATGGAGATAATAGCCCATGACAGTCGCGTGGTTCGCCCACCCTGTTGCGGGCGGCGTCAGCTCGTTATCGCGATGAAGAAAGCCAATCCAGGAGCCGGCCTTATTCCGGCGGGCAACGCTGATCAATTCCGCGCCGAGGCGTGAGATTGTTAGGCGAACGCCCTCCTCGTCATCAGTCAGAATATCGAAAATTTGGTCTCCGCGTTTATCTTCGCGATGCGAATACTTCATCGCGCGTCATGGGAACAAACCGCGCGTATGCTTCGCCTTTCGCACGCGCTCCACACCAATCGCCATCGCGGCGGTGCGATGCGAAATTTTGTGGTCCTTCGCGCGTTTGATGACTTGAGAAAAGGAGGTTTCCAGGATGCGGAAGAGCTTGTCGGTGACCTCGCTTTCGGTCCAGCGGAAGCTCTGCAAGCCCTGGACCCATTCGAAATAGGAAACGATCACGCCGCCCGCGTTGCAAAGAATGTCCGGAATGACGAAAAGTTCGTCCCAGCGTTTGTTCAGGAGCAGATCGGCATCCGGGGTGGTCGGCCCATTTGCACCTTCCGCTAGGATGCGGCACTTCAGTTTATCGGCGTTCTTCTCGTTGATTACGCGATCGATCGCCGATGGCACGAGCACGTCACACTCCATCTCAAGCATCTCGTTCGGGTCGATCCGATCGCCCTGGTCCCAGCCTTTGAGCGAGCCGTTCTGCGTCACATATTCCTCGGCTGCTTTAACGTCGAGCCCCTTCGGGTTGTAAAGCGCGCCGCTGGCATCGCTGATGCCAGTGACCTTTAATCCGCTCTTCAACCCGAGGGAGAGAGCCGCGACCGACCCAACGTTGCCGAATCCTTGCACGATCGCGGTCGACTTCTCGGGGTTCATTTTAAGCATGTCCATGGCGCGCTCGATAAGGTAAACCACGCCACGTCCAGTTGCTTCGCGACGACCTTCTGTGCCTCCGATCGACACCGGTTTGCCCGTGACGATTTCGCTGACGGCATATCCTTGATAAACGGAATACGTGTCCATGAACCATGCCATGATCTGCTCGTTCGTTCCCATGTCCGGGCCCATGATGTCGGTGTGCGGCCCGACAAACGGAATCATCTCCTGCATGTAACGGCGCGAGAGCGCTTCGAGTTCGTGTCGCGAAAGTTTCGTCGGATCGCAGGCGATTCCGCCCTTTGCGCCGCCGTAGGGGAGATTGGCGAGCGCGCATTTCCAGCTCATCCACATGGCGAGCGCAGCCGTTTCGCCCATCGACAATGATGGAGCGAAGCGCGTGCCGCCTTTAGTTGGCCCAAGCGTCAGGTGATGCTGAACCCGATAGCCTTGGAACGTCTGCGTGCTCCCGTCATCCATGTGAACCGGAAGCGTGACGGCGATGGCACGCTTCGGGTACATGAGCCGATCGCGGTCATTTCGATCGATGTTCAGATAATCGGCGATGACTTGGAACTGATCGCAAGCCATCTGGAACACGACGTCGTTGTAAATGCTCATAAAGAGAAGCCGGGAAGGTAGAATACCGGTTCCTGATGCGCAATGTCGGAAGGTTGGTTAGAATACGACGCTCGGAACAGGTGATACGAAAGGCAACGACAGCCCCCGATGAAACAAAATCGTCAATGGAAGATTGAGACGCTGGCCGTGCACGCGGGCCATTCCGTCGATGCGGCAACGGGCGCGGTTTCAATGCCGATCCACCTCTCGACGACGTTTGAGCGCGAGCCGACCGGCGAATATCGGCACGGATACGTCTACTCGCGCAGCAACAATCCGACCCGACGCGCGCTTGAAGAGGCGCTGACAGCGATGGAAGGCGGAACGGATGCGGCGGCATTCAGCTCTGGAATTGCCGCCTCCATGGCAATCTTCCAAGCGCTCGGCCCCGGTGATCACGTCGTTGCGGCCGCGGAGACTTACCACGGCACAGCAAAACTACTGCGCGACATCTTCGTGCGATGGGGAATCGAAGTGAGCTTCGTCGATATGACGAACGCATCGGCCCTTCAAACGGCGCTGCGTGATAGAACCAAAATTGTGTGGGTCGAGACACCGTCGAATCCGCTATTGAAAATTACCGACATCTCCGCGGTTGCGGCAATTGCGCACAAGACCGGAGTCGTCTGCGTTTGCGACAATACGTTGGCGCCGATTGTGCAACGTCCGCTCGATCTCGGCGCCGATCTCGTGGTTCATTCAACAACGAAATATCTCGGCGGACATAGCGACGTCGTGGGCGGAGCGGTGATCGCGAAGACGGCCAGCGAATTTTTCGCGAAGATCCGTGAGATTCAGGGAACGGGAGGTGCTGTCCCCTCGCCGTTCGATTGCTGGCTCGTGTTGCGTGGGATGCGCACCCTGCCGTGGCGGATGCGCGCTCACTCGGAAAACGCGCTGCGCGTTGCGACCTTTCTCTCGCAGCATCCGCGCGTTGATAAAGTCCACTACCCGGGCCTGCCGTCACACCCGGGCCACGAAACCGCGGCGCGACAAATGGCCTCGTTCAGTGGAATGCTGTCGTTCGAAGTCAACGGCGGAGCCGAGGCGGCGCTCGCAGTTGCCGGCAGGACCGAAATATTCGTGCGTGCGACCAGCCTCGGTGGGGTCGAAAGTCTGATCGAGCATCGCGCGTCGATCAAGGGCGAAGACCCGCGGACACCGCGAGGTCTGTTGCGGCTATCGGTCGGCTTGGAGAATGCCGATGACTTGATCGAGGACCTCACACAGGCCTTGGGTTAATACCTGTTTTTGTAA
>JBDUDM010000061.1:0-12244 GCA_040002925.1 Spartobacteria bacterium | reverse complement strand
TCTCGGGATTCACCAAAATTATCGGCATCGCCGCCGCAAGATCGACATCTTCATTATTCATGCGCAGCGCGCTCGGCCGTTCTTCCTGCGGCGAAACGTCGATCACCGTCAACTGCAGTGCCTCGCCGATTTGCTGCGCCGCCAACCCAACGCCGTTCGCGGCGTGCATTGTCTCGAGCATGTCCGCCGCCAGCTCGCGAATGCGATTGTCGATCTTGTCCACGCGCGCGCCCTTCGCTCGCAGAATCGGATCGCCGTACTGCAAGATCGACAACATCATTTTCCCTGCGTAAAGGCCGGCAGATTTTTCACGCCGGCCAGTTTCAACGCGTCCATCACCTTCACGAACGTGCCGTACGACGCCTTCTTATCGGCCTTGAACGCGAGCGACGATTTCCGCGTTATCGCCAGCTCGCGCACCGCTTGTTCCAATTCCTCTACTGGAATTGCGCGGCCATCGAGCTTGATCTCGTCGTTCGCTTCCACAGAAACGATAGCGTGCTCCAGTTCAGCGGGCGCGCTCGTCGCCGTTTTCGAATCCGGCAAATTGATCTGCACTTCGGGCTGATCGCGTTTGAAGGTGGTCGAGACGACGAAAAAAATCAGGAGAATCGTCAGAATATCGACGAGCGAAACGATGATGATGGATGGCGCCCGACGTTTGCGCGGTGCAAATTTCATGATCCAAGGAACGACGGCTTCCCAGCCGTCGTGCTAAAAATGACGGCTGGGAAGCCGTCACTCCTTGATGCGCCTAACGATTCATTCGTCATTCGTGCTTTGTTGTTTGCGCCTCACGCGACCGGAGCGCGCGGCGTCGTCGCTGTTCGTGGTGAAGCCGTGACCTCGCCGGCCACGCGGCCGTAGTAACATTTCGAAAGTAGATCGGTCACGAGCGATTCCATTTCGACCGCCATCACCTCGACCTTCTTCGAGAAATAAACGAACGCGACTAGACTCGGCACCGCCACGCCCAAACCGAAAATGGTGGTGCTGAGCGCTTCCGAGATTCCGAGCGCGATGCGTTTCGCATCGGCCGACCCCGCGCTCAGTCCAAGGCTGGCGAAAACGTGAATCAATCCCGACACCGTGCCGATCAATC
The DNA here is from genome assembly GCA_040002925.1 of Spartobacteria bacterium. Lineage (GTDB taxonomy): Bacteria > Verrucomicrobiota > Verrucomicrobiia > Chthoniobacterales > UBA10450 > JAJPGZ01. The sequence goes on along the minus strand of JBDUDM010000061.1, from coordinate 11,142 downwards.
CAATCAACGGCGCGATGCCGACGATGACTTCCAAAATAACGAGGCCGCGTTCCAGCCGCACCATTTCGTAACGCGCGCGCGCCTGCACTGCCTCGACATTATCCGAACGCGGCCAGCGCAAATGTTGCAACGCCACTCGCACCAATCGCGCGAGCGAAGAGGGATCGTGATGCACGATGCGCGCGAGACGTTCCGCGCTGCCGCCGGGAACGAGCCGCTCCATTTCACTTTCGATCGTGATCGGCAGCACATATTTCTCGCGCAACGCGAAGATGCGCAAAATAATCGTCGTCACCGCCACGATGGAACACGCCAGGAGCGGCCACATGAACAGACCGCCCTGCATAAAAAATCCGGTGACGCTTTGCAGCGCGCCCGGCGTCTCGGCTAAGATCGACATCGTCGGCATTTTTTAATTTGGATAGATGATGAAGTTCATTCCTTCGATTTCCAATCCTTCCGACGGCAAAGTATCGGCGAGGTCGGGTGGAATCGGCGGCAGCTGCGCTTCAAGGACGGCCTGCAAACAGATATTGGCAAAAGTTTCGTTCGATGTGTTTTCGGTGACCTTGAGATTCTTCACGCGTCCACTCCGGTCAATGAAAAAGTGGACCTGGAGCGTGCCGATGTTCGCCATCTCGCGTCGCTGCTCCATATAAGAATACCAACGCGAACCGATCGCGTCTTTCATGATTTTTTCGTAGCGGCCCAGCGGCGTGCCGAGCGCGTTGACCGACGAGATGCCGCGATTGCTGATCGCGCCGGAGATGCGCGTCTGCTGTTTCATCGGTTGATACTTCGTCCGCATCTGGGCCGGTCGTTGCGCGATGCTCGGCTGCACCGTCGGTGTTGGCGTGTTCGTTAACATGGCGAACTGCTGCGACTCCGTTGCCGGCGTGGGGATCGGAGTCGGTTGCGGCGTCGGTGTTGGCTTCGGCGTTTCCTGCGAAGCGACACTCGGCTGCGGCGGCGCGCCCTCCTGCGCTAACGAATAGTTATGCGTCTCCAGATCGACCGTTGGTCGATCCTTCCCTTCTTGCGAAGGCAACGGCGCGCTGCCTTGCGCCGGTTGTTGGCTCGCGGCGATCGAGTTCGCGTTTGATTCAAATGTCTTTTCTTTCGGCGGCTCCACTGACGCCTTTGATTCATCTGTCTCCATGAACATCGAATTCTTCGGCACCGGAGCAGCCGGCGGCGGCGTGGAAAGATCGACAAACGACAACTCCACCGGCTTGTCCTCTTCCACTTTTACCGGCGACGAAAAAATATCGCTGAAGACCGCGATGAAACAGCCGACGCCAAGATGAATGATGAGCGCAGCCAGTAACGCCCAGACGATCTTGTGCGCCTCCAATTTCCGGTCAGTCGCGTCATCAGCCGAGTGGCCAATAATAAATTCCGACGTCGTCATTGATTTCGAAGTCGAATTTAGGTCACGCGTGATCTTTTGTCATGGAGAGGCACGCGCTGTCGTGCCTCACTCCTGGCGCCGACGGCGCGGCGCCCTCCATTCGCCTTGGCCGTTCTGGCGTGATGAAACAAATACTGCTGCGCGTATCCGCCGTTCTCGCCGAAATACGTCGCCGCGAAATCGCGCAGCCGTTGCGCGGTTACCTTCCGCTTCTGCGCAAAATATTTTTCCCTCAATGCGCGCTCGATCCAGACATCGATCGGGAAAGCGCGCAGCCGTTCGTAAGCGAAGAGCATCACGCAATTAGCAACCTTTGCGCCGACTCCGGGCAAGGCGCAGAGCTGTGTGCGAAGATCGACATCGGAAAGCGCGGACATCTGCGCAAGATCGACATCTCCATTCGCGACCAATCGCGCCGTCGCCAAAAGATTCTTCGCACGATACCCCAGCGCGCATTCGCGCAATTCTTTCTCCGAACTTCTCGCGCTGCGCTCCGCGGACGGAAACGTATACAAAACGTGATTGTCGATCTTGTCCGCTTCACCGAAGCGTTCGCGCAAAGCGTGCGAAATCTGCCGGATGTGTGCGACCTGCTTCATCGACGAACAAATAAACGTCGCCAGGCATTCCCACTTCGGCTGGCGAATAATGCGCAGCCCCGAGCAGAATTCACTCGCCGCATTCATCACTTCATCGTGCGGAAACGAAGCACGGATTTGCGCGAGTGGATGATCGAGCGCGAAATAACGCGCGACCGCTCCGATCGTATCGTCCTCTTCACCCCCGTCCCCCTCGGCGATTGACTGCTTAAAGCAGTCACCAGCCGCAATTCGAACTTTTAAGATATTTCCGTATTGTTCGAGGTAAACCGGCAAACTACCGATCGTCCCGCAAAACCCCTTGTCGATCTTGTTCCAATGAAAGACCTGGCCGGAATTGAGCGTCTTCTCGAGATCGAAATCCAGCGCGGCGATTTCAACGAACTTCATTGAAGAGTTAACGCCACAGATTAACACAGATGATCAGATTCGGATCTGCATCTTCATTATCTGTGTGAATCTGTGTTCATCTGTGGCTAAGTAAGATCGACATGGACGTTCGCCTGGCGATTGATACCGTCGTTCTGCTCGCCTACTTCATCGGCATCGTTGCGCTCGGACTTTGGGCTGGCCGGCGGAATAAAAATCTCGAAGATTTCTCGCTCGGCTCTCGATCGATTCCGTGGTGGGCCGTGTTGGCGTCGATCATCGCCGCGGAAACAAGCGCCGCCACTTTTCTGGGAACGCCCGCCGAAGGTTTCAAAACGCGCGGCTATTTTTACGGGCAGTTAGCCATCGGCACGGTGCTCGCCCGGATCGTGATCGCGTTCACTTTTATTAAGCCGTACTACGATTACCGCGTTCAAAGCATCTACGAATTCCTGACCGTGCGCTTCGGCACGAAGACCAAGAACATGGCGAGCGGCATCTTTTTATTCACACGCGTTCTCGGCATCGGCGTCCGGCTTTATCTCGGGGGCGCAATCATGGTGGTGATCTGGCGCTATCTCTTCCCGTCGTTGCCGGTGACTCTAAATACTTACGTCTGGGGAATTATTTTCGTTACCGTTATCACCACCGTCTACACCGCCGTTGGCGGAATCAAAGCCGTCGTCTGGACGGACGTAATCCAGGCCGTGCTCATGTTCAGCTCTGTAATTTTCGCGATTTTTTTGTTGCTCCGGCACATTCCCGGAGGGTTCGAGACGGTAAAAACAAATCTCGGCGGAATTGGCAACGTTAAGCTTTTTCAGACCGGCTGGAATTCGCAGCTGCCATTTGGTCCCGCATTGAAAGCGATGCTGGAAGAACCGTACACAATTTTCGCCGCGTTCATCGGCTCGACTTTATTGACCATGGCGACGCACGGAACCGATCAGGACATGGTGCAGCGAATGTTGACCGCACCCGACCACCGTAAATCGCAGCTCTCGCTGATTCTAAGCGGATTGATGGATTTGCCGATCGCCGGAGCGTTTCTCACCGTCGGCATCCTTCTTTCGGTTTACTATGCGGTCGTTCCAGGAACAACGCTGCCAGCAGCCGATAACGAGATCTTCGGCCACTACATTGTTCACGAAATGCCGGTGGTATTTCGCGGACTCATCATCGCTGGCGTGTTCGCCACCATGATGGGTTCTACCTCCGCCGCGCTCAACGCCCTCGCCACCAGTTTCACGAAAGATTTTTATCTCCCATACATTCGGCCGAGCGCAACGGATCGTCAGGCCATTCGCGCTGCGCGCATCGCCACCGCAGTCTTCGGTGTTCTTATGATCCTCGTCGCGACCATGGCGGCCAACGCAGTGCTGCACGACGCGAAGTTAACAATCATTCCGATTGCAATCGGAATCCTCGGCTACACTTATGGAGCTTTGGTCGGAATCTTTCTCCTCGGAATGTTAACGCGATCGCGCGGAGCCGATGGCACGAATGTGATCGGCATGACAGTCGGAATTATGTCCGTGCTCGTATTGTGTAGAGTCACGATGCCGGCCTTCGATCTTCTCGCGCTCATGCGCGGCAAACTCGTCTCCTCCGAATGGAACTTCGGCTGGTTCATGCCGGAATGGTGGCCGCATATTTCATGGCCGTGGTTTGTCTTTGTTGGCTGCGTCGTCACCCTCACCATCGCCGTCCTCTTTCGCACACCAGCGAGTCAGATCGCTGCAGCCGAAGCGCACGTCGCGCGTAAATCCGGTTAATCCTCCGCCGCTACAGCTCATAAAGCTCTTCTGGTTTCATTCCGTCGCAAACCCAGCGGCGAACCTCGTTCACCACTTTTTCCTCACTCCATCCAGGATGATGAACGCGAACTGCCGCTATCTTGAATTGCCGCGTTTGTTCCATGAAATGCAGCCCGCGCTCGAGTCGCTGTGCCGGCGTCATCGCGCGATATGCTGCTACATCTTCCGGATCCATTGTTCCTGCCTTCCTGATTCGAATCTGCGTTAATCTGCGAAATCTGTGGACGGTTTCATTCCTCTTCTCTCCGGCTAATGGCAGCCGCCACTACAATTTTTTCTCCGCGAGCTTGATTCCCAAGTCGCGCAATTGGCGCGGATCGACATCGGCCGGTGACTGCGACATCAAATCCATCCCGCGATTATTTTTCGGGAAGGCCATTACCTCGCGGATCGATTCTTCGCCGCAGACCAGCATGACAAGACGATCGAGACCGAGCGCGATCCCGCCATGCGGCGGCGCGCCCAGTTTAAATGCGCGGAGCAAATGTCCGAACATTGATTGTCGATCTTCCGCGCTGATGCCGAGCGCTTCGAACATCTTCTCCTGCAAATCCGGCTCGAAGATTCGCATGCTGCCGCCGCCGATCTCCACGCCGTTCAAAACGACGTCGTAGGCTTCCGCGCGAATCTCGCCGAACTTCTTCGCCTCGAGCAGAGGCATATCCTCCGCTTTCGGTCGCGTGAACGGGTGATGGACTGCGTTCCATTTGTTCCCCTCGGCGCTGAATTGCAGCAGCGGGAAATCTGTCACCCAAAGAAAATCCAACTCCGTAAGATCGACAATCAACTTTTGCATCTCGGCAATGCGCAGTCGCAAACGGCCGAGCACTTCGCAGGCGATATCCCACTTGTCGGCCGCGAACAGAATCAGATCGCCTTCTTCAACGTTCAGTTTTGATTGCAGCGCGGCTTTCTCCGCGTCGGAAAAGAATTTCACGATTGGCGATTTCCATTCGCCGCCTTCGACCTTGATAAAGGCGAGGCCTTTCGCGCCAAAATTTTTCGCGATCTCAGTCAGTTCATCCGATTGCCCGATCGTGAGCAGCGCAAATTTTTTCGCATTGATCGCTTTGACCACGCCGCCGGAATCAATCGCGCCGCGGAAAACCTTGAAGCTGCTCGCGCGAAAATCTTCGCTAAGATCGACAAGTTGCATTCCGAAACGCCGGTCCGGTTTGTCGCTGCCGTATCGGCCGACTGCTTCGCGATAGGTCAGCCGCTCAAACGGAAGTTTGATGTCGATCTTGCGCGCAGCTTTGAAAATGGAGGCGAGCATTCCCTCGGTCAGGGAGTAGATGTCGTCCGGCGTCACGAACGACGCTTCGATGTCGATCTGGGTAAACTCCGGCTGCCGATCGGCGCGCAGGTCTTCATCTCGAAAACATTTCGCGATCTGGAAATATTTTTCCACGCCGCCGACCATGAGCAGCTGCTTGTATTGCTGCGGCGCCTGCGGCAGCGCGTAAAATTTTCCGGGAGTCAGCCGACTCGGGACGAGAAAGTCGCGCGCGCCTTCCGGTGTGCTTTTCGACAGAATAGGCGTCTCGACTTCGATGAATCCCTCACTGTCGAGATAGTCGCGCGTCGCTTTCGTGACTTGGTGCCGCAAACGCAAGTTGCGGGCAAGCCGCGGCCGCCGGAGATCGAAGTAGCGATAGGTCAGACGAAGATCTTCGTTGTGAATGTCGGCATCGATCGGGAACGGCAAATCGTCCGCGCGATTCAAAATGCGCAATTCCGTCGGGACGACTTCGATATCACCCGTTGCCAGTTTCGGATTCTCCGTTCCGGGAACACGCGGCGCGACCTTTCCCAAAACCTGAATCATATCTTCACTTCGTAAATGATGCGATTGCTTCGCGAGATCGGCGTTTTCTTCGGGACGAAAAACGACCTGGGTTAAGCCTTCGCGATCGCGCAGATCGATGAAGATGACGCCGCCGTGATCGCGTGACACGTGCACCCAACCGGCCAGCGTGACTTGCCGGCCGATGTCGATCTTGCGAAGAGAATTGCAGTCGTGCGTGCGATACATCTTAAGCGAGAGACTTGCCGATGTTGTCTAGCAGCGAACCGTGTTCGATCAATTTCTCTTCGCGCGTGGCCAGCGTTTTCACTTTTACCTGTGGCCATTCGTCGCCGTAAAGAACCGCGACGGCCGCGCCCAGATCTTCCGCGGTCTGAAACTGTTTGCCGACCTTTGCCGGCGCGAATGGGTAATCGACGCGGTAACCTTTTTCGCGAAGCTGCTGGATGTGCGCGAGCGCATCGGCGCGGCGTTCCTCTTTCGCGATGACAATGTAGATGTCGATCTTGCGCTCGCTTTGCAGCGCCGCTTCCATCTTTTCGCGCGCTTGAGTGTGATCGCGAATCAATTCTCCGAGCACGACATCGCCCATGGCAAATCCGAGCGCCGGCAAAGAGACGGCGCTATCGCTCAATTGCCCGATGAGATTATCGTAGCGACCGCCACCGGCGATGGCGCGCAGTTTGCCCGCGCGATCGAAGACTTCGAAAACAATTCCGGTGTAGTAAGCGAGGCCGCGCACGATCCGGACATCGACATCGACAAAATCCGCGAGGCCACGCGCACGCAGCCCCGCTACCAGCTGATCCAGCTTTTCGCTTTTCCCGCCTTCACTAAAAATCTCGAATACTGAATCAGCGAGAGTGCCGAGCTTCTCCGCCGTTTTCTCGCGCGGCTCGCGCTCCGATTTGTCGATCACGTGGAGTAATTCTTCCCAGCGCTCAGTCGGAACATCTTTTGATTTCAAAAAATCGGTCCAGAACTCGCGATCGCTCACGCGCACGACAAAATCTTTTTCGGTAAATCCAAACCCGCGCAAGACGTCGATGCAAAGCGCGACAAGATCGACATCGGCATTCGCGTCGGCTTCGCCGATGATGTCGCAGTTGAGCTGGTAATGTTCGCGCAATCGGCCGCGCTGCTGCTTTTCGTAGCGGAAAAATTGGCCGATCGAGAACCACTTGAGCGGTTTTTTGAATTCGCGCTCATGTTTGGCGACGACGCGCGCCAGCGTCGGCGTGAGTTCGGGACGCATGGCCACTTCGCGTTCGCCTTTGTCGGTGAAATTAAAAAGCTGGCCGACGATTTCGTTGCCGCTTTTCTTTTGGTAGAGCTCAGTGGGCTCGAGAATCGGACCGTCCCACTCCACGAAACCGTAGCGCCGGGCGACCTCGCGCCATCGCGCGAAGACGTAATTCCGCGCCGCGCAATCGCTCGGCAAAAAGTCACGAAATCCGGGCAAAGCTTGCATAAGACTCATACTGCGATGCGGCCACAAGATGTCGATCTTACGAATGACAATTGAGGTTGAATAAACCGCGGCTGGAACAAGTCGTATATAGTCACAGCGGAGAGCATCCGTTTAACCAAAGCAAAGGACAAATAATGAAACACACCAGATTAATGAAATTGTTGGCCGCGAGCGCGGCTGGCGCGGTCGCATTGAGCACCGCATTCGCGCAGACTGAGTCAACCACCACCACGACCAGCGCCGGAGCGGCCGGAGAGAGTGAGAGCACCACCAGCACGAGCACCATGAACGGCTCGGGCACGATCACGACCTACACGCCGGGATCGGATTACATCTCGTTCAAAACGGAGACGAGCACGGCTCCGGTGAAGTATTACTACACCAAAAAAACGGTGTTGATGGATCCAGAAGGCAAGACCGTTGAATGGTCGGCGCTCAAGCCGGACATGCCGGTGACCTATACCTACGTCAAAGAAGGCGATCGCATGGTCGTCAGCAAAGTGACGTTGGCCAAGCCGGTCTCTTACTACGAAAAGAAAGAGACAACGACGACAACGACAACCAAGCCGTAAGGCTGGGTAGTTAGCAAAAATTCAAGAGCGCTCGCGGTGAAAACCGCGGGCGCTTTTTTATGTTCTGATGGCGCGAGCGTCTCGCTTGCGATCCCACAGATTCGCAAGCGGGACGCTCGCGCCACTCTAATCCTGGTAGCCGCGCGGAAATTTCTGATGCCACTTCCAAGCGCTGGCCAGGATGACATCGAGCGTTTGAAACTGCGGCTTCCAGCCGAGCTCGCGTTTGATTTTTTCGGACGCGGCGATCAATCGCGGCGGATCACCGGGACGACGCGGTTTTTCGACGATGTCGATCTTGCGGCCAGTAATGTTTCGGGCGGCCTCGATCACTTCGCGAACACTTGAACCGCCGCCCGTGCCGAGGTTGTAGAATTCACTCTTCGCCGAATCGAGCGCGAGAATATGCGCGCGGGCAAGATCGACAATGTGGATGTAATCGCGGATGCAGGTGCCGTCCGGCGTTTCGTAATCGGTTCCGTAAACTTCCACCTGCGGCTTTTGCCCGAGCGCCACTTTTAGAATGTTCGGAATCAAATGCGTTTCGGTGCGGTGATCTTCGCCGAAATTCTCCGAAGCGCCGGCCGCATTGAAATAACGCAGCGCGACGAACTTGAGCCCGTGAATTTCATCGTACCAGCGCAACATTTTTTCGAACGCCAGCTTCGATTCGCCGTAAGGATTGATCGGGCGGAACGGGAGCGACTCGTCGATCGGCACGCGCTCGGGCGGACCGAAAATCGCGCAGGTGGAAGAAAACACGAGACGCTTCACATTGGCCGCGATCATCGCGTCGAGAAGATTCAGGCCGTTGCCGACGTTATTCCGAAAATACTTGGACGGGTTCTTCATCGACTCACCGACCAACGCACTGGCGGCGAAATGCATGACCGCTTCCGGCCGCGCGCGCGAAAAAGCGGAGACGATCGATTGTCGATCTTGCAAATCGCCTTCCACGAATTCCGCGCGCGAATCGATAGCGCGGCGATGACCTTCGGTCAGATTATCGAAGATGGTGACGCTGTGTCCTTCATCGAGCAGCACCTCGGTGCAAATACTCCCGATGTAACCGGCGCCGCCGACGACGAAAATTTTCATCTCAAGCAACCTCGCCGCGCAGCGTGCTTAATCAATCGACCCGCGGGCCGCCTTTCTCCAGCGCGGCGATCATTCGTCGAACCGTCGAATGCGCTTTGCGCGGAGCGAGCACCTTGAGACTCTGCTCCTTTGAGCCCCACTGCAGAATGTCGATGTCGACGCGACGCACGCCCCACTTTTTCATCTCGAGCCGGCTCGACTTGAAAAGATCGATCGTGCTCGTGCCGATCAGCGCCGTGCCGTAATCATCAATAACGTATTCGTCTTTCGTCCCGACGATTTGGAAACGTGTGCCTAACGGAAAGCGCGACCAATCCGAAGCCGCACTCATGACATGACGCCCGGACAGATATTCGCCGACGGCATTCCGTCCGCCGCCTTTCTCGTCACGAGAGTAGGCCGTCGTCCGCACATTCTCCATGCGGTGAACCCTGGCCGACTGGACTCTCAAACCCACTGGCCGTTGCTCGGCGCAGCTGATCAAAAAACATCCCGATGCGAAAACAATTAAAAGCTTTAGATATTTCAACCCGCGGCAATACCATCGTCGCGATGACTCTCAAGAGATAATTTGCGGCGCGATTTCGAAAAAGCGCGATGAGCAATGCCACCTCTCGCTTTGTTCGCCGCAACGAATTTCTTCGGATCGAATTGTAGGGTGTCTGTGTCAGACGCCGCGGCGTTTCGCAGAAACGCCCTACAACTGCTGCGTGCAATGCGGACAGCGCGTCGCTTTGATCGGGATCGACATCGTGCAGGCCGGGCAATCCTTCGCCACCGCCGGCGCGTTTGGCTTTGGCCGTTTCATTCGGTTGAATGCGCGCACCACTAAAAAGATGGCGAGAGCGACGATGAGAAAATTAATGATCAGCGTAATGAAGTTGCCGTAATTCCAGGTTACCGCGCCGGCCTTGAGTGCGTCGGCCGGTGAATTGAATGCGGCCGCGCCGTCCGTCCCGGTTTTTAACACCATGAACTTGTTCGAAAAATCGAGGCCGCCGGTAAACACCGCGATCGGCGGCATGATGATGTCTTTCACGAGTGACGCGACAATGGATCCGAAGGACGCGCCGATAATCACGCCGACCGCGAGATCGAACGCATTCCCTTTAACCGCGAATTCCTTGAACTCTTTCCACATGCCGCAAGCTGTTAGTTAACCGACGACAATGTTGACAAGCTTTTTCGGCACGACCACGACTTTGCGGACCGTTTTGCCGGCGATGAGCTCTTTGATTTTCGGATTCGCCAACGCCGCCGCCTGAACTTCGTCGTCGCTCGCTAAGATCGACATCGTCATTCGGTCGCGCACTTTGCCATTCACCTGCACGGCCATTTCGACCTCGTCCTCGACCAGAAATTTCTCGTCGTAACTCGGCCAGGCCTGCGCCGTGATATCGCCGGCGTCGCCGAGGATTTCCCACAACTCCGAACTGAGATGCGGCGCAAACGGATTGAGCAGAACCAACAGCGTTCGCATCGCCGCCCGCGGCACCACGTCCACCGTGGTGAAGGCATTTACGAAAATCATCATCTGCGAGATGGCGGTGTTGAACGAGAGCGACTCAATGTCCTCGGTCACTTTCTTGATCGTCGCGTGCATGACCTTCTGCTGCGCCTTCGCAAGATCGACATCTTTCACCGCGGGCGACAATTCCCATTCGCCCGCCTGGTTTTCGTTCATGACCAAACGCCAGACCCGCGCCAGAAAACGCGACACACCTTCCACTCCGCGCATGCTCCACGGTTTCATCTGCTCGAGCGGACCCATGAACATTTCGTAAAGGCGAAACGCATCGGCACCGTATTGCTCGATCACGTCGTCCGGATTCACCACGTTGCCCCGCGACTTCGACATTTTCTGGCCGTCCTCGCCGAGAATAATTCCCTGATTCACCAGCCGCTGAAACGGTTCCGGCTTCGACAAATGCCCGAGATCGAACAGCACCTTGTGCCAGAAACGCGCGTAAAGAAGATGCAGGACCGCGTGCTCGGTTC
>JBDUDM010000148.1:0-3635 GCA_040002925.1 Spartobacteria bacterium | reverse complement strand
TGCCTGGTTAAGCTGTCGCGCTGCCTTCGTCCGCCCCGAATTGAATTCCCTGCGCGAGCGGCAGCTCAGTCGAAAAATTGATCGTGTTCGTCTGCCGGCGCATGTAACTCTTCCACGAATCGCTCCCGCTTTCACGCCCGCCGCCGGTATTTTTCTCGCCGCCAAACGCACCGCCGATCTCCGCGCCGCTTGTTCCCGTATTCACATTCGCGATTCCGCAATCGCTTCCGGCCGCGCTGACGAATTTCTCTGCTTCCCGCATGTCGCTCGTGAAAATCGCCGAGGTCAGTCCTTGCGTCACATTATTCTGGATCGCGATCGCTTCTTCGAAATCGCGATACGTCATCAAATAAAGCAGCGGCCCGAAAGTTTCGTGCTGCACGATCTCGAAATCGGCCTTCGCCGTCGCGAGACAAGGTTTCATGTAGCAACCGCCCGGGAAATCTTTTCCCTCCAAACGATCGCCGCCGTGCAGAACTTCGCCGCCTTCGTCTCTCAATCGCTTGATCGAATCCTGCACAAGATCGACAGCGTTCTTGTCGATCAAAGGTCCCATCAAAGTTTTCTTATCGAGCGGATTTCCGATCGGCACCGTTTTATAAGCCGCCAAAAGTTTCTCGCGCACTTTTGCCGCGACTGATTCGTGCATGATCACGCGCCGCGTCGACGTGCAACGTTGTCCCGCTGTCCCCACCGCGCCGAAGAAAATCGATTGCGTCGCCATGTCGATGTCCGCGCTCGGCGCGACGATGAGCGCGTTGTTGCCGCCGAGTTCCATGATCGTTTTGCCGAGGCGGCCATGCACCGTTTTCGCAACGTCGAATCCCATTCGGGTCGAGCCGGTCGCGGAGACAAGCGGAATCCGTTGATCGCTCGCCAACTTTTGTCCAATGCTCGGACCATCGCCGATAATCAACGAGAAGATCGCTGGATCGACATTGGTGTCACGACAAACGCGCTCCGCGATTTTAATAACGGCAATCGCCGTCAGCGGCGTTTTCTCGGACGGCTTCCAAATGGTTGCGTCGCCACAGACCGCGGCCAGCGCCGCGTTCCACGACCAGACCGCGACCGGAAAATTGAACGCGCTGATCACCGCGATGACACCGAGCGGATGCCACTGCTCCATCAAACGATGATTCGGCCGCTCCGACTGGATCGTTAGGCCATAAAGCATCCGCGATTGGCCGACGGCGAGATCGCAAATGTCGATCATCTCCTGCACTTCGCCTTCGCCTTCGGCCACGATCTTCCCCGACTCCATCGTCACGAGCTGGCCGAGCTCGCGTTTGAATTCGCGCAGCGCGTTGCCGAGCCGGCGAACAGTTTCGCCGCGGACCGGACCCGGGGTTGTTCGCCATTTGGAAAATGCTTCCTGCGCGCGCGTGACGACGTTTTCGTATTCCGCGTCCGTCGCCGTGCGCACGCTGGCAAGTTTCCGGCCGTCGATCGGTGAGTACTTGTCGATCTTAGCGCCGCCGCCGACCCATTCGCCGTTGAAAACTCCCGGATTTTCCTCGGCCAGCCCGAGCTTTTGCAAAACCGATTGCATGATTACTTGCGGCAATATTTCCGCATCAACTCAATCGCCTCATCAACGACCTCCGCTTTCATGTCGAGCGCCGGCCGGAAGCGAATCGAATTCTCACCCGAGCGCAGCGTGAGCAGTCCGGAATCGAACAAACCCTTCCACATGTCTTCCCGCGTTTTCGCGTCGGGCAGATCAAACGCCAGGAACATACCGCGACCGCGCACACCTCTGATGAAGTCGAATTCGTTTTGCAACTGGCGCAGTTGATCGAGGAAGTACGCGCCGACCTTCCCGGCGTTCTCGACCAGATTTTCTTTCTCGATGATGTGCAAATAATGTGTCGATCTTACGAAGTCGGTGAAGTTGCCGCCCCACGTTGAATTCAATCGGCTGGGCAAACGAAACGCGTTGTCTTTCACTTCATCGAGACGCGGCCCGGCCATGACGCCGCAAACCTGCGCTTTTTTTCCGAACGCAAGCAGGTCGGGTTTCACTCCGAAATGTTCGCAGCACCAATTGCGTCCGGTCGCGCCCATGCCGCATTGCACTTCGTCGAAAATCAGAAGCATTTCGTTCTCGTCGCAGATCTGTCGCAGTTTCTTGAACCAATCCCCGCGGAAATGATTGTCGCCGCCTTCGCCTTGGATTGGCTCGATAATGATGGCGCAGATGTCGATCTTGCCCTTGTCGATCTTAACGAGGATTTCCTGCTCCGATTTTTTCTCGCGCGCAATTACGTCCGCTTCGCGTTCCGATTCCGGTAGCGAAAAATTAATGTAGGGAGTCGAAACCCGCGGCCAATCGAACTTCGCGAACAAATCCGTTTTGCGCGGATCAGTGTTCGTTAGGCTCATGGTGTAGCCGGTGCGTCCATGGAAGGCGTGACGGAAATGCAAAATCTGCGTCCCGCGTTCGCCATGACCCGCGGCTATGTTCTTGCGCACCTTCCAATCCATCGCCGCCTTCAGCGTGTTCTCGACCGCGAGCGCGCCGCCTTCGATGAACAAATAGCGATCGAGCGGCGGAAAACCTACCACGCGCGAAAATGTTTCGATGAACTCCGCGTAGGCTTCGGAATAAACGTCCGAGTTCGCCACTTTTACTTTCGCTGCACGCAATAAATCCTGTTGAACATCGACATCGTCGAAGTGCGGATGATTGAACCCGACCGTGAGCGAACCGAAAAATCCGTAGAGATCGATCAAGCGATGGCCGTTGGCCGCATCATATAAATAGGAGCCGCGGCTTTTTTCGAGGTCGATGACCACGCGAAAACCGTCGAGCAGCACATGCTCCTCGATGGTCTGTAGAACTTCCGACGGCTTTACGCCTTTATGTTTTTCGCTCGTTGAGATGCGGCTTCGAGAAGAAGCCGGCTCCGTGAGCACGGGCGGCATACTCATCCGCTGATCGTAGTCTGCGCCCGCAACCCGGTCAACCAGTGTAGCTACTTCGCGAGTGCGGTTTTTTCGTCCGTCGCTTTCGCCAATGCCTGATTATAGAGCGCAAGATCGACAACGTAGTTGCGATTGCCTTCCACATCGGAGCGAAGCAAATCGCGCTTCCGCATACGCAGCTCTTCATTCCGAGCGCGCAAATGGTCGAACTCTTTCGCGTTAACGAGTCTGCGTTCGTCCAGGCTCACTTGCGGATCGGCGGAAGGAGCGACTTTGGGTTGTGGCGCCGGCCGTTTTTCGATCGCGTAACGCGCCGGCTTGGCGGCTGCCGCCTGCTGCATTCGGAAAAGATCAAAATGGTAATCCGGCGCGCTTTTAAATCCGCCAAGCGCGATAAACAGAAAGAAACAAGGCAGTGTCGCGAAGCCGAACATGCGCGAGCCGTGCGATTGATCGGGATAGGTCATACGAAAGACCACCGGGCCGAGCGGCAGGAAAATGCCGAGGCCCCACCAAAAGCTGACGCCGAACGCCGCGACCGTCAGGAGCGCGCGCGCGAAGAGGGCGCAGAGCAATCCGATTCCGAGGCAAATGAGGGCGAGCACGCGGACTTTTCAGCAGGCCGGGTGCCAGCTAGTCCGCGCTGCCGTCCCTACACGATTCCGCGGCGCAGGAAATCGTGTTTCCCGGCCATCAATTCCTGCGTC
>JBDUDM010000007.1:0-37406 GCA_040002925.1 Spartobacteria bacterium | reverse complement strand
GCACACGGCGAAGGTGACGAAATAGTTGAGAATTTGTTTGGCAGTGTTGGGCTGCATAACGCTGGCTCGAGGGCTGGCGGCAGAGGGAAATAGTTCTTTGTCAGAATCCAAAATTGAAAGTGCGGAGACGCAGGTCACCGCGGCGGCGATGCGAGCGCAGACGGAAGAGTTGCGCCGGCAATTGTCGATCCAGCAGGAGTCGCTCAAAACTTTGACGACGAGCCTGGCGGAATCGAACGCCGAAGCGGAATTGTTCCGACGTAAGTTTTCCGATCTGCAACTGCGGATGGAAGCGCTCGGGCTCGATTCGGCGAATAAAGATCGCTCGAAGATCGAGCAGCGTTTGTTAGCCGCATTGAGCGATCTTCAGCTCGCGCAAAAAGAGCGCGATGAATATCGCGATCAAATGCTGCGGTTAAACGAAGCGATGCTGCGATATGTGAAAAGCTCGGAGGGCGGCGATGCGCAAGCGCGGATGAATGTCGAAGCGCAATTGCGGAGCACGAACGAGTTGATCGCAAGATCGACATCTACTACGCCGCAAGCAGCGCAGCCGAGTTTGTTAGACGGCAGCGTGATCAGCGTGAAAGACGAATGGTCGTTGTGGTCGGAAACATCGGCGAGAAACAGGGCGTGAAGATCGGGATGCCGATGCGGGTGATGCGCGGCGATAAAAAGGTCGCGACGCTGCGAGTGGTCGATGTGCGTCAGAAAATTTGCGGGGCCGTGATTCAAGAAATGGATTCTCAGAAGGACAAAATAAAAGTGGGCGATCGCCTCGAAGTCGATGCGAAGCCCAATGTGACTTTAAAATAAATGGAAGTTAGATCGATATATCGGTACGCGAAGATTTCGGCATTCAAGGTGCGCGAAGTCACGCGTGAGATTCAGGGCCTGCCGGTTTCGGCAGCGCTCGATCTTCTCGCGTTCACGCCCAAGAAAGCGGCGTTCCTGATTAACAAGACGCTGAAGAGCGCGATCGCGAACGCGGAGAACAACGCAAACCTGAAGGCCGATTCTTTGGTGGTGAAGGAAGCGGTCGTGGGCGAGGGGCCGACGATGAAACGAATGATGCCGCGAGCGCGTGGAAGTGGTTCGCGAATTCTGAAACGCACCAGCCACATTCGAATAATTTTGAGCGACGAGATTGCGATCGAGACGCGCGCGACGCGAAAAGCGCAGCGCAAGGCGGACGAGAAAGCGGCCAAGGCCGGCGAAGGGACGGAAAGATCGACATCTCCATCGGCGAAGAAAACGGCCAGGCCGAAAAAGAAGACCGCGAAGGCGAAGAAATAAATTTGTATGGGACAAAAAGTTAACCCAGTCGGTTTTCGACTGATTGTGAATCGCGATTGGCGTTCGCGTTGGTACGCGTCGCCGCAAGAGTTGCCCGGATTTCTGCATAGCGATCTGGAGATTCGCGGTTACGTGAAGAAGAAACTGCAATTCGCGGCGGTCTCGAAAATCGTGATCGAGCGCGCGTGGAATTCGATTCGCGTGACGATCTTTACGGCGCGGCCCGGCATCGTGATCGGACGCAAAGGCGCCGAGATCGAGAAGATGACGGAAGAGATTTCGAAAATGGCGGCCGGCAAACAGATCAAGATCGACATCCAGGAAATTAAAACGCCGGAGCTCGACGCGCAGTTGGTCGCGGAAAACGTGGCGTTGCAAATCGAGCGACGTATTGCTTATCGCCGCGCGATGAAAAAAGCGGTGGCGACGGCGATGGATTTCGGCGCGCAAGGAATTCGTTTGCGCAGCTCGGGCCGTTTGAACGGCGCGGAAATTTCGCGCTCGGAATGGTATCGCGAAGGCAAAGTGCCTCTGCACACATTGCGCACGCCGATTGATTACGGATTTGCGGAAGCGAACACAGTTTACGGAAAGATCGGCGTGAAATGCTGGATCTGTAAGAAGGAAGAGGTCGCACCGGAAGCGGCGATTGTGCCCGCGCCCCCGCCGCCCATGCCTGAGCCGACCGCAGTTTAAGGAAAAAATTTATGCCGTTAATGCCCAAACGCGTGAAGTATCGCAAGACCCAGCGGGGAAGCCGCAAGGGGACGGCGTCGCGCAATCTGCGGATCGACTTTGGTGAATTCGGGCTGCAGACGCTCGAGCGCGCCTGGATCACGAACACGCAGATCGAAGCGGCGCGCGTGGCGTTGACGCGCAACATGAAACGCAAAGGCAAATTGTGGATCCGGATTTTCCCGGACAAATCTGTGACGGGCCGTCCGCCGGAAACGCGAATGGGTAAAGGTAAAGGTCAGCCGGAATATTGGGTGGCGACGGTGAAGCCGGGTAACATTTTGTTCGAGCTCGATGGCGTTCCGGAATCGGTCGCGCGCGAGTCGTTGCGATTAGCCGCGGACAAATTGCCGGTGCGCACGAAATTTTTAACCCGCCATCACGTGGCGGCCTAACGATAATGAAGATCAAAGAAATCATCGAGATGAGTACGGACGAGCTTCTGACGAAGAAGCGCGATTTCCGGCAGGAGAGTTTGCACCTGCGTTTGCAACAGCAGAGCGGTCAACTCGAACAACCGAGCCGCCTGCGTTTGTTGCGCCGTGACGTGGCGCGGATCGAGACCGTGCTTTCCACCCGCGAGAAGGAACCCGCGAAGAAATAATTTTATGGCCGAACAACCATCAACAGCGATGCCGCCCCTCCCTACTGACGCGACAGCTCCGGCTGCTTCCGCGCCGGAGTCGGATCGCGGCTCACGCAAGACCCGCACGGGCCAGGTCGTTTCGAATTCGATGCACAAGACGATCGTGGTGCGTACGGTTACGCGCGTGCCTCACCGGAAGTTCGGCAAGATCGTGAAGCAGATGAAAAAGTTTTACGCGCACGACGAAGAGAACAAGGCCAAGGCCGGCGATACGGTTCGCATTATGGAGACGCGACCGGTGAGCAAGCTCAAGCGCTGGCGTCTGGTGGAGGTCCTCCAAAAGTAGCTCCGAAATGCTTCGCGAGTAAATTGTCGATCTTATGGTCCAGATACGATCCAGACTTGATGTAGCCGATAACAGCGGCGCGCGCATGGCGACGATGATCGGTGTCATCGGCAAAGGCGCGGCCATGTCCGCCGGCATCGGTGACGTCATCACCGCGAACGTAAAAGAAGCGAGCGCGACCGGCACCGTGAAAAAAGGTGAAGTCGTTAGGGCCGTTTTGGTGCGGACGCGGCAGCCCATCAAACGCGAAGACGGCTCGGTGCTCCGTTTCGACAACAACGCCATCGTGATCATCGACAAAGATTTGAACCCGCGCGGAACCCGTATCTTCGGTCCGGTCGCGCGCGAACTGCGCGAGCGCAATTTCATGAAGATCGTTTCGCTGGCCCCGGAGGTTTTATGAACCGGCTAAGATTTCACGTGAAGAAGGGCGACAACGTTGAGGTGATCGCCGGGAACTTCAAAGGTTCGTCGGGAAAAATCCTGGAAGTGTTGCCGAGGAAGCAGCGCGTGCTGGTCGAAGGCGTGCGTTTGATTAAAAAGCATCTGCGCAAATCGCAGGACAATCCGAGCGGGAAAATCGCCGAACGCGAAGGTCCGATTCATATCTCGAATGTGCGGTTGATCAAGACTGACGAGAAGATCGACAAGAAGCCCAAGAAGAAGTCCGCGAAGAAAACGGAAAAGAAGGCGGCCTAAATGGAAAACGAATTTTACCGCGATTATCAGGAACGGGTCGTGCCGGCGTTGCAAAAAGCGCACGACTACAAAAACGTGCATCAGATCCCGAAGGTCTCGAAGGTGGTCGTGAACACTTCGATCGGTTCGCAAACTGATGTGAAGCAGGCGCTCGACGATGCGAAGGCCGAGTTGACCTTGATCACCGGACAGAAGCCTTCCGAAACGCGCGCGAAGAAGAGCATCGCGAATTTTAAATTGCGCAAAGAACAGCCGATCGGCGCGAAAGTGACTTTGCGCGGCGAACGCATGTATGAATTTCTGGAACGCTTGATCAAAGCGGCGTTGCCGCGCATTCGCGATTTTCGCGGAGTCTCGCCGAAATGTTTCGACGGGCACGGCAACTACACTCTGGGCGTTTCCGACCAATCCATTTTTCCTGAAGTCGAGCTCGATAAAATCAAGCGCAACATCGGATTTGATGTTACCATCGTCACCACCGCGCGGACGAACGAAGAAGCCAAATCGCTCCTGAGCGAAATGGGAATGCCGTTCAGCGACCGGGCCAAGAAGCCGGTAGCAGCCGAGGTGGCTTCCTAGAAATTTAAATGAGCACTGTTACTGATCCTATTGCCGATTTGTTAGCGCGGGTGCGCAATGGCGCGCAAGCGCAGAAGATCGACATCTTCATTCCGTACTCGCGCATGAAGGCGGAGATTTCTCGCATCTTGAAGGATGAGGGTTACATCGCGGAATATTCGGTCGATACGACCGGTGCACGGCCGCGAATTAAGATCACGAACAAGTTAGTTAATCGCAAGACGCCGATCACGGGATTGAAGCGCGTGAGCCGGCCAGGATTGCGCCGTTACGTTGGCGCGAAGGAAATCCCGCGCGTCTTGCGCGGAATGGGCGTGGCGATTTTATCGACGCCGCGCGGAGTCATGTCCGGACGCGAAGCGAAGAAACAAAACGTCGGCGGCGAATTGCTCGCTTACGTTTGGTAAAAGATTTTTATGTCACGAATCGGAAACAAAGCGGTTGAGATTCCCGACAAGGTGAAGGTAAACATCGACAACGACGGCGGCGTCGCGGTGGAAGGACCGAAGGGGAAACTTAATTGGAAATTGCCGCGCGATATTTCGGCTAAGATCGACAAGAACCAGGTCATGATCGCGCGCGCGGCCGAGACGCGCAGCGTGAAAGCGTTGCACGGTCTTTCGCGCTCGCTCGTGCACAACATGGTGCAAGGCGTGAGCGAAGGTTTCACGAAGAACCTCGAGATCGAAGGCGTCGGCTTCAAAGCCGCGGTGCAGGGTGAGAAGCTGAATCTCTCGTTAGGCTTTTCGCACCCGATTCTGTTTTCGATTCCAAAAGACATTAAGATTACCGTGACGGAGAACACGAAAGTTTCCGTGACCGGGGTCGACAAGAAGATGGTCGGCCAGGTTGCGGCCGACATTCGCAGATTTTATCCACCGGAACCTTACAAGGGCAAAGGCGTTCGTTATGCGGGCGAGCAGGTTCGGCGCAAGGAAGGCAAAACCGTTCAGTAGCCATGGCGACCTCGACCAGAAAACAGGCGCGCGATCGAGTGCGCAAACGCATCCGCAAGAAATTGCGTGGGACGTCGGAGCGGCCGCGATTGTCGATCTATTTTTCGGGCCGGCATGTTTATGCGCAGGTTGTCGATGATGATGCGGGCCGCACGCTGGTAGCGGCATCGACCAAGGAAACCGGACTGGCGAAAGACGCGAAGGTCGCGGCCAATCGCGCCAGCGCCGAACAAATTGGCAAGAGAATCGCGGAGCGATTGCTCAGCAAAAAAGTCGAGAACGTCGTGTTCGATCGCGGCGGATTCCAATATCACGGTAAAGTGAAAGCGCTGGCGGACGCGGCGCGCGAAGGCGGACTAAAGTTTTAATTTCATGGCACAACAAGGACAAGGCAGGCGCGGGGAACGGAACACGGATCGATCGTCCGCGGTTAGAGGCGATACGACCGAGAAAGTCGTGTTCATCAATCGTTGCGCGAAAGTGGTTAAGGGCGGCCGACGTTTTAGTTTCAGCGCGTTAATCGTCGCGGGCGATCACGATGGATCGGTCGGCGTTGGCTTTGGCAAAGCCAACGAAGTCGCGGAGGCGATCCGGAAAGCTTCGGACTCAGCGCGCAAATCGATGGAGAAAGTTTCGCTGCACGAGAACACGATTCCGCACGAGACGATCGGCGAATTTGGCGGCGGACGCGTTTTGTTGCGGCCCGCTTCACCTGGAACCGGGGTCATCGCTGGTGGCGGAGTGCGCGCCGTGGTTGAGGCGGCTGGAATCAAGGATGTGCTCGCGAAATCGTTAGGCTCGAGCAATCACGCGAACGTGGTCAAGGCGACGATCGAAGCGTTGCGCGGATTGCGCCGGCGCGATGAAATTTTGAAAGTGCGCGGCATTCGCCTGAATGACGGAAAGGCAGAGCAGCAATGATGCGCCTGCACAACATGAGTCCGCGGCCGGGCTCGCGTCACCGCGTGAAACGACTTGGCTGCGGCGAGAGTTCCGGACACGGCAAAACCAGCGGCAAAGGTCACAAGGGGCAAAAAGCGCGTTCCGGCGGAAGCATTCGACTCGGGTTTGAAGGCGGTCAGATGCCACTGATCCGGCGTTTGCCGAAACGCGGTTTTAACAACGCGAGATTTCACAAGACCTACGGCATCGTGAATCTGACCGAGCTCAGCGAGTTTAAAGCGGGCACGGTGGTGAACGAACAGATGTTGCGCGAAGCGAATCTGGTGCGTGGGCATGTCGCGGGAATAAAAATTTTGGGTGATGGCGAGCTGAAGCACGAATTGAAAATTGAAGCGGATAAGTTCAGCGCTTCGGCGCGCGAGAAAATTGAGAAGGCCGGCGGGACGGTGACGGTGCGTGAATCACGGGCTCAGCGACCAGAGCCGACAAAGGAAGATGTCGATCTTGGGTCCAAAGCGGAGGCGACGAAGACGAAGCCGAAGGCAAGATCGACAAGCAAGCCTCAGGCAAAGGCGAAAAAGACATCGCCGAAGAAGAAGGCCGCAAAGAAAAAGTAGCGGATGCTCTCGGCGTTCCTAAACACGGTTAAGATACCGGAGTTGCGTCGGCGGATTTTGTTCACGCTGGCGGTCATCGTGATCGTGCGTCTCGGCGCCGCGATTACGACGCCGGGCGTTAACCAGGCCGTGCTGCAGGAATGGTTCCGCAGCGCGCTCACGGAAAAATCCGGCGGCAGCGTCGCGGCTTTGTTCAATCTGTTCAGCGGCGGCGCGCTGGAGAATTGCGCAATCTTTTCGTTAGGCATTATGCCCTACATCAGCGCGTCGATCATGATGCAGTTGCTGACCGCGGTCATTCCGCAGCTCGGACGGCTTGCGCGCGAAGACGGCGGCCGGCAGAAGATCATGCAATACACGCGCTACGCGACATTGATCCTCTGCGTTTTCCAAGGTTATCTGCTCGCCGTTTCGTTTCAGCATCCGGAGTCGTATCACACGATGTTGCCCGGAATCACGGAGACGATGGCGAAGCTCGGTATTCCGCTGGTGGATGATCCCGGGATGATGTTCAGGATTGTCACCGTTATTTCCCTAACGACAGGAACGCTGTTTTTGATGTGGCTCGGCGACCAGATTACTGAGCGCGGAATCGGGAACGGCATCTCGTTAATCATCACGGTTGGCATCGTGGCGCGTTTGCCCGCAGCGTTAGCGCAGGCGTGGAAGACATTTGTGCCGTCATCTGAGACCGGCAGCAGTCAGGTCAGTCCGGCGATTCTTTTAATTCTCGTGGTCGTTTTATTTTTTGTGATCGCCGCCGTCATCGCGATCACGCAAGGCGTGCGCAAGATCACGGTGCAATACGCCAAGCGCGTGGTCGGCCGCAAAATGTACGGCGGGCAGACGCAATACATGCCTTTGAAGGTGAATTACGCAGGTGTGATGCCGATCATTTTTGCGTGGGCGCTGTTGTTGTTCCCAACGACCATCGTGGGTCTCGCCTTCAAGAATAGCCCGACGGCGGCGAAGATCGCGAGCGCGCTTAACACCGGTTGGCCGCATTACGCGGTGCTCGCGGCGATGATTTTCTTCTTCAGTTATTTTTGGGTCGCGACGCAATTTCAGCCCGCGCAGATCGCCGACGATCTCAAGAAAGTCGGCGGATATATTCCCGGCGTTCGACCGGGCAAACCGACATCCGATTATCTCGATTTTACCATGACGCGACTGACGTTCGCGGGCGCGATTTTCCTGACTCTCATCGCGGTCCTCCCGAGTTTGCTCAGTCAAGGGTTGCAGGTTCCTCAGATCACGGCGCAATTTTTCGGCGGCACCAGTCTGCTCATTATCGTGGGCGTGATGCTCGACACCATGCGGCAGGTGGAAACACATTTGATTCAGCGGCATTACGACGGCTTCCTGCGTAAAGGCCGCATCCGCGGGCGATCGTCCGATGGAACTCGATCTTACAATCGCGGTGAAGCAGCGGCCGGCGGCACATTGATGTGGCTGTATGTCGGCATCGCCATCATCGTGATTGCCGGCGTAGCAATCTTTATTGCTTCGAAGTGAAGCGACGCCTCGTTTTGCTCGGCGCGCCGGGTTCCGGTAAAGGAACTCAGGCGGAAATGATCACCCGGCAATTTGGGATTCCCGTGACTTCGCCGGGCGCAATTTTGCGGCGCGAAAAAGATCTGGGGACGCCGATGGGATTGGAAACGGCGGAAATGACGCAACACGGCGAACTCGTTCCCGACAAAATCATCGTTGGCTTGATTGAAGATTGGTTGCGCCTGCATGGAAGTTCCGGATTCGTCTTCGACGGATTTCCCCGAACCTTGCCTCAGGCGGAAAGTTTATTGTCGATCTTATCGCGTTTGCACAACGCTCTGGACTTGGCGATCTGGCTGGAGGTTTCGGAGAAAACCGTGCACGACCGCATCTCGGGCCGCTTGCAATGCGGCAGTTGCGGATTTACCACCAGCGTCTCGAGCGCGAAATTTTCCGAGCGTCCGGTTTGTCCGTATTGCGATGGCCCACTTGTTAGGCGGACGGACGATGACGAGAGCGTGTTAGCGACCCGGTTGCAGGAATTCAACAACAAGACGCAGCCGCTGGCGATGTTTTACGAGAAGATGTCGATCTTGCACCGGATCGATGGCAATCGGGATCGTGAAGAAGTTTTCAAAGACGTTTCGCGACTAATCGAAACGAAGCCAGCCTGATGATTCCGATCAAAAACGGGAAAGAGATCGAGAAAATGCGGCAGGCCTGCCGCACCGCCAGCGAAGTCCTCGACCGAGTCAGTGAATTGGTTCGCCCCGGCATTACGACGAAAGAAGTCGACGATGCCGCCGCCGATTTCATGCAGGAGGCAAAGGTGAAAAGTGCATTCTTGGGTTATCGGCTCGGCCATCGCGTTTTCCCCGGCAACATCTGCATTTCCTTAAACGACGAAGTGGTGCACGGAATTGCTGGCCCGCGGCGGATTCAGTATGGGGACATCGTGAAGCTCGACATCGGTGTCGTGCGGGACGGATGGGTGGGGGACACGGCGACGACGATTGCTGCCGGCATGATCGACGAACGGGTGGAGCAACTTTTACGCGTGACAGAGGCCGCCTTGGAACGAGCGATTAAATTCGCCGTGGAAGGCATGCGTCTGGGCGACATTTGTGCGGCGATCGAAGATGAAGCGGTGCGCAATCGCTTCTCCGTCGTGCGCGAATTCGTGGGCCACGGCGTTGGCCGGAAGCTGCATGAGGAGCCGCAAATCCCGAACTACGGAAAGCGCGGTAGCGGACCGAAATTGAAGAGCGGAATGACGCTGGCGATTGAGCCGATGATCAACATGGGCGCGGCCGAGGTGCGCTTGCTCGACGATGGCTGGACGGTGCGCACGGCGGATGGAATGCCGTCGGCGCATTTCGAACACACGGTTCTGATCCAAAAGGAGGAACCTGAAATTCTGACCTGGCGCGCCAAGCCGCAATTAAAGTGATGTTGCGCCTCAATCCCATCTTGCCAGCCGGCAAAGATATGCTACAGATTTCTCCCTGCGATTTGTCGAAGGGGCGGATCAGTTTCCGCCAGAAATGACCTGCGGATCGTTTCTCATTTTACGTTAGATCGACAATCCAATTTTTTATGAAAGTGCGACCCTCAGTAAAGAGACTTTGTGAAGCTTGCAAGATCGTGAAGCGCAAGAACGTGGTGCGTGTGATTTGCAAGAATCCTCGTCATAAACAACGCCAGGGTTAACCGCTAGCGCAAGATCGACATCTAACTTTATGCCCAGATTACTCGGAGTTGAAATTCCCGCTGATAAACGCATCGAAGCGTCGCTCACGTATATCTACGGGATCGGCCTAACTACCTCGAAGCGTATTCTCGAGCAGACGAACATCGACCCGAACCTGCGCGCGAAGGAATTGAGTCCGCAGCAGATCAACGAAATCATTCACGCGATCACGAACAGCAAATTGCCGATCGAAGGCGACCTACGCCGCGAAATTCAGGGCAACCTGAAGCGCTTGCAGGCGATCAACTCTTATCGCGGGGTGCGGCATCGGCGCGGACTACCAGTGCGCGGTCAGCGCACCTCGACCAACGCGCGCACGCGCAAAGGCCCGCGGAAGACCGTCGGAGTAATTCGAAATAAAGACGCGAAGGCTGGCAAAGTTTAACCACTGATACCAATGGCTGAGAAGAAACCCGCGAAAGCGAAAGCAGAACCGAAAAAGCCGAAGGCCGAAGCAGAAGCCGCGCCGGTGGCGGAAAAGGCAGAGGCAGCATCGACATCTGCTCATGAGCAAACTGCGCCGGCGGCTGCGCCAAAAGCGGCTAAGCCTGTGGCAGCGAAAAAAGAGAAGCCGGCTGCGCCTGCTCCTCCGCCGGAAAATCTCTCGCTTTCGAATGACAACATCGAGCCGGTCAAGATCGTTAAGGCGAAGGGCAGCAAGAACGTTCACTCCGGCATCGCGCACGTTCTTTCCACATTTAACAACACCATCGTAACGATTACCGACCTCACCGGAAAAGTGATCGGCTGGTCGAGCGCAGGCAAAGTTGGATTCAAAGGCTCGCGCAAAAGTACCGCTTACGCGGCGCAGATGGTCGCGCAGGACGCTTCCCGCCAAGCGATGGGGCATGGATTGAAGGAAGTGGAAGTGCGAGTGAAAGGTCCGGGAGCCGGCCGCGAGTCAGCGGTGCGCGCTTTGCAAGCGATCGGGTTGGATCTCACGGTCATTCGCGATGTAACTCCAGTGCCGCATAACGGCTGCCGTCCCCCGAAACAACGCCGCGTCTGACGCGCTAAGATCGACATCTACTTTTTATGGGCAGATATACCGGACCGAAAACCAAAGTCAGCCGCCGCTACGGAGTGCCGCTGTTTGGACCATCAAAATCTCTCGAGCGCAAAAATTACCCGCCGGGCATGCACGGACCGAAAGGTTCGCGTCGCAAACAATCCGATTACGCGATCGCGCTGGGTGAAAAACAAAAGCTCCGTTACCAATACGGGCTGCTCGAAAAACAATTTCGCCGAATCTTTCAGAGCGCGCTGCGCAAACGCGGCGTCACCGGTGAGACGTTGCTGCAACTTCTTGAGACCAGGATCGACAACGTGATTTTCCGACTCGGCTTCGCGAATACGCGCAGCGCCGCGCGCCAGCTGGTTTCGCATGGCCACGCGCAAGTGAATGGACGCACGGTCGACATTTCTTCATTCAATGTGAAGGCAGGCGATGAGATCGCGATCAAAGACAAGCCGAAATCGCGGCAGTTGGCGGCGCGCAACCTAGAGCTGACCCAGATCGTGCCGGTGCCAGATTGGCTGACGGTCGATCGCGACGGATTCAAGGGAAAAGTCGCGCGCATTCCTTCACGCGACGAAATGCAACCGATCGTCAACGAGCAGTTGATCGTCGAGTTGTATTCTCGATAAATTCGAGCGCTTTGTCGTAGCTCTTGCGCTGCAGAAAATGCGCAAGCTCGGGATCGATCGGTCGCGGTAACGCGGCTTGCAACATGTCGATCTTAGCGGAGACGGCTTGCAGCCGCTGCATGTGTTTCTCGCTATCGCGACGGCTATCTTCGTCGCGAATGATAGCGAGGCGCTCGCGCAAGGCGGCGGCAAGATCGACAATCGTGTTTTCCATCGTTGAAACTAAAGCTTGAAACGCGCGGTCGATTGAAGCAAGCGTGCAGCGATGGCGGAAGTGGAGCCGAAGCGAATTCTGATGGTGGATGACGACGTGGCGTTGCTGCGAATCGTGCGCGA
Organism: Spartobacteria bacterium; assembly: GCA_040002925.1. Classification (GTDB taxonomy): domain Bacteria; phylum Verrucomicrobiota; class Verrucomicrobiia; order Chthoniobacterales; family UBA10450; genus JAJPGZ01. Next base: position 25,462 of record JBDUDM010000007.1, on the reverse strand, counting down.
AGCACTGCGGGCCGTGCTGCGTTGTGAAGTCGATACCTCACCGCAACCTGAGTATGGCTTCGAGCTGGCGCTGAAGAAGAAATACGACCTGCTCATTTTCGATTTTCAGATGCCGATGATCGACGGCGAGATGCTGTTTTTTTTGATTGAGAAAGTGTATAGCAACGCGGCGCCGCCGCGCGTAGTTCCGCCGCTGATCTTGATCTCGGGAAAGGCAGATGAGGCGCGCGCGCAGGAATTATTGAAAGAACCGGGCGTGCGCGGATTGTTGGCGAAGCCGTTCGCGATCAATCGTCTTCTGGAAAAAATCCAGCAAACCGTGCCCGAGATCGAGAAACTGTAGGAGCGCGGCTATGTCCGTTCGGCATCGAGCTGGCGCTTCGCTTCCAGCCAGTCTGAGCTGGCATCGCCGGGGAGGGCGAAACGTTGTCGGCGTTCGGAGATGAAGTAGGCACGCATCGCAATCTGCTCGTCCGTCGGATCGGAGCCACCCGTTTGTTTGACGCTTTTTGCCTTTCGCGCGGCGGGCGCTTTTTTAGTCGCAGGCTTCTTCGCAGGAGTAGTTGTCGATCTTAGCCGAGTAGTTTTACCGTTTTTCGACGGCGTGGACGCATCGGCGGCGTTTGATTTTGATTTTCTTGGCACAGCAAAAATTTGTTCGGATTATCGCTAACGCCAAGCGCTGAATTGGCAAACGGATTTTGAAAGTCTGGCGCTATGGCAAAGCTGTCTTACCTTCCAGCATGCGACACTTTCTTTGGCGCTGGGCGGTGACAACTTTGGCGGTCATGATCGCATCCGCGATGCTCCGCGGCATTCGCTTCGACTCGATCGGCGCGTTGATCGGCGCGGCGCTTTTGCTCGGGATTTTTAATGCGTTTCTCAGGCCGGTGCTGTTGATCTTAAGTGCGCCGCTCATTTTGCTAACGCTGGGCTTTTTCATCCTGGTCGTTAACGGCTTAATGCTGCTGCTCGTGCCGACACTCATTGGCGGTTTTCATGTCGACAGTTTTGGGAGCGCATTCTGGGGAGCGATAGTGATCAGCATCGTGAGTTGGTTATTGAGTGCTTTTTTCCGCGGGAGCGACGGGCGGGTGCACGTGCTTACGCACCACACCCAAGTGAAGCGGGTGCAGGGCCGCGTGATCGAGCCGGGCGATAGATAATGGCGCGCGACAGCGTTTTCGCGGAAGAAACCACCGAACGATCGATTCGCGTCAAGATCTGCGGAATCACCAACGCGACTGACGCGTTAGACGCCATTGCGGCCGGCGCGGATGCGCTCGGGTTTAATTTCTTCCCGCCCAGTCCGCGGTATATCGACATCTCCACCGCGCGGACGTGGTTGAGTGAACTGCCGCGCGAGATCGTGAAGATTGCCGTGTTGGTCAACCCGACTCTGGCGGAAACAATCGAGTTAGCGCAAATGCCGTTTATCGATGCGCTGCAATTGCACGGTAATGAGTCGCCCGATTTCTGCGCCGCCCTTGCCGAACGTGGGATCGCATTCGCGAAAGCAGTTCCGGTTGGCGAGGAAGGACCGCTCGCCGCGATCCCGTCGTTCTCGACGCGAACGATTCTGCTCGATTCCTGCGCAGCCGGCTTCGGCGGAAGCGGACGGACATTTCCGTGGGAATCGGCCGCGACACTGGTCAAGGCTCGGTCCGATTTGCGGGTAGTTTTGGCGGGCGGGCTAACGCCGGAAAATGTGGCGTCGGCCATCCGCCAGGTTTTGCCTTTCGGTGTGGATGTGACCAGTGGAGTGGAGCGCTCGCCGGGCCATAAGGATCCGCACCGCGTACAAGCGTTTATTGAAGCAGCGCGCGGATCTTTCCGCTGACGCGCGCGAGCGTTTCTGCATCGCAAAACGCCGGGAATTGTTCCCGAGGCGGCGCTGAAAAAGGTGGAGGGAGGCTGGTCTGCTTCCTGCTTTAGCCACTCACGCGCTATTTGCATCCATCATATTATGGCTAACTCCTCAACCAAACTGAGTTTCGCGACGGCGGCGTTGCTCGGTGTATTGTCAATCTCCCAAGCACAGAACGAATCGCCCGCCCCGGCGAGCAGCCCAGTGGCCGCGGCCTCGATTGCTCCTACGCTTCCCTCCACTCCGGTTTCTCCCGCGTCGGCTAAGACTGCGGACAGTTCGCCGTTGTTACTTGTGCAAGCTTCTGCTTCAGGTGCGGCGCCCTCGCCGGGCGCGACGACCACGGCCACTTCCACAAGCAAAACGACGACCACCACGACTGGAACGGCACCGACCGAAACTGATAGTGCGATCGAAAGTGGCGGAGTCGGTGTGCGCGAATTTCAAGGTGATGATGTCGGCCAAGTGCTGCGATTGCTCGCCCGTCAGGCGAAGATCAACATGGTCGTGAGCGAAGCGGTTGTCGGAACAGTGACGATGCGTTTGGAAGATGTCACCGCCATGCAATCGGTTGCGATCATTGTGAAGGCCAAGGGCCTCTTCATGGATAAGATCGACAATGTTTATTACATCAAGACCGCGCAGGAACGCACGGCCGAGCCGACTGAGAGCGACAGCTACCAATTCAGTTATTCGCGCGCCAAAGATACCGCCCCGCTAATCGCTTCCCAGCTCGCCAGCCACGATCCGCCGCAGGTGGACGAACGCACCAACACCATTTTCTTCCGCGAGACCCGCAGCAACATCGACAATGTGCGCAAGCTTCTCGTGCAAATCGACAAGCCGACCAAACAGGTCATGATCGAAGCGCGATTGGTTGAAGTAACGTCGAATCCAAAACAATCCTACGGGATCAACTGGGCCGGTGTTGTGGGCAGCTCAACTAACGCGCAGACCGTGAGCTACGGTGGCTACAACGATACGTTGGCCAAACCGGGCCAAAATATTCCGACCAATGGTTTGGCGCTTGGCGATAAAACAAATGGCAATTTCTTCGGCGGATTGGGGGGCTTGGCGGGTGTGGCGCAGAGCGGATTTGCTATTCTGAGCGTTCCGCAGTTTTCGGCAACCCTGCGAATGCTTAATGAAGACCGCCGATGCGGAATTCCTGGCCAATCCACGTGTCGTAACGGCCGACAATCAACAGGCCAAGATCGAGATCACGCGCAACCAACCAGTCCCGCAGCTGAACTTTAACGAGCAGACGGCGACGGCGGTGTTCGGTGGCTTCCAAGACAAGATTTTCGGAAACAAACTGCTGGTTCGGCCGTCGGTAAACAAAGACAATTTCGTCACTCTGAGCGTAAAGCCAGAGATCAGTAACAAAGTCGGCGATCAGGCCTTCGTCTTCGCTGGTGCGACCGTAACCAGCCCGATTATTGATACTCGCTCGCTCGATTCCAACGTGCTGATTAAGAGCGGCGATACTCTGGCGATCGGCGGTTTACTTCAGGACGAACAAACTAAAGCGCGAAATAAAGTGCCTGTGCTCGGCGACATTCCTGTGATCGGCTACTTGTTCGCCGAAAAACTTAACGCCCGGACAAAACGTAACCTGCTTGTCTTCGTCACACCGACGATCATCGATCAACGTTACGGCACCGGTCTCGAAGATCAGGTCAGCGGCTTGCATCATGGCGGCGAAGAGTTTGCCGATCCGAACGGCTGGAGAAACAACGCTAAAGGCGTAGTGCGGTTGGTGCCTACTCCGCAGCGTCAATTGGCCGCCGATTATCCAAAACCAGGTGTTCCGCCGGCTCCGGCTGTCATCTCCAGCGAAACGACGACTCGGGTTGATTTCAAGAGCTCGGCCACCGGTCGCGACCAATAAATTTCTAACTGTGGGGTTGAGAGGGGGCGGATGCTTCGGTGTCCGCCCTCTTTTCTTTTCTAGCTCTTGAGATAAACGCTCAGACGCTCGCGTAACTCCGTTCGCGCGCGGAAGAGAAGGCTCTTAATCGCCGGCACCGATAAATCCAGAACCTCTGCGATTTGCTCGTAACTAAGCTCCTGATAACGCCGGAGCACCACCGCCATGCGCTGCGTCTCGGGCAGCTCCGTGATCGCGGCATCGATCGCCTCTTGCAGCTCCTGTTCTAATAGAGCATCCGCCGGAGACTGCGCGGCTTCATCCTTGAGCGCAATTTCGGGCGCCTTCGGTTCCGATTGCAGCGGAACGTTCGCGTGCCGCTTGGTGCGGCGCATTTCATTGAAAACAAGATTGCGGGTAATCTTGAGCAACCAAGTGGTGAATTTGGCCCGCGGCACGTAGCGGGCCGCACTTCGCCAAACCCGCACAAAGACCTGCTGCGCGATGTCTTCCACGTCGGAATTGCTGCCGAGCATGCGCGCCACCGTCCCGAGAACCAGCGTCTGATGCCGTTCGATCAATTCCTCGAAGGCCGCCGTATCCCCGCGGCTCACTAACGCCATCAGGCGAACATCCTCCGCGTCCTCGGTTTGTCCCGCCGGTGTTGGATCAGAGCGGGACATTACGGACGATAGACAGCGCGGCGGAGGGGTGCGGGTCGAAACTTCAATCTCTTATCGGGCCTCTTCAACTACTTCCTTGGACGCGAGCACGTCGTTTTTGTTGCAACGAGGAAACGCTGCGTGCATTCTAAGATCGACATGTTGTTAGATCGACATGTGCAGTGTAGTGCGCGCCCAGCGGATGAATCATTTACTAATCCCTCAACAACTCAGGCCCATCGCCGAAAAGGTGGAAGCGCGGCAACGTATTTCCGAAGCGGAAGCAGTCGAGTTGTATCGTTGCACCGACTTGAATGCGCTCGGCATTTTGGCCAGCGTGGTGCGCGCGCAAAAGAACGGCAACGTCGCCACCTACATTCTCAATCGCTACATCAACTACTCGAACATCTGCGTGCTTTCCTGCCAATTCTGCGCTTTCGCTGCGCGCAAACGGGACGCGCACGCATTTGAGCTCGCCATCGATGACATCGTAGGCGCGGTGCGCGATGCCCTGGAGCTCGGCATCACCGAAGTGCACATGGTCGGCGGCTTGCATCCGACTCTGAAGAAAGATTGGTACCTGTCGCTTTTGCGCGAACTGCGCGCGCTCGATCCCGCATTGCATATCAAAGCTTTCACCGCCATCGAGATTCGCCATCTGGCCCAACGCATTTTCAAGCTGTCCATCCGCGAAACGCTCGAGACCTTGCGCGAAGCCGGCCTCGGTTCCATGACCGGCGGCGGTGCGGAAATTTTCGATGCCGCTGTCCGCGATGAAATTTGTCGCGGCAAGGAAAGCGCGGAGGAATGGCTCGAAGTCCATCGCACCTGGCACCAGATGGGTGGCCGCAGCACCTCCACCATGCTCTACGGTCACATCGAGACCATCGAGCAACGCGTCGATCACTTACGCCGGCTGCGTGAGCTTCAGGATGAAACAGGTGGCTTCACCGGCTTCGTCCCCTTCGCCTTCGAGCCGCAAACCACCGTCCTCGCCCACGTCAAACCCGCCTCCGCTTTTGAGCAGCTTCGCAATCTTGCCGTCAGTCGCATTTATCTCGATAACATCGACCATCTCACCGCTTACTGGGTCAGCATGGGCCTGCCGCTCGCGCAGGTATCGCTCAGTTACGGCGTCGACGATCTTCACGGCACCATCATGGAAGAAAAAATCTTCCACATGGCCGGCGCCACCACGCCGCAGGAATTGACCGTCGCCACGCTCGAGCACGTCATTCGCGAAGCCGGGCGCGAGCCGATGCAACGCGACAGTTATTATCGCCGCATCGGAGCCGAGGCACCGGCGACGCCCGCGATCGAATCGCGCGAAGCCGAGCTAGCCTGCGCTTAGCGCGTGCAAGATCGACAATCGCAACCGCGCATCGGTTGCGTGAAATATCTCAACGCGCGCCCGCTCATTGCCGGCTGGCCTGGCCCGGTCGCTCTCGACCATCCCTCCGCGCTTTGTCAACGCCTCGCCCGCGGCGAGCTCGACATCGCACTCGTCTCCAGTTTCGAATTCCTGCGCAATCCGGCCTATCGAATCGTCGACGACATTGCCATCGCATCCGATGGTCCCGTTTACAGCGTTGTCGTCGCGCATCGCGAAGAACTTTCGCGCGTCGATGAAATCGAGCTCGATCCCGCTTCGGAAACATCCGTGAATCTCCTGCGACACTTGCTCGCGCAGCGCGGATTGAATCCGCATCTTGTCGCAAGATCGACATCGTCATCTGCGACCACCGCGCAATTACTTATCGGCGATCAAGCCATTCGCTTTCGCCAAAGTCATCCCGACTTCCAATTCTGGGACCTCGGCGAAGCGTGGAAAGCGACGGTCGATCTTCCATTCGTTTACGCGCTTTGGTTGATTCGCCCGGAAGTTCCGGACGCCGAAGGAATCGCGCAAAAGTTGCGCGCGTTACGCGACGCGAATCTCGGCAAGATCGACAAGTTGATCGCGCAGGAGACCGAATTCGATCCCGAATTTTGTCGCCGCTATTACCGGGAAAATCTGCGATTCAACTTCGGCGAAAGAGAAAAAAAAGGTCTGCAAACTTTCGCCGACGCCTGCGCGAAGCTTGATCTCATTCCCAAACGCAAGCTCGATGTCGATCTTCAGTGACCCACCGGCGGCGCGTTCAGGTTCGAGCTGCGCCGCTCGCCCGGTTGCAGCCATTGGCCAATGATATCCGCGTTCCAAATCCAGTCGTCCTGCCGCCGTCCTTTCACGGCCAGCCTTTTCTCATAATATTTCCGCAGATTAATTTCTTCGGCCACCAGCACGGTGCTTTTCTTCGCGCGGGTGAGCCGCATCTGCTCTTGCGATTCCGCTAGCTGCAATCGATATCCCTCCGGCACGAGCACAACCGTGCCAGTGAACGTTCCGGTTGGTCCTGCCATCTTTACTGGTTGTGGCGGTGGCGGTTGTTGCGGCCCATGCGAACAGCCGGTCGAACAGAAGAGACTTAGCGCCGCAAACGCGGAAGCTGACAGGCGAGAAATTTGCATGCGCTCTTTTAACCGCGCGCATGCGGATTGTCGATCTTGTCAGTAAATGGAGAGCGAATAGGGTGATCGGTGCCAAGCCGATGGATATTAACGCCCGCTGAGGAGCTCAATGGCGGGATCGCGTGGAACGAACTCTGCGATTCGGAATGCATCGCGCGGTTGCTCTCGCGTAAAGGATTTGGTTGCGCGGATGAGGTCGATGCTTTTTTGCGACCGCAGCTGAAATCGCTGGCCGATCCGTTTCTGCTGCCGCAAATGGACGCGGCGGTAACACGCATTCTCGCGGCGTTAGATCGACATGAACGCATCGCGTTGTTCGGTGATTACGATGTCGATGGCGTGACTTCGCTCGCGCTGTTGGCGGAAATGTTGCGCGCTTACGGCGCGGAGCCGGAATTATTTTTGCCGCTGCGCATGGAAGAGGGCTACGGACTCAGCCACGAAAGCGTGGAGCGTTGTCTCGAGCAATGTCGCCCGCAATTGTTGATCGCGGTCGATTGCGGCACGTCGTCGTGTCAGGAGATTGTCGATCTTACAAAACGCGGCGTGGAGGTGATCGTGCTCGATCATCACGAACCGAAAACGGAATTACCCCCGTGCGTCGCGTTGGTGAATCCGAAGACGGCGGACTGCGATTTCGAGTATCTTTGCAGCGCCGGAGTGGTCTTCAAACTTTGCCACGCGTTACTGAAGGCGCGGCCGCTGCCGGATTTCGATCTCAAGTCGAAACTCGATCTCGTCGCGCTTGGCACCGTCGCGGACATCGTCCCGTTACGCGGCGAAAATCGCACGTTGGTTCATCGCGGCGCGTTGCGCATCGCGCAGTCGACGCGGCCCGGATTGCGAAAGTTAATGGAAGTAGCCGCGGTGAGAGCGCCAATTCTCACCGAAGACATTGGTTACCGACTCGGGCCGCGGTTGAATGCAGCGGGGCGATTAAGCACAGCCGAGAAATCATTGCAGTTACTCCTAACGAATGATCCGGCGGAAGCGGCCGTGCTGGCGGAGTTTCTCGACAAACAAAATCGGGAACGACAGGAAGTGGAGAAACAACTTTTCGCCGCGGCGCAGGAGAAGATCGACACGGTGCATGATCCGGCGCGCGACGCGGCGATTGTGGTGGCGGAGCACGGGTGGCATCCGGGTGTGCTCGGTATCGTCGCATCGCGGATCGCGCGGAAATATCATCGACCGGCGATTGTCATCGGCATCGATGAGAACGGAATGGGGAAGGGAAGCGGGCGCAGCATCGAAGGATTTTCGCTGGTGGAAGCGCTGACGCTTTGCGCGGCGCGGCTGGAAAAGTTTGGCGGGCACGCCATGGCCGCCGGCCTAACGATCCGAGAAGAAGATGTCGATGTTTTCGCGGAGGAATTTCGACGCGTGGCGCGCGAACGTCTTTCGGAGAAAGATTTGCATCCGCTGCTGCGGCTCGATCACGAACTCAGCCTTCATGAATTAGATGTCGATCTTTTGCGCTGGCACGAAATGCTACAGCCTTTCGGCAACGGAAATCCGCAGCCGATTTTCTTCGCGCGCGAAGTTCAGCAAATGGCAACGCCGCGCATTATCAAGGATAAGCATCTCGTTTTGCGAGTGGGGCAGGGGAAATTTCATCGCCGCGCAATGTATTTCGATGGCGCGGTCGCGCCTTTGCCGCCCGCGCCGTGGGACATCGCCTTTCGCATTCACGCCGATAATTACGGCGGCGAGACGTTGGTCGGAATGCAGATCGAAGCTTTACGAACAAGCGCACCCATCGAGTGATCGAGATTTCGCAATCGCTGGAGGAATTGGAGTGGATTCCGCGGCCGAAGCTGCTGGCGCTTCGACGTCTCGGGATCGCAACGGTGGAAGATTTGCTGACGCATTATCCGCGGCGCTACGAAGATCGACATGAGTTTCCCGGTTTTCCGCGCGAGGAATCGGAGAAGCCGATTTGTCTGTGCGGCGAGGTGACGAAGACATCGGTACGAAGATTTGGCGGCTGGAAAAAAATCTTCGAGGTGACGTTGGAGGAATCGAACTCAAACGCGCTGAGTCAGCCGCTAACGTTGCGCTGGTTCAATCTGCATTACGTGCAAAAGATGATCGCGACGGGGCAGCGACTGGTGGTGTTCGGCAAGCCGCGGCTGCGGGCGAAGCGGCTCTGCATGGATCACCCGGAGTTCGAAGTGATCGAGGACGACGAGGAAATGTCGATCCATTTTCGGCGGATCACCCCGATCTATCCGGCAACGGAAGGGGTGTCGCAGCGATTGCTGCGCAGCATTATTCACCGGTTGTTAGGCGAACTATCAGTCAAACGATTGGACACACCCGCGCCGGCGAAGCTGGTTCATGGTGAGCGGCGCCACGCGCTGCAGGCGATTCATTTTCCAGAAAGCTGGGAAGCGCGGGATGAAGCGCGCGAGCATCTCGTGCTCTCGGAATTTTTTGCGATGCAAATGTTGATTGCGTCGCGCCGGACGGAAGCGACGGCGCGAATCGGCGGCGCGCATTGCGGGGCGGGTAAGTTGTTGCAAAAGTTTTTGCAGTCGCTGCCCTTCGAGCTAACCGGCGCGCAATCGAAAGTAATCGCGGAGATCCAGCGCGACCTTCAGTCGCAGCAACCGATGAATCGATTACTGCAAGGCGACGTCGGTTCGGGAAAAACGGTGGTGGCGATCGCGGCCATCCTGCTCGCGGTTGAGGCAGGGTTCCAGACAGCGTTAATGGCGCCGACCCAGATTTTGGCGGAGCAACATTACGCGGTGCTGCGACGATGGCTGGAGCCGTTAGGCGTGCGATTGTCGATCCGCACCGCGTCGCGCCAGGAAGACAGCGGATCGTTGCCGCTCTTCGATGCGGAAAAAACGGATGCGCCCGACATCATCATCGGAACACACGCTTTGCTGTATGAGGGGGTAGAGTTCTCGAATCTCGGGCTCGTCGTTATCGACGAGCAGCACAAATTCGGCGTGGCGCAGCGGGCGCGGCTAACGAGTCGCGAACCAGCGCCGGACGTGCTCGTGATGACGGCGACGCCGATCCCGCGCACGCTTACGATGACAGTTTACGGCGACCTCGATGTTTCGATCATCGACGAGATGCCGCGGAACCGCGGCAAAATCGTAACGGCGGTGCGCGATGAAAAAAAGCTGGGCGACGTTTTAAAATTCATCCGCACACAACTGGAATCGGGGCGGCAGGTTTATGTGATTTATCCGCTCATTGACGAGAGCGAAAAACTGGACGTGAAGGCGGCGGCAAAGGAGTTCGAGCAGTGGAGCGAACGCCTGCAACCGCATGCGTGCGCATTGTTGCATGGCCGAATTCCTGCGCCGGAAAAACAGGAGACGATGGAGCGTTTTCGTCGCGGGGAAACGCAGGCCTTGATCAGCACAACCGTGATCGAGGTGGGTGTCGATGTTCCGAACGCGACGGTGATGTTGATCGAGAACGCGGAACGGTTTGGGCTGGCGCAGCTGCATCAATTGCGCGGGCGAATCGGACGCGGCGAGCACAAGTCGTATTGCATTCTTCTCGCGTCGGAGCAATCGCCGGAAACAGCGGCGAAACTCGCGGTGTTGGAAAAAACGAGCAACGGCTTTGAAGTGGCGGAGGCGGATTGGGAGTTGCGCGGGCCGGGGGATTTGCTGGGGACGGCGCAGAGCGGTTTGCCGGCACTAAAGATCGGAAGCTTGAAGCGTGACGCGCAACTGATGCAGCGCGCCCGCACGAGTGCGATGTCGATCTTCGATATGGATCGCGCACTAGAGTGGCCAGAAAATCAACGTTTCCGACGGTTGATTGTCGAACAGGAGGGGCGAACCTTTTCGAACGTGAGCTAATGAAGAATCTCTTAAAGTTTTTTGCGTTTGTGGCGCTGCTGAGCCTCGCGATTTCGGCGCTGTACGACTACCGCCTCAAACATGGCGGGCTAAATCTCAACGCCAATCGGACACCGGAGAAATATACCCTCGCGGCCGATCCGACGGTTGATTCAAAATCGGTCGCATCGCTCGAAGCGTTAAATCGTGAACGGCGCGCGCTGGTCACGAGCGTAATTCCGTCAGTCGTGTCGGTGAAGACTTCGAAGAAGATGGCCGCGCCGCGGCAATCGATGGACCCGTTTGATTTTTTCTTTCGCAACCAGAGCCGCCGTTTTCGCAGCCCGCAGGAGGAAGAGATGGTGCAAAATTCGCTCGGTTCCGGCGTGATCGTGACTAATGAGGGGCACATCATCACCAACAATCACGTTGTCGATCAAGTGGACGAAATCGAAGTGCAGTTGAGCGATGGGCGAACGAAGAAGGCGCGCTTGATTGGCGCGGACGCGCAGGTCGATCTGGCTGTGCTCAAGATCGATGAGCCCGCGTTGAAGCCGCTGAAGTTAGCGGATTCCGACAGCGTGCAGGTGGGCGACTTCGTGCTCGCCGTGGGAAATCCATTCGGGTTCGAAGAGACCGTGACCGACGGAATCATTAGCTCGAAAGGCCGGCCGAATCGCGCGGATGCCTTCGGCGATTTGCTGCAGACTAACGCCGCCATCAACCCGGGTAATAGCGGCGGCCCGTTGATCAACCTGCGCGGTGAAGTCGTTGGCATAAACACCGCGATCATCTCGAAAAGTGGCGGCTCGCAGGGGATTGGATTTGCCATTCCTTCCAACAATGTGCGCACCGCACTGGAGAGTTTGTTGAAACAAGGCCGGATCATTCGCGGATATCTCGGCATCCAGGCTCGCGCAGCGGCGCAACCCGGTCAGCAAAAAGTTAACGAGGACGGGGTGGTGGTTGATGATGTCGTTCCCGGTTCGCCCGCGGCCGACGCGCATGTTCAGCGAGGTGACGTCATTCGCAAGTTCGATGGGCGCGAGGTGAAGAGTTTTTTGCAACTCCGCACGCTCGTGTCGCAAGTGGAGTTAAACAAAAATGTCGAACTCGAAATCGTGCGGGGCGGCAAGAGTGTGAAAGTGACAACGCAAATCAAAGAGCAGCCAGTGGATTATTTGACCCGCGCTCCACGCCCCGGGCAGCCGCAGTTGCCCCCGCAGCCACAGCCATCGGATGAGCAGGATAATCAAGAGAACGACGATCAGTCGCCGCCCGGAAACAACAGCAGTGCGCTCGCTGCGATTCACGTCGGCGATCTGACCCCAGAGCTGGCGCGGCAGCTTGATTTACCCAACGGTGTCCGCGGCGTCGTCATTACCGATGTCGATCCACGAAGCGGAATGGCCGATTTGCAGAAGGGCGACGTGATCGAGGAAATCAATCAACAGCCGGTCGCGACTGTGGCGGACTTTAATAAAGTCGTCAGCGCGCTCGATTCAAACCAGCCGCAAGTCCTCTCCGTGTGCCGGCATCGCGTGCGATCCTTCCTGGTGCTGCGACCGCGGTAAACGCGGGCGTTTCATCGTCGCGGCCGAGCACGCAGCGGCTCTCCGGGGTTCGATTCATCAGTTGAATAAAGCGCGTCTGCGCTCGGTCGAACAGAGACATACCATTAACACTATGAAACGAATTCTTTTTGCACTAGCCGCAGTGGCACTCCTGTTGCCTGCCGCGCAAACATCCAAGGCAGCCGACGTCAGTGTCGACTTCTTCTACGATAATCTTTCCGGCGGTGACTGGATCGACGTGGCCGATTACGGCTATGTCTGGCAGCCGTCCGTAGCCGTCAGCAATACCAGCTGGCGTCCCTATTCGGATGGATACTGGGCTTATACCGATGTCGGTTATACCTGGGTTTCCTACGAAGACTTCGGCTGGGCCACTTACCATTACGGACGTTGGTCGCGCTTGTCGGATTACGGATGGGTCTGGGTTCCAGGCCGCGACGAAGATCTCGAATGGGGTCCGGCGTGGGTCTCATGGAGAACGGGTGGCAACCACATCGGCTGGGCGCCATTGCCGCCGTCAAACGTGCGCATCTATGAAGGCCGCGGCATTTCTGGCCGGGTCGACATCGATTTCAACATTGGTCCTTCTTATTACAACTTCGTCGACGTCCGCTACATCGGTGAGCCGGTGTTGCGCGAGCGCATCGTGAACGTGAATCAAAACGTCACCTTCATTAATCAGACGACGAACGTCACCAACATCACTTATAAGAACAAGACCGTTTACAATTACGGCCCCGATATTAATACGCTGAACGCCAGTGGCGGGCGGCAAATCCAGCGGCTCAAAATTGAGCGCCAGGAAAATGCCGACATCAATGCGGCCGCGAAAGCCGGGGCGCTGGTTAAACCGCAGGGAGACAAACTCGTCATCGCTGCGCCTCAGCACATTGGGAAAGCCCAGGGCGCCAAAGCACCGCGTGCGATTAAGACCAAGGTCGCGAAAGCGAACATCGACAACGGTTGGTCGGGCGTAACTGATCCGACAGTGAAGACACAGATGCAGGAGAAAATGAAAACTGAAGTTGCGACGCAACCTCAGGTGGGCGCGGACGCAGCCGCTCAAGCTACGACGAGCGCCGCACCGGCTGCGAGTCCGACCGCATCCATTCCTGCCGCCGCCGTTAATTCGCCGGCTCCAGTTGACAGCGGAAAAGGCAACCGCAAGAACAAAGCGAACGCTCCGACGCAGCAAAACGCAGCGATTGGCGCCACTGGCGCGGGCGCAGCGGCTGGAACATCAACCGCAGCATCAGTGGCCCCCGCAGCTTCTGGAACCGATACCGCCGTTGAAGGTCGCGGTAGGGGCAGAGGCAAACATGCCGATCGCATACAAGGCGGTGCTGATGTGAAAACCGGGGCCGAGGCGACGTCGTCGTCGACTGGTGCCCCCGATACGACTTCGCAACCCGGTGGTGGAAAACGCAATCGTCGCGGATTTGAGCAGCCGCAAGGTGCTGCAGTCGGCGCCGGTCAGGCCCAGCCCGGAGACGCCTCTGGCGATCAAGGACTTGGTGGTAAACACAAAGGTCGTCGCATGGATCAACCGGCCGGCGGACAAGCTGGTCAGGGCGCAGAAGCGCAGGGTCCAGGCGGACCTGGTGGCAAGATCCGGGGCGAGCGAGGCGCAGTCGGTCCGACTGGTCCAACCGGAGCGCCTGACGGTCAACAAGTTCAAGGTCAAGGCCCGGGCCAGGGCAAACGCGAAGGCGGCAAGAAGAATAAAGGCGATGCCGCACCCGATGCGGTCGCTTCGCCCACTCCTTAATTAGATCGCTATCAATTTAACAGCGGCCCCGGTCTCAAAGCCGGGGCCGTTTTGCGTACAAGATCGACAATCGTCTCCGCCTGTAGGGGAAGCCGTTGGCTTCCCAATCCGAATCCGAATCATAACAGCTCGGCGATCTGCACCGCGTTCAACGCCGCCCCTTTGAGCAACTGATCGCCTGAAACCCAAAACGCTAATCCGTTTTCGAGCGCGCAATCCAAACGGACGCGACCAACTTCGCAGTTGTCCTTGCCCGCGACTAATAACGGCATCGGATAACGATTCTGCTGCGGCTCATCGATGAGCTCGAGTCCCGGCGCCTTAGCCAAAACTTCGTGCGCTTGCTCGACCGAAACTTTCTTATCGAACTCCGCGCTGATCGCGACGGAATGCGCGCGATAGATCGGAACACGCACACACGTCACCGACGCGCGAAACTCCGGCAGATGCATGATCTTTCGCCCTTCGTTCTGGAGCTTCATTTCTTCCTTGGTGTAACCGCTTTCCAGAAATGAATCGACGTGCGGCAAAACGTTGAACGCGATCGGGTGCGGATAGACCCGCGAAGGTGATTGTCGATCTTGCGCCGCCGCTTCCACTTGCTCTTTCAATTCCGCGATGGCGCGCGCACCGCTCCCCGAAACCGCCTGATAACTCGAGGCAAAGACGCGGCGAACCCCGAACGCGCGATGCAACGGATACAGCGCCATCAACGCAACCGCGGTCGTACAATTTGGATTCGCGATCACTCCTTGGTGCTGTTTCACGTCGTCGCCATTGATCTCCGGAATCACCAGCGGCACGTCCGGTTCCATTCGAAACACCGACGAGTTGTCGATTACGACTGCGCCGGCATCCCGTGCGATCGGCACGAATTTCCGCGAGACGTCGCCGCCCGCCGAAAAAAGTGCGATGTCGATCTTAGCGAAAGATTGCTCATTCAATTCTTCCGCCGCGATGGATTCGCCGCAAAACGAAACGGATTTGCCGGCGGAACGCGCAGAGCTAAGTGCGCGCAAGCTGGCGACCGGAAAATTGCGCCGTTCCAGCACGCGCAAAAGCTCGGCACCGACCGCGCCAGTCGCGCCAACAATCGCGACGTGATATTTTTTCATCCGCAGGCGATTGTAGCGCCGCTCTCACCGCATGCAAACCTCTGGACCCAAGATCGACATCTCCATTCGCCGGCAACAGCTCGCCCTGAAGAAGGGACGCAAAATCGTCCGTAAATTTTCCATCTCGAGTTCGCGTTTCGGGCTGGGCACTGAAGAAGGGAGTAACAAAACGCCGCTCGGAACTTTTCGCGTGTCCGACAAGATCGGTCACGGTGCGGCGCCCGGAACCATCTTCAAAAATCGCATCCCCCTCGGCCCGGACGATCCATTACCGAACACGCAGGACTTCGTCACTTCGCGCATTCTTTGGCTCGATGGTTTGGAGGATCACAACACGAACACGCGCGATCGATTCATCTATATTCACGGCACGAAACACGAAGACCGCATCGGCACGCCGGATAGTCACGGCTGCATTCGCATGCGCAACGAGGACGTGATCGAGTTGTTCGAGCTGGTCGAAGAAGGCACGCCTGTCGTTATTCGTGAATGAATGGATTCGGCGTTATTCCAAATTAAATAGAGAAAAGCGTTGCGCCCCTAAACATCCCTGCCTAGAAGAAGCGGCAGCAACCGGCAGTGAAAGGAGGCGATATACATTGAAATTTTTGAAAGCGATAATGATCGTGGCAGTTTTGGCCAGCACATTGAGTTTGGGCGCGTGCGCGCACAAGAACGAGACAGCGTCAACGAGCACAACAGCGAGCTCTACACGCGGCTACTCGAAATAAATTCGGTTGTCCGTTTTCCGGATGACTTTAACCGAAGGGCCAGGTCGCGAACGACCTGGCCTTTTCCCATTCGTGATCTGGCGTTGAGGGTTGGACGTCAGGCGTTGGGCGTTTAACCTCTCGCGATGGAATTGCGCGGCCAGCAGTTGAGTCTTAACGATATCGCCGCGGTCGCGCTCGGCGGCGAATCCGTGAGCGTGGCGGCGAGCGTTCGTGAACGCATTGCGGCGTCGCGAAGAGTCGTCGAAGACATTATTCAACAAGACGCGGCGGTTTACGGCGTTAACACCGGTTTTGGCAAACTCGCTGATGTGCGCATCGATCGCAGTGAATTGCGCGATCTCCAACTTAATCTCGTTCGCAGTCACGCGTGCGGAATCGGTCCACCGCTTTCCGAACCGGAAGTGCGAGCCATGCTTTTACTCCGGGCAAATGTGCTCACGCTCGGCTTCAGCGGAATTCGCGGCGAAGTGATCGACCTGCTTTGCGAGATGCTCAATCGCCGCGTGCATCCAGTCGTCCCCGAAAAAGGATCTGTCGGCGCCAGTGGCGATCTCGCGCCGCTCGCGCATCTGGCGCTGACTTTGATCGGCGAAGGTGAGGCGTTTTTTAAAGATGAGCGCATCTCCAGTCGCGATGCGCTCAGTTTCGCCGGCATGAAACCGGTGCAACTCGAAGCGAAGGAAGGACTCGCGCTTTTGAACGGCACTCAAGCGATGCATGCCGTCGGGGGATTGTCGATCTTGCGCGCGAAGCGACTCGCGCATGTCGCCGATGTCGCCGGCGCAATGGCGTTGGAAGGATTGCGCGATACGCCCACCGCATTCGATGTGCGATTGCAAAACGCTCGTCCGCATCCCGGACAAAAAGCGGCGGCCGCGCATTTGTTGTCGCTCGTCGAAGGCAGCCAGATTCGCGAGTCGCATCGTGAAAACGATCCGCGCGTGCAGGACGCTTACAGCATTCGCTGCATGCCGCAGGTCCACGGCGCGGTCCGCGGCGCGCTCGCGCATTGCGAAGAAGTCTTCCTGATCGAGTCCGCTTCCGCGACCGACAATCCGTTAGTCTTCGTCGACAGCGGCGATGTTGTTTCCGGCGGGAATTTTCACGGCGCGCCGCTCGCGTTCGCGCTGGATTATGCCGCGATCGCTGTTGTCGATCTTATGAGCATCAGCGAACGTCGAACCGATCGGCTAACGAATCCCGACAAGAGCGAAGGATTGCCCGCGTTTTTGGCGCGGCGACCGGGATTGCAATCGGGTTTCATGATTCCGCACGTTGCGGCGGCGGCGTTGTTGAACGAGGCCCGCGTGCTCGCGCATCCGGCCAGTATCGACAACGTCAGCACCTCCGGGGGAAAGGAAGACCACGTCTCGATGGGAATGACCAGCGCGTTAAAATTACGTGCGATTGTCGATCTTGCGGAGAATCTGTTCGCGATTGAGCTGCTCGCAGGAGCCGAGGCGCTCGAACATCGAAGACCATTGCGTGCCGGCGAGGGCGTTGAGCGCGCCTACGCAGCAATCCGGAAAATTGCGGCGCCGCTTACCGAAGATCGCCCCCTCTATAAAGAGATCGCGCAAACGGCGCAGGCGATCCGTCAGGGAAATTTCGATTCGGGCTTCGAAAAAATATGAGCGGCCGGCGAATCATCCGCGCGCCGCGCGAGAGCGAATTGAGTTGTAAAGGATGGCACCAGGAAGCGGCCATGCGGATGTTGATGAACAATCTCGATCCGGACGTCGCCGAAAATCCGGACGAGCTGGTCGTTTACGGCGGAACGGGTCGCGCGGCCAGAAGCTGGGACGCCTACGATGCGATCGTGCGTTCGCTGCAAAATCTGGCGAACGATGAAACGCTGCTCGTGCAATCGGGCAAGCCCGTCGGCAAATTTCGCACGCACGATGAAGCGCCGCGCGTATTGATCGCCAACTCGAATTTGGTCGGACAATGGTCTAACTATTCCGAGTTCAATCGTCTCGAACGCATGGGCCTGACCATGTACGGCCAGATGACAGCTGGTTCGTGGATTTACATCGGCAGCCAGGGAATCGTGCAGGGGACTTTCGAGACGTTCGCCGCGGCTGCGGAAAAACATTTCGGTGGTTCGCTCGAAGGAAAACTCATTGTGACCGGTGGTCTCGGCGGAATGGGCGGCGCGCAACCGCTGGCCGCCACGATGAACGGCGCTCTGTTTCTGGGAGTAGATGTCGATCTTGCGCGGATCGAGAAAAGATTGAAGAGCGGATATTGCGACAAGATCGCGCGGTCGCTCGATGAAGCGCTCGGGATGATCGACACTGCGCGGAAAGATCGACAATCACTTTCGGTGGGCTTGGTCGGCAATTGCGCCGATTTGCTGCCAGAAATGGTGCAGCGCGGAATCGTTCCCGACGTTCTGACCGATCAGACCAGTGCGCATGATGCGCTGAATGGCTACGTGCCTAACGGCATGTCGCTGGAAGACGCGCGCGCATTACGCGCGAAAAATCCCGATGAGTACATCGAGAAGTCGATGCACTCGATGGCGGTCCATGTCGAAGCGATGCTCGCGTTGCAAAAGAAAGGCGCGGTCACGTTCGATTACGGAAACAACATTCGCGCGCAGGCGAAGAAGGCCGGGGTTAAAAACGCGTTCGATATTCCGGGATTCGTTCCCGAATACATCCGTCCGCTTTTTTGCGAGGGGAAAGGTCCGTTCCGCTGGGTCGCACTCAGCGGCGATCCCGCAGACATCGCGCGCACCGACAAGCTGGCGCTCGAGATTTTCCCTAACAACGAGAAGCTCAAGCGCTGGATGAAGCTGGCGCGGGAACGAATTCAATTTCAAGGACTGCCCGCGCGCATTTGCTGGCTCGGCTACGGGGAACGGGCAGAGTTTGGCGTGGCGATGAATGAACTGGTAAAGCGGGGCGAAATTAAAGCGCCTATCGTTATTGGTCGCGATCATCTCGATGCTGGCTCGGTGGCGTCGCCGAACCGCGAAACCGAAGCGATGATCGATGGCAGTGACGCGATTTCGGATTGGCCGCTATTGAATGCGCTGGTTAACACGGCCAGCGGCGCGTCATGGGTTTCGATTCATAATGGCGGCGGGGTCGGAATTGGATATTCGCAGCATGCGGGAATGGTGGTCGTGGCCGATGGGACGGAGAATTCGAAGCGGCGATTGGAGCGCGTCCTAACGAGCGATCCCGGGATGGGGGTGCTGCGTCACGTCGATGCGGGATATTCGCGCGCGATCGATTTTGCGGAAGCGCACAAGATCGACATCCCCATGTCGTCGAAGCCGCGCGATTGATTATGCAAAAACTGATCGAATGCGTGCCGAATTTTTCGGAAGGTCGCGACCAGAATGTGATTCGCCAAATCACCGCAGCGATCGCGTCGGCGGACGGCGTGTCGCTACTCGATGTCGATCCTGGCGCGAGTACGAATCGAACGGTGGTAACGATTGTGGGAAGTCCGGAGGCGGTGGTGGAAGGAGCTTTTCGCGGAATTCAAAAGGCGGCTGAACTCATCGACATGCGCGAGCACAAGGGCGCGCATCCACGCATGGGTGCGACTGATGTTTGTCCATTCATTCCGATTAGCGGGGTCAGTTGGGACGAAGCAATCGCTTGCGCGAACCAATTGGCAAAGCGCGTCGGGGAGGAGTTGAAGATTCCGGTTTATCTTTACGAAAAGGCCGCGAAAAATCCGGCGCGATCGAATCTCGCAATCATCCGAGCGGGCGAATACGAAGGGTTCTCCGCGAAAATAAAAGATCCGGCGTGGAAGCCTGACTTCGGTTCCGCCGTGTTCAATGAGAAATCCGGTGCGACCGCGATCGGTGCGCGCGAATTTTTAGTCGCTTATAATGTGAACCTGAACACGAAAGCGGTGCGGCGAGCGAACTCGGTCGCGTTCGACATTCGCGAGAATGGCCGAGTGAAAACAGATGACGGGACGCCGTCCGGCAAACCTGTTCTCGATGCCAGTGGCGATCCGGTTCGTATTCCGGGTCTGCTGAAACACGTGAAAGCGATCGGCTGGTATGTGGAAGAGTATGGCATCGCGCAGGTGTCGATTAACCTAACGAATATCGAAGAGACGCCGCTTCACGCCGCGTTTGATGCTTCTAATGAATCTGCCAGCAAACGGGGCTTGCGCGTCACTGGGTCGGAAATTGTGGGCATGGTTCCGAAGAAATGCCTCGTCGATGCGGGCAGATATTTTTTGCGCAAACAAAATTGGTCGGAAGGCGCTTCCGCAGAAGAGCTCATTGACATCGCCGTCCGCTCGATGGGATTGAGTGAGTTGAAACCCTTCGATCCGAAGGAAAAAATTATCGAACTTAAAATGGAAACCGACGCGTCGAAAAAATCGCTGGTGAAAATGGATCTGCGCCAGTTCTGCAACGAAACGCTGAGCGATTCTCCGGCGCCCGGCGGCGGATCGGTCGCGGCGTTGATGGGTGCGCTTGGCGTTTCGCTCGGCGGAATGGTGGCCAATCTTTCCGCGGGTAAACGAGGCTGGGAGGACAAAGTCGGTCAGTTCAGTGACTGGGCCGTGAAAGCGCAGCAACTAAAAGATGAGTTGTTGTTCTTGGTGGACGAAGACACGGCCGCGTTCAACAAGGTGATGGCGGCATTTGCGTTACCGAAAGAATCCGCCGACGAAAAAGCGGCCCGTTCCTCCGCGATTCAAACGGCCAATAAATATGCGGCCGAGATTCCGCTGCGCGTAATGGAAACCGCTTCGAAAGTGTATCCGATCCTTGCCGAAATGGCGGAGGAGGGGAATCCCGCTTCCATATCAGATGTCGGAGTTGGTCTTCTCGCGCTCCGCGCCTGCATTGAGGGAGCAGGGATGAATGTCCGAATCAATTTGGCTGGCCTGAAAGACGAGCAATTCAAATCGGCCCTGCAAGATAAGCTCCGGAAAATCGGAGCCGAATCCCAATCTCACTTCGAAAAAATTTATCAGATCGTTGAAGGCAAACTGAGTTCTTCTTGAAGTCCCTCGCTGTTCTTAACGCTTCCCAGCTAGTCACGCTGGCTGGTCCGAAACGTCCGCGCACTGGCGCCGAGTTGTCTGAGCTTGGAATTATTCGCGGCGGCGGAATGCTCATTCGCGATGGCAAGATCGACATCGTCGCTCCAACCGAGGAGATCAAAACAAACTTGACCGGTTTAACCGGTCAAGTTTGGGAGGATGTCGAAATTGTGGATGTGGCAGGACGGGTGGTGTTGCCGGGATTTGTTGATGCGCATACGCATTTGGTTTTCGCCGGGAATCGCCTCGATGATTTCGAGCGGCGCGCACGCGGCGAAACTTACGAGCAAATCGCGAAAGCTGGCAGCGGGATTTGGTCGACGGTGGAGAAGACGCGCGCGGCGAACGATGTCGATCTTGCCGCGCAAGCGAAGAAGCACGCGCAATGGTTTTTGCAATGCGGGACGACGACCGTGGAAGCGAAGTCGGGCTACGGATTGACGCTGGAAGATGAGCTGAAGATTTTGCGCGTGATTCGGCAGGTTAACGAGGAGACGTCGCTGGAATGCGTTCCGACATTTTTGGGCGCGCACGCGGTTCCGCGCGAGCAGTCCGCAAATGCATATGTCGATCTTGTGAAGAACGAAATGTTGCCGCGCGTTGCTTCGGAAAAGCTGGCGGAGTTCTGCGACATCTTTTGCGAGCGCGGTTATTTCGACATCGAGCAATCGCGCAAGATTCTTACGGCGGCGAAGAAACTGGGATTCAAATTGCGCGCGCATGTCGATCAACTGACGAATTCGGGCGGGGCCAAACTTGTTTCGGAACTCGGTGCGACGACGGCGGATCATTTGGAGAAGACGGACGGAAATGGGATCGCGGCGATGACCGCGGCAAAGGTGCAACCGGTGTTATTGCCCGGATCCGTTTATGCGCTTGGATCGACATGTTATTCGCGCGCGCGCGAAATGATTGAAGCCGGTCTCGCGGTTGTTCTCGCGAGCGATTTTAATCCGGGGTCGTCGCCGACAGCGTCGATGCCGATGGTGATGTCGCTGGCTTGTACGCAGATGAAAATGTCGCCGGCGGAAGCGTTAAGCGCGGCGACGATCAATGCGGCTTACAGTCTTGGTCGCGGAGAAAAGATCGGATCGCTAGAGACGGGGAAGCTGGCGAACTTCGCGGTGTTCGACTGCCAGGATTATCGCGAGATCGCGTATTGGTTTGGATTTTCACGGGCGCATTCGGTTTACGTGCGCGGCGAATGCGTGGTCGGCGCTTGACACAAGCGCCGCTACAACCGTCGCTGCTTTCGTGAAAGTGGATGTCGAAAAGCAGCCGGATTCGACCTCGAAGCTCTATATTGAGCTGCCGCCGGAAGAGGTTTCGAAAGAGTGGGACGAGATTACGAATTCATTCGCGCGTTATGCCAAGATCGCGGGATATCGGCCGGGTAAGGCACCGCGGCGCGTGATTGAGGCGAAATTCAAAAAAGAAATCCAGGATGAGCTGACCAAGAAGCTGGTTTCGAAAAGTTATCACGACGCGATTGAGCAAAAAAAGTTGCGGGTGGTTTCCCTAACGAATCTCGAGGATGTTCAGATTGGCGATGATAAGACGATGCGGTTTCGCGCGACGGTGGTGACGGCGCCAGAGTTTGAGCTGCCGGATTACAAAAACATCTCGGTGGAGTTGCCCGATGCGAATGTTTCAGATGCAGATGTCGATCTTGCGCTGGAACGGGTGCGGGACCAGTCGGCTGATTTTGTGGATGCGCCGGAGCGCGGGGCGGAGATGGAAGATTTTGTGGTGATCGATTTCGAAGGGATAGTGGACGGGAAGCCGATCGCGGAAGTAGCGCCGGACTCAAGTAAAAATCTGCAAGGCGGGAAGAAATTCTGGCTGCATTTAGCGCCGGATAATTTTCTGCCGAAGTTTAGCGAACAACTCTTTGGGCAAAAAAAGGGGGAAACCCGAAATATGATTGTCGATCTTCCGGCGGATTTTTTGGTGAAGGAACTGGCCGGCAAACAGCTGAGTTACGCCGTCACGCTCCAGGAGATTAAACAGAAGGTGTTGCCGGAATTGAATGATGAGCTGGCGGCGAAGTTGATGCCGGGCAAAGCGCTGGCCGATCTTCGTCACGCAATTGAGCACGATCTCGAACACGAGAAGGAACACGCGATCGATGGCGCGAAGGAATCGCAGATCGTGAGATATTTACACGAGCAGACGAAATTCGATTTGCCGCCGAGTCTTTTGCGGACGGAGACGCGGCATGCGTTAGGCGAGTTGGTGCAGCGGAATCGCGAACGTGGTGTGCCGGATGAATTGTTGAAGGGTAAGGAGAAGGAGCTGGTCGAAGGCGCGGGCGGTCTGGCGGCACATCGATTGAAAACGAAATTCATTTTGAGCCGAATTTCGGAGGCGGAAAAAATCGAGGTCTCACGTGAAGATGTCGATCTTCGGGTGCGGCAGGAGGCGGCGCGCTACAACATTTCGGTCGATAAAATGCGCAAGGAACTGGAGGAACAGGATGGTTTAAGCGCGCTGGCGGAACAGATACTGCTCGGTAAGACTCTTGATTTCCTGAAGGCGAATGTTAGCGTGAAAACGCAGGTAGCGGCTGCGATTCCGGAAGAAAAATCATGACTCGATCGAACGAAAATTTCTCGCAATCGGTGCTAATCCCCATGGTGGTGGAGCAGACTGGCCGGGGCGAACGCAGCTACGATATCTATTCCCGATTGCTCAAGGATCGGATCGTGTTTCTGGGCACGCCGATTGACGATCACATTGCGAACCTGGTCATCGCGCAGTTGCTCTTCCTGCAAATGGAGGACGGCAAGAAAGACATCAATATTTACATCAACTCGCCGGGTGGCTCGGTCACGGCAGGTTTGGCGATTTACGATACGATGCAATTTCTTACCTGCGATGTGACGACTTATTGCCTCGGCATGGCAGCGAGTATGGGTGCGGTATTGCTTTGCGCGGGGACGAAAGGGAAGCGGTTCGCATTGCCGAATTCCGACATCATGATTCATCAGGTGCACGGCGGTGCGCAGGGACAGGCAAGTGACGTTGAACGTCAGGTTGATTACATGTTCAAGCTGAAGAAGCGGCTGATCAGAATCATTTCGCAGCACACCGGCAAATCGGAAGATCAAGTGCGGAACGATTCGGATCGCGATTACTACATGTCGGCCGCCGAAGCGAAAGAGTACGGCTTGGTCGACGAAGTGATTAAATCTCGCAAAGAAATTAAGCTTTTGGACGGAGCAGCTCCGGCGTTAGGAGACCGTTCGGCCGCGGTAGCGGAAGCAGCGTTGCCACGAAAAGTGGGGGAATAGAAGCTGCTTTTTTAAGAGGAGAATATGGCGCGCGCCTCTAACCTCACCATGTGCTCGTTTTGTGGCAAGAGCCACGCCGAGGTCCGCAAACTGATCGCCGGTCCGGGCGTCTACATTTGCGACAGTTGCATCAACGTTTGCAAAAGCATTCTCGACAAAGAATTGACCGAAGATGCGCGCCGGCAATCCTCGAATATTCGCGTTCCGAAACCGGCGGACATCCGTCGCTCGCTCGATCAATACGTGATCGGGCAGGACATTGCGAAGAAGACGCTGTCGGTCGCGGTGCACAATCATTTTAAGCGCGTTTTGCAACCGAGCGCGCCGGCAACGGGCGACGGATCGGCGGCGTTCCAGCCGGATCCGCTTTCGGACGTTGAAATCGAGAAAAGCAACATTCTGCTGGTTGGTCCGACTGGTTCCGGCAAGACCTTGCTCGCGAAAACGCTGGCGAAGATTCTCGATGTTCCATTTTGCATTGCGGATGCGACCACGCTGACTGAAGCGGGTTACGTCGGGGAAGACGTCGAGAACATCATTCTGCGGTTGCTCCAGAACGCGGACTACGATGTGAAACGCGCGGAGATCGGCATCGTCTACATCGACGAGATCGACAAGATCGGTCGCAAGACGGACAACGTTAGCATCACGCGGGACGTCTCCGGCGAAGGCGTGCAACAAGCGTTGCTAAAAATTCTCGAAGGATCGACATGCAATGTTCCGCCGCAAGGCGGCCGCAAACATCCGCATCAGGAATACATTCAGGTTAACACCGAGAAGATTCTTTTTATCTGCGGCGGTGCGTTCGTTGGGCTCGACAAGATTGTCCAGAAAAGAATCGGTCACCGAGTGATGGGATTCGCCAGCCCGACGCTCGAAGTAGAAGAAGCAATGCGCAAAGATGCGGTGCGACATGTAGAGCCGGAAGATTTGCTTTCATTCGGAATGATTCCGGAATTCATCGGCCGCTTGCCGGTGGTGAGTTCGCTCGACGCGTTGACCGAAGACGAAATGGTTCAGATTCTCACCGAAACCAAGAACGCGATGGTGAAGCAATACACCAAGTTGTTCTCGATGGAAGGTGTGCGGCTGACGGTGACGAAGGACGCGTTGCGCGCTCTGGCGGCGCTTGCTGTTACCAAAGGCACCGGCGCGCGCGCATTGCGGTCGATGCTCGAGCGCATCATGCTCGATATCATGTACGACGTGCCGAGCCGCGAAG
>JBDUDM010000147.1:0-3637 GCA_040002925.1 Spartobacteria bacterium | reverse complement strand
GACTTAGGATCTGGTTCCGCAAGGATTAGGGGTTCGAGTCCCCTCCCTGGTACTTTTTTTTTGCAAGATCGACAATCGCACCACGCATGCTTTCCTTCATCGTTCCCGCTTACAACGAAGAGCTCGAACTGCCGGCCACGCTCGCGGCGATCCGATCCGCCGCGGGACAAGATCGACCATATGAAATCATCGTGGTGGATGACGCATCGACCGATGCGACCGTGCAAATCGCGAAGGATGCCGGCGCCAGAGTCATCTCGATTAATCGCCGGCAAATTGCCGCTGCGCGCAATGCCGGTGTCCGCCTCGCCGTCGGTGATGTCTTGTTTTTCGTGGATGCAGACACCCGCATCAATTCGAAACACGTGACCGAGGGGATGGCGGCGATCGAGTCCGGCTGTTCCGGTGGCGGCGCGCGTCTGGAGGTGGACGGCGAAATCCCGTGGTGGGGACGTTTTTTCATGAAACTATTCTGCGCGATTTACTTTGCGAACAATCTCGGCGCCGGCGCCTTCCTCTTTACCACGCGCAAGAATTTCGATGCGGCCGGCGGTTTCGATGAGCGTTATTTCGCCGGCGAAGAAGTCTGGTTAAGCCTGGCCTTGCGAAAACTTGGTCGCTTCAAAATCATACGCGAACCGGTCATCACTTCCGGGCGTAAACTACGCATGCATTCACCCGGCCATCTCTGGCGGCGATCCGTCCGGATGATGTTGGGCGGTTTACGCAGCTATCGTTCGCGGGAAGTGCTCGATCTTTGGTACGACGGCAAACGGGAGCGAAGATCGACATGAACAATTCGAAGATCTCGCTCGCGAAAACGGCGGACGACATCCGGCGATGCCACGCAGTCATGCGCGAATTGCGGCCGCAATTCGCTGACGCCGATAAATTCATCGAGCGCGCGCAGCGTCAACAACGGGAAGGCTACCTGCTCGCGTTCGTGCAAGCGGAAGGCGAAATCCGCGCCGTGGCCGGCTATCGCTATTCCGAGTCGCTTTTCTCCGGCAAGTTTATGGACGTCGATGATCTGGTCACGCGCGAGCAGGATCGCTCCCGCGGATTCGGCGCGCAGTTGTTTGATTGGCTAATGGAACAGGCGCGGGAGCAAGGCTGCGAAAATCTCGAACTCAATTCGGGCGTGCAACGTTTCGACGCGCATCGATTTTATTTGGTGAAACGAATGAAGATCGCGGCGTATCATTTCACCATCAAAACAAAGGTCGACTCATGAAAAACGAAAATCCCTGGATCGAGATTTGCCCCGGCATCAAACGCCAGACCGTAACGAGCGGGAAGGCGATGTATCAAATGATGGCGACGCTCGCGGCCGGCAGCAAAATGCCGGAGCATCATCATCCGCAGGAACAGGTCATCCATGTTCTCTCCGGGCGGATGAAGTTGATTGTCGATGGAACGGCGCACGAGATGGTGGCTGGTGATTCATTTTACGTCGGCAGCCACGTGTCCCATGGAGTCGAGACCATCGAAGAGACGCGCGTGCTCGACACCTTCAGCCCGCCCCGCGACGAATATCTGGCGATCGACGAAGCGAACCGGCAAAGACGGTAGAGGCCGCTGTCCTCCCAAGTTCGCCGCCGAGACGGCGGCCACTACAGGAGAGTAGATGTCGATCTTAGGCGCGGAAAAGAGTTGGCTTTCGGATGGGGCGGCATGTTAGCCTCCGCGGCTCAACCAAAAAAACCATGTTACACATCATCTGGTCCATCATCGTCGGTTTTATCATCGGTCTCATCGCGCGGGCGATTATGCCGGGCATGCAGCATCTCGGTTTCATCATGACCACGCTCCTCGGCATCGGCGGCGCGATCGTCGGTGGTTTGATCGGGCGCCTGTTTTCCAAACCGGAACCCGGTTCGCCCTTTCATCCGGCCGGAGTCATCATGTCGATCGTTTGCGCGCTGGCGCTGCTCTTCCTCTGGGGCCGACTCAATCCCGGTTAATTCTTAATCAGTATAGAGACGGTTTCGGCCGGGCGACTTGCGGAAACGCTCACCTCATCTACTATACCGCCTCGTTTATGGCAGAGAGCACGGAAACGGCGGACTTTAAAGAGTTCCAATTACACGAAAAGGATACGGGCAGCGCGGACGTTCAAGTCGCGATGTTGACGCGCCGGATCGCGCAATTGACCGAACACTTGAAGGCCAATGCTAAAGATCACTCATCGCGTCGCGGCCTTCTGCAGATGGTCGCGCAGCGGCGGAGTTTGCTCGATTACTTGAGCCGATCGGAATCCGATCGCTACAAGAAGTTGATCGATCGATTGAATCTGCGGAAATAATTCCGCCGGGTAGATGTCGATCTTCGGCCGAGTTTTCGGTTCGAAGCCTAACGAGAAGACAAGAGTAACGCGCCGACTGGGCCGCTAAGGCACCTTGGATTTAGGTTTTAGCCTCGAACAAAATTTCGAGCTTCGGGATTAAAACCTACAGTCAGGGTGACCGGCCTGGGACTCGCACATCCAGGAAAGTTATTATGCAACAAAAGGTCACAGCGCAGATTGGCGCGAACAGTATCTCAATCGAAACCGGCAAAATCGCCAAGCTGGCCGACGGCGCGGTCGTCGTTTCCAGTGGCGACACGATGGTGTTAGTGAGTGCGGTCTCCGCGACATCTCTCAAAGAAGGTCAGGATTGGTTTCCGCTCACGGTCGATTACCGCGAAAAGGCGGCAGCGGTCGGGAAATTTCCCGGCGGCTATTTTAAACGCGAAGGTCGCCCTTCCGAAAAAGAGACGCTCACTTCGCGCATGACGGACCGGCCGCTGCGGCCGCTGTTTCCGGCAGGTTATCTTTACGACACGCAGGTCATTTCGATGCTGCTCAGCGCAGATGGCCAGATCGATCCGGATATCCTCGCGATCAACGGCGCATCGGCTGCGCTTTGCGTTTCCGATATTCCCTTTGCGGGCCCGATCGGCGCGGTGCGCGTCGGCCGAGTGAACGGTGAGTTCGTCGCGAATCCGACGCACGAGCAGCGCAACGATAGCGATCTCGATCTTGTCTACGTCGGCACGGAAAACGACGTCATCATGATCGAAGGCGCGGCGCAGGAGATTCCCGAAGCCGACTTCGTCAAAGCGCTCGAATTCGCGCATGGACACGCGAAGGAAATGATCCGCATCCAAAAGGAACTGGCGTCGAAAGTCGGTAAGCCGAAACGCGAAATGCCGTTGATGACGGTGAACAAGGACATTCTCGAAGTGGCGTATCAGGTCGCGGGCGATCGCATCGAAGGCGCGCTTTACAATGAGAAGAAGGTCGACCGCAGCAAAGCGGTAAACGCGCTCAAGGAAGAAGTGAAGGCGAAGGTGCTGGAGAAATTTCCCGATGCCGACAAGTTCGCGATTTCGCAGGCGTTCGATTACGTACAGAAGAAGGCATTCCGCATCAGCGTGCTCGACAAACAGAAGCGCATGGACGGTCGCGGTTATCAGGATATCCGCCCGATCACCTGCGAAGTCGGCGTGCTGCCGCGCTCACATGGCTCCGCGATTTTTCAGCGCGGCGAAACGCAGTCGTTAGCGCTGGTGACCCTGGCGCCGATCGAAGAAGCGCAAAACATCGATGCTTACGGTGGCGGCGAGACTTCGAAGAGCTTCCTGTTGCATTACA
>JBDUDM010000006.1:0-37652 GCA_040002925.1 Spartobacteria bacterium | reverse complement strand
TGCGCGTAATGGCGCTTGTCGCTTTGATATTCCACGTGCGCAGTGTTGATCGTAATGCCGCGCTCTTTTTCTTCAGGCGCATTGTCGATCGAATCGTAGGCGCGCGCTTCCGCGAAACCTTTCTTGGCCAGCACGCTGGTGATGGCGGCAGTCAAAGTGGTTTTACCGTGGTCGACGTGACCGATTGTGCCGACGTTTAAGTGCGGCTTGTCGCGTTTAAATGCTTCCTTGGCCATTTCAATTCTCCTGTCGTGTTAACTAACTGCTATTCTAAATTTTTTAATTTGGTCCGATCACGAACACTGGAGCCCATGACCGGGATTGAACCGGTGACCTCGTCCTTACCAAGGACGTGCTCTACCAACTGAGCTACATGGGCCGGTCTGCTCCCCGCTGTAGAACTAAAAGTCCCAGAGCCGCGTCAAACCGCAATTTGAACGACCATGGGACCAACTCGTTCTCGCAAAAAGCGTCCGAAAGCTAACAGCGCCCCCGGGGGTGTCAAAGGAATTTCCATGCGATTATCGATCTTCGCTTTAACGAATTCGACTGCTCGCCGGCTCTGCTTTTCCGCGCGTCATCAACCGCACCACCGCGGCGATAATTCCGAGAGCGACCAACGCCAGAATAATGTTCAGCGGCGTGAAGACGGTCGATTCCGGCACCGGCGTCGGAGTCGCCGCAGGCGGCGGCGCGTTCTTCGCGGCCAGCATTCCGCGGGCATACTGCAAACGTTGCACCGTGTCGTAGTCGTCCGGCTTCATTTTCAAAGCCGCTTCGTAATCTGCGATCGCCTTCTCGTAATCGGTCATCGCCGCGTAGGTCATGCCGCGTCGGACTAACGACTCCACGTCAGCCGGATTTTTCGAGATCAACAAAGTGTAATCCGCCAGCGCCGCATCAAACTGCTTCAGGTTCCGATTCGCCCACGCGCGGCGATCATAACTCTGCGGATCGTCCGGCTTCTTCTGGATCGCGGTCGAGAAATCCGCCACCGCCTTGTCCCATTGCGTTAGCCCGATCTCGGCGAAACCGCGGAATTTATATCCGAAGGCTTCGTCCGGTTTGAGCTCGATCGTTTTATTAGCGTCTTCGAGCGCGCCTGCGAAATCGTTCTGCATCAGCTTCGTCTGGCTCCGCTCCATGTAACCGAAATAATCCTTCGGCCCCACCTCGATCGCTTTCGAAAAATCGCCCAGCGCTTCCGCAAATTTTCCCGCCGCGCGATAGGCCGTGCCGCGATTCGTGTAATTGCGCGGGTCCTTCGAGTCCGCTTCGATCGCCTTGGTGAATTCCGCGATCGCGGCGTCGTATTGCTTCTGCTGCGCGAGTTCGACTCCCTTCGCCGCGTGATCTCCGCCACCGCCACCGCCGCCGCCGCGCCGTCTGCCGTAAGCCGGTCCCACCAGCGTTCCCACTAAAATCAAACTCACCGTTGCTATTGCGATCTGATGCTTTGTTATGCTCATCTGTTGTTGTTCCTCCGAAAGACTTTTCGTTTCTGCGGGCGCAATCGTGGGTAGGCCCGCGAATTAAATCAAGCTATGTCTCAACTGAAATCCGGCGGCCAACATGTCGATCTTGTGCGCGAGCCCGATCTCTCCCGCGGCTACGCCGCCGTTTTCGCCACCATCGTCATCTGGTCGATGCCGTCCCTTTTTCAGTTCTACCTCAATCGCTATTACGATCCGTGGTCGCAAAATTTCTATCGTTACGCCGTCGCCTGTCTTGCCATCGCGCCGTTCGTTTTCTATCGCGTCAGCCGCGGCGGACCGAGGATCGACAAGCACGCCTTCGCCATCTGTCTCATCCCCTGCCTTCCGAACGTCATCCATCAGGTTACGCAGGTCATGGCGCTCACTTATATGGGCCCCGGCGTCTACGCCATCTTCACCCGCAGTTCCGTCATCTTCACCGCGCTGCTCGCGCTCATTTTTTTTCCCGAAGAACGCCGCGTCATTCGCCAATGGCAATTTATCGTCGGCACCCTTCTCGGCTTGGTCGGCGCCTTCGGCGTCATCTGGTTCCAACCCGGCACGCAAGATCGACATATCGCATTGCCGGGATTGTTCATCGCCTTCACCGCCACATTCTGCTGGGCGCTTTACGGCGTCCTCGTCAAACGTCCGAGCGCCGAACTCGGATCCATCCGCAGCTTCGGCATCATCAGCTTCATCACGTCTGCCCTGTTGCTGCCGTTGACCCTCGCCTTCGGCAAGATCGACACTCCGCTTCACGCAGGCAGTCACGTAAATCTGATCCTGATCATCTCCGCCGTTATCTGCATCACGCTCGCTCACGTCCTGTATTACGTAGCGATTCAGGAAATCGGCGTCGCCCTCGCCCAAACCCTCCAACTGCTTTGCCCCGTCGGCGCACTCGCATTGTCCGCCTGGATTTTTCACGAACGCCTGACGCAGGCCCAACTCTGGAGCGCTGCCATCCTTCTTTCCGGCGCGTTCCTCGCGATGCGCGCCAAGCCCGCCGTCGCCGTTGAATCCGCAGAAAATCTCTAGCGCAGCAACGCAATCGACTTTTAGACTGCCAGCCGGATGAGTGTGAAAGCGTATCTCCAGTCGCGCCAGAAATTGATCGATCGCGCGTTAGATCGACATCTTCCGAAGGCGAGCGCGAAGCCGGCGACCATTCACAAGGCGATGCGTTACAGTTTGTTTGCCGGCGGCAAACGCCTGCGACCGATTCTGTGCCTCGCCGCTGCCGAAGCCTGCGGCGGCAAGATCGACAACGCACTTCCGCTCGCTTGCGCGATGGAATGCATCCACACCTACTCGTTAGTCCACGACGATCTCCCGAGCATGGACAACGACGATTTCCGCCGTGGCCGCGCCACTTGTCACAAGGTTTTCGGCGACGGCATCGCGGTGCTCGCCGGCGACGCACTGCTCACGGCCGCTTTCGAAATCGTTTCGCACGCGAAACCAACCCGGCGATATGACATGTCGATCCTGCTCCGCGAAATCGCCGTCGCGGCCGGCAGCGAAAAACTGATCGCCGGACAAGTGGCCGATCTCGAAGCGGAAGGAAAAAAAACGACACGCGACGGCTTGCGTTACATCCACGAAAACAAAACTTCGGCGATCCTGACCACTTCCGTGCGTCTCGGCGCGATGAGCGCAAACGCAAATCCAAAGCAACTCGCGGCGATTACGAAATTCGGCCGCGCTCTCGGACTCGCTTTTCAAGTCATTGACGACATTCTCGATGTTACCCAGACGAGCGAAAAACTGGGCAAGAGCGCGGGCAAAGATGTGGCTGCGCAAAAGGCGACTTATCCCGCCGTCATCGGATTGGATGCGTCGCGCAAAGAAGCGCGTCGCCTAACGAAACAGGCGCACAGTGCATTGTCGATCTTGCGCGAGACGGAGGAGTTGCACGCGCTCGCGAATTATCTTTTGGAACGTGAGTATTAAACTAACGCGAGATTCGGATCGATCTCTTCGGTAACGACAGAAGCAAAGCCGCCTTTTAATCGCAACATCGCGGCGAAGGCGATCATGGCCGCATTGTCGGTGCAGAGCGAGAGATCCGCCGTTTCGAACTTTAACTTTTGTCTTTCACAAGCCGACCGCATTTGCTGGCGCAATACTTGATTGCAACTCACGCCGCCGCTGACCGTGACAAGATCGACATGGTACTTTCCCGCAGCCGCGATCGTTTTGCGGACGAGAACATCGATGATCGCTTGTTGAAATGACGCGCAGAGATCGGCGAGGAGTTGATCGGATAAATTGTAGGGCGTCTGGGTCAGACGCCGATCCTGAGACGGCGTTTCACAGAAACGCCCTACAATCTTCGGAAGCAAATAACGCACGGCGGTTTTTAATCCGCTGAAGCTGAAGTTTTCCGAATCGAGCATGCTGCGTGGGAGATCGAAACGTTTCGCGTCGCCGTCGCGGGCGCGCTTTTCGATTTCCGGTCCGCCCGGATAACCGAGGCCTAACAACTTCGCCACTTTGTCGAACGCTTCACCGGCGGCATCATCGACGGTGCGACCGATGATTTCGTAATCGCCCACCGAGCGCACGAAGATCGACATGGTGTGTCCGCCGCTGACGATAAGCGAAACGCTAGGCTGAATTTCTGATTCGCCGAAAAATGGCGAGAGCAAATGACCTTCGAGATGATTGATGGCGAGGTACGGTTTGCCGAAACCGATCGCGAGACCTTTCGCGATGGAGGCGCCAATCATTAACGAGCTGGCGAGTCCCGGTCCGGACGTCGCCGCAAAGGCATCGACATTCTTCATGTCGATCTTAGCGGCGCCGGTAACGCGTTCGAGTAATCTCGGCGCGTGCACGAGGTGATTGCGCGACGCCACTTCAGGGACGACGCCGCCGTATTGTTGATGCTCGGCGATTTGCGAGGCGACTTCGCTCGCGAGTAGCTCGTTTCCGCGCAAAATCGCAACGGCCGTTTCGTCGCAGGAAGTTTCGAGCGCGAGGATGGTGTTCATCTGTAGTGGCCGCTGTCCTCAGCGGCACCAGCGTCTGCCGCCGAGACGGCGGCCGCTACAGTTATTTCTTCACCGCGTCCGGCTTGGCGCCGTTCTGCTGCGCATAAATCATCACGCCTTTTAGCGCATCGATGGCGCGAAGCATTTGTGGATCCTTGGTTTTGATCAGGTCCTTCTCTTCCTGCGGCTTCAAGGTCTCGCCGCTGCTCCGCGTGGTGAAGAGCACGCGTTCCTGTTCCGCGCTCATCGGCACGCGAATGTTCGGGGCGACGCCGTTGCCATGAATGACTTTTTTGCTCGGCGTATAATATTTTGCCGTGGTAAATCGCAAAGCTGAGCCATCGGGCAACTGCAACACGTTTTGGACGGAGCCTTTACCGAAGGTGGTTTCGCCGACCAGCACCGCGCGTTTCAAATCTTTCATGGCGCCGGCCACGATCTCGGCGCCGCTCGCGCTGCCTTCATTAATCAGCACAGCCATCGGAAAATCCGGGCGCTTCTTCGCGACGCTGGAGGTCGCATAATCGCGCTGTTGCGATGCGGCGCGTCCCTGCGTCGAAACGACTTTCGTGTTCGGCGGGAGAAACTGCGCGCAAACATCGACCGCGCTATTCAGCAAGCCGCCGGGATTATTGCGAAGATCGACAATCAACGCCTGCATTCCCTGCTTCTGCAATTCGTCGAGCGCCTTCGCAAGTTCGTCCGCCGTCGGCTCGTTAAACTGAATCAGACGCACGTATCCGATTTTGAATGGGCCGGCGAATTCCGCGTTGAGCAGCCGGCCTCCCTTCACGCTCTGCACTTTTATTTCCACGCGTTCGAGCGTGTAATCTTTCACTTCTTTTGTGGACGGGCGCAGCAAGGTCAGGCTGACCTTTTGTCCGGGCGTGCCGCGCAAAAGATTGATCGCGTCCTGCAGCTCCAGCTTGTCGGTGGCGGTGTTGTTGATCTTGAGAATCTGATCGCCGGAAAGAATGCCGGCTTTCGCTGCCGGCGTGTCTTCCATCGGCGACACCACCGTGGGCAATCCGTTCTTCACCGATACTTCGATGCCGAGACCGTTGAATCGGCTGCGCGTGTCGTCCTGCATGTCGCGGAAATCGTTCGGATCCATGTACTGACTGTGCGGATCAAGCGAGGCGAGCATGCCTTTCATCGCGGCAGTGACGAGGTCGTGATAACTGGTCTTATTGCCGTCGACATAATCCTGGCGAAGCAACTGAATCGCTTTGGCCATGAGCGCGATCTGCGAGTAGCCGGTGTCTTCTTCCGGTTCGTTCGCAGGCGCGGCGGAGGCGCGATGAAAATGCACGCCGAGGAGAATGTTAAAGATCAGCAGACCAGCGACCGTGCTAAGGACAAGGCGTCGTTTCATTTTGTGAGGGAAAGGGCTGCGAACATCGCCCATTCGGAAATTTTTGGCAACGCGCAAAGCGTCAGCTAAGGTGGCCGCCTAACAATGACTTGCCTTCCGCGAATGAAGTTGTCGATCTTGCTCACCGTCACTCAATGCCTGGTGGCAATCACCTGCTTCGCCGCGCAGACTCAGGATGCCGAATACGAAACCGTCGCGGAGGAATACATTAAAGGTTATCTGGCCGCGCGTCCGCTCCTCGGCACCTCGCTCGGACTCCATGAGTACGATGGGAAGATCACGGATTACAGCCGGCTCGCGCTCGATGCCGAGCTTTCGCGGCTTCGGCGCTTCGACGATCGGCTAAGCAAGTTCGATCTGGCGAAATTGAGTCAACGCCAGTCGATCGATCTGCGCATTCTGCAAACCTCGATTCGACGCGAGCTTTTCCAGCAACAGGAGATGTCGATCTACGAACGTTCGCCGATGATTTACGCACGCGCCGCGGACGTGAATGTTTACATCAAGCGCAATTTCGCACCGCTGGAAGATCGCGTGCACAGCATCGTGCTGATCGAATCGCAGATGCCTAACATCGTCATCGCGGCCAAGACGAATCTGAATGAGGTCTTGCCGAAACCTTACGTCGAGCTCGCGATACAAATCGCCAAACGCTCGGCTGATTTTTTGAAGACCAGTCTGGTCGCAGCGGCCAAGGATTTGAAAGACGATCGGGTCAAAGCCGAGTTTACGGAGTCGAATCGCAAAGCGGCCGCGGCGTTGGTTGATTACGCGAACTGGCTGGAGCGCGAGCGATTGCCGAAAGCTTCCGCCGATTTCGCGGTGGGCGAGGAGAAATATCGGCGAATGCTTTCCGAAACCGAACTTGTCGATCTTGCACCGGATAAAGTTCTCGAGCTCGGACTGGCGAAATTAAAAGAGGAGCAGGAGGCGTTCGCCGCTGCGGGAAAGATCATCGATCCCGACAAACCAGCGGTCGATGTTTTCAAACAGATCCAAAGCGAACATCCCACGCCGGAAAGTTTGATTCCCGATGTAACGAAGAATCTCGAGCAGATCCGAAAATTCATTACCACGAAAAAGCTCGTCACCATTCCGAGCGAAGTGCGCGCGCAAGTGAAAGAGACGCCGTCGTATCGACGCGCCACGTCGTTCGCGTCGATGGACACGCCGGGCGCATTCGAGAAACGCGCGACCGAAGCGTATTACTACGTCACGCCGACGGAAGCAGAGTGGCCGGAGAAACAAAAAGACGAGTGGCTGACTTCGTTCAACTATTACAGCTCCGACGTGGTCTCGATTCACGAAGCGTATCCGGGACATTACGTGCAGTTCCTGCGCTTGAACGCGTCGCCCGCGAGCAAAGTGGAAAAGATTTTCGGCAGCTACGCCTTCATCGAAGGCTGGGCGCATTACTGCGAGGAGATGGTCGTGGACGAAGGCTATGGCAGCATGCCGAGTCCGACTTCCGCGCCGAGTGCGACCCCAAAACCGAGCGCGAGTCCGGGCGCAACCGCCACCGGCACGCCGAAACCCACTCCGCGCGCCAGTGCGACGCCGACCGAGGAGGATATCAAGCGCGCGGCTAAATATCGAATGGCGCAAGCTGACGAAGCGCTTTTGCGACTGTGCCGCTTATGCGTGTCGATCAAAATGCACACGCAGAAGATGACCGTCGACGAAGCGACGAAATTTTTTCAGGAAAATTGTTACTACGAAGAAAAGCCGGCGCAGTCGGAAGCGATCCGCGGCACGTTCGATCCGGGCTATTTGAATTACACACTCGGCAAATTGCAGATCTTAAAACTGCGCGCCGATTACCAGGCGCAGCAGGGCAATGAATTTTCGCTGCAGAAATTCCACAACGAGATTTTGAATCACGGGATGCCGCCGATTCGTTTGCTCCGCGAGTTAATGCTCAAGGACAAGAGCAAGTGGGACGAAGTGCTGTGATGGTTGATTGTCGATCTTGTCCGGCCGTCGCGGGATCGATCTAATCGTCCGCGGCAGCTTCCGGAATCAAATCTTTAAGCAGCACATTCGCGTCCGCTTCCGGCAGCTCTTCCACTCGCTTCAATTTCTTTTCGATCGTGCGCGATTTCCGCGATGCGTCTTCCATCGTACTCGAAGCCTGATCGAGTTTCTTTTTCACGCCGTCGAGCAGATCGCTAAACTTTCCGAATTCCGCCTTGATGCTGCTCAACAACTGCCAGACTTCGCTGGAGCGCTTCTGAATCGTTAGGGAACGGAAACCCATTTGCAGACTATTGAGTAACGCCGCCAGCGTCGTCGGCCCCGCGATCATCACTCGACATTCACGTTGAATGATCTCGAACAAGCCGCGGCGCCGCACCATCTCGGCGTAAAGTCCTTCCGTCGGCAAAAACATGATTCCGAAATCGGTCGTCTTGGGCGGGCGAATATATTTCGCGCAGATATCCTTGGCCGAATCACGCAGCCGATTGCCTAACATCTTCCCGGCTGCCTCGGCCGCATCCACATCGCCTTTCTCCTGCGCCTCGACCAGGCGCTGATAATCTTCCGTCGGAAACTTCGCGTCGATCGGCAGCCACACCACGTCGCTCTTGCCGTTACCATTCCCGTTTTTTCCCGGCAGTTTGATCGCGAAATCGACCATCTCGCCGCTCGATTCGTTCACGCGCACGCGGCGTTCGTATTGGTCGGTCGTTAGGATTTGTTCGAGCAACTTCTCCAGTTGGATTTCGCCCCAATGCCCGCGCGTGGTCACGTTGCTCAACACCCGTTTCAAATCGCCGACGCCCATGGCCAGCGTTTTCATTTCGCCCGAAACCTCGAACACGCGCGCGAGCCCGTCGCTCACTTGCTTGAACGATTCGCCCAGCCGCTTCTCCAGCGTCCCCTGCAGTTTCTCGTCGACCGTCGCGCGCATCTTGTCGATCTGTTTGGAATTGTCGTCCTGCAATTGCTTCAGGCGAAGATCGACAATTGATCGCAGACTCTCGAGACGTTGCTCGTTCGATTCGGTCAGCTTGCCCGTTTGCGTCGCGAAGGTGTCGCTGAATCCCATCAATGCCGCGCGCAATTCCTCTCGCTGCGTTTTCGCGGCCTGTGCATTTTCTTGCCGCGCGCGCGCCATCTCCTCGCGCAGCATCCGTTCCTCGCGTTCCTGCACTCCGCCGAGGATGTCGATCTTTTGCAGTAGGACGCCGTCCGCCTTTGCGCGCGGTCGCGTTAAGAAAAAGACAATGGTCGCAAGCAATCCCCCGGCGCCGAATCCAACGAGGAGGGAAATCATCGGAGTCATCACTCGCTGAATAAACGAAGCCTCGATTTTTTCAAGGCTATAGATTGTGGGGCAGGCCGACTAAAGCCCCAGATATAGACGACTACAGACTAAAATCGCACCTTCACTCCACCATAGCCCGCTCGACCCAAGGCGGGAAATCCGAAGACCTCCGCGTAATGTTCGTTCGTCAGATTATCGACTCGCCCGAAGATTGACATGTACTTGTTGAGCTCGTACTCGGCTGCGAAATTGACGAAGCAATAATCTTCGATGTCGAAATTCGGTCCGCCGAAATTTATTTCTTCGCGCGCGTTGACCCACTTCGTTGAGAGCGTCGTCCGCAGCTTTTTGGCCCAAAGATACGAAGCGGAAACGTAAACCTCATTGCGCGGCCGCCGCGGCAAGCGCGCGCCTCGCAACTGATTGATATCAGCCGAAGAAGTTTTCTCGGCGTCGAGGTAGGTGTAACTCGCGGTCAGGACAAGATCGACAATCGGCGTCGCGCGCAATTCCGTTTCGATACCCTGCGTCCGCGCCGCGCCGAGATTGAGAGTTTCGAAAAGCCCGTTGAAGCCGATCAAGTTCGACAGGTCGTTGTGAAAATAAGTCGCGCCGATAGTCACGCGCCTGTCCCAAAGCCTTTGCTCGATGCCCGCGTCCCACCCGAGATCTTCTTCCGGTTGCAATCCGAAGTTGTTCCCGAAAATTTTATCCTGACTGCTCGGCGGACTGAATCCAGTCGCGACGCTTGAGTGCAACGTCGTATCCGTCTTGTCGATCTTGTAACTGCCGGCGAAACGATACGTCCAGATATCGCCGAACTGATTGAAGTAATCGTAACGTCCGCCCGCGACGAAAATGAAGTTGTCGATCTTGGCGGTCGCTTGCAGAAAGCCGGAAGTTTGCTCGGTGTGATCGCTGATAAAGGTCGGACCGAAAAGAACGAATGGTCGCTCCTGCCCGGCGTTGACACGGCTGTAAAAAAATCCCGATGTGAGTGTAAGCCACGAGGTCGGCCGCAAATCGTTTTGATAATCGATCGTCGTCCGCTCGAACAGCGCGCGCGTCGCCATGACGAAGCCGTCGTCATTCGGATCGTTTAGCTGCCGCTCATGGTCGTAGCTGAAAATGAATTTGTGGTTCCACCAATCGAACGCGCGAAGATCGACATGAGGTGCGACAAGCCAGCGCTCGGTTAAAAAATTATCGAGCGGCTTCGGATTGAAGATTGAATTCGGATTGCCGGTATCGCTCAGCGAATACGTCACCAACGTGCCGATGCGAAGTTGATCGTTAGGCGACCAGCCGAAATCCGCGATGGCGGCGCTGTTTCGATATTGATTGTTCGGGCGCGCGTTGTCGGTGTCGAGCCGGCTGGCGCCGATCGAGTAATCGAACTTGTCGATCTTGCCGTCGCTGGCG
Source organism: Spartobacteria bacterium (assembly GCA_040002925.1). Lineage (GTDB taxonomy): Bacteria > Verrucomicrobiota > Verrucomicrobiia > Chthoniobacterales > UBA10450 > JAJPGZ01. Next base: position 27,113 of record JBDUDM010000006.1, on the reverse strand, counting down.
AGTGATTCACGAACGCTGTTGTACGATCCGGCGTCGGCGGTCAGCGTAACTCCCGGCGTTCCCTCGCCTTGCTTGGTAAACAGCTGAATCGCGCCGGCGAGCGCGCGCGGTCCATACAAAGTGCTCTGCGGTCCGCGCACGATCTCGATCCGGTCAATGTTATCAGTCGTCAGATCCGCGAAATTAAAAAGCCCGGCCAATCCTTGATTGAGTGGGATGCCGTCGAGCAACACCTGCGTGTGTTCGCTGCGCAGTCCGCGCGTGAAGACCGAGGTGAGCTGACCGGCGGTTCCAGTTTGCACAACGGAAAGCCCCGGCGCTTCGCGCAAGGCATCGCTCACACGCTCGATTTGTTTCACCTCGAAATCTTGCGACGTGATGACGCTCGCGCTGGCGGGCAATTGATCGACTGGAATGTCGATGCGTGTGGCTGAGACGATGACCGCTTCGGATTCCGTTTCCTCTTCAGGAGTAGATGTCGATCTTACAGCGTCCTGCGCGCGCATCGCAGATGCGGCGATCAGACTAACTAAAACAAAACATAATGGGCGATTTCGCATAACAAGTTTCCTCCAACTCCCGAGAGTCGGACTTGTTTGTTCCCGCGGCTGCGGGAGCGCATCGCCCAGCTCTCATTCTTCTTTTGGCGAAGAAGTTTTTTCACGCCGGCCCGCACACGCGGCGGCACGAATGAGGTGGAACGGGCAAATATTCTGGCTCCTGGCTTAGCCTCCTTCCCGCCTTCACCGATCGCTAGCGACCGATTGGCTCATGGGAAGTCGTATCCAGTTACAGCAGCGCAACTGCTCCCGATTCACACGGGATTTCTCGCGCCGATCCACTTTTCAGAACTAACAAAGAACGATGACGGAGAAGTAGCGGCTTGCGCTTCGCCCCTCAAGATTTATTTAATCAATCGCCGTGCCTGCACCCGACTCTCCGCTCAATCTCATCGTCACCGGTGGCGCCGGCTTCATCGGCTCGAACCTCACGCTCGGTTTGCAGGAGAAATTTCCCAATGCGCGCCTGACCGTGATCGACGATTTCCGCTCCGGCGATTTCAAAAATCTCGCGGGCTATCGCGGCGATTTCGTCGCGCAGGATTTGGCGACCCTCGTTTGGCAGGAACAATTCGACGACGAAAAATTCGACGCCATTTTTCACCTCGCCTCCATTACCGACACAACCAATCACGATCAATTCGAGCAGACGCACGACAACATCGAAAGTTTTCGCCGCCTTTTGAAGTTCGCGAAGCCGACCAAAACGCGAATTGTTTACGCATCTTCCGCCTCGACTTACGGCTCGGCTTCCGCAGCGAGTGTGGAATCGAGTGGCGCGACGCCGGCGAACGTCTATGCGTTTTCGAAAGCGATCATGGACAACATCGCGCTGCGCGAAGCGGAGACGACGCCGGATTGGATAATGGTCGGTCTGCGTTACTTCAACGTTTACGGTCCGCGCGAAGCGCACAAAGGCGTGCCCGCGAGCATGGTTTATCATTTATCGAAGCAGATGAAGGCCGGCCAGCGGCCGCGCATTTTCAAACATGGCGAGCAGAAGCGCGATTTCGTTTACGTGAAAGACATCGTCGCTGGAAGCATTCGCGCGCTCGAAGCGCCGCAGAGCGGAATTTACAATCTCGGCTGTGGGCAGGCGCGTTCGTTCAATGAACTTGTCGATCTTCTGAACCGATCGTTAGGCACGAACCTGCAGGCGGATTACATCGACAATCCGCACGCGCATTACCAAAACTTTACCCAGGCCGATTTGAGCAACGTGCGCAACGCACTTGGCTATCAACCGCAGTTCCCGCTCGAAGAGGGCGTGCGCGATTACATGAAGTGGCTCTATCCCGAATAGTGGCGCGAGCCTCTGGCTTGCGTTTATTTGATTCGCAAGCTGGAAGCTTGCGCCACGTTTATTTATGAAACCAAAAAAATCCGATCTCCTGGTCGACGTGGTCGAACACATCGACATCAAAGCGCACAACGTGGTGCCGCTGGTCGAAGCGATGAGCAAGATGGCTTTCTCGGCGCGCGATCTCGGCCGCGCCGCGGAAATTTACGACACCATGCTGCGCGAAGAAGATTGCGCGATCATCCTTTGCCTGGCCGGCTCGCTCTTTTCCGCCGGGCTCAAGAATGTGATTGTCGATCTTGTCCGCGAAAACATGGTCGATGCGATCGTTTCAACCGGTGCCATCATTGTCGATCAAGATTTCTTCGAAGCGCTCGGCTTCAAACATTATCGCGGCGACGCCACCATGAACGACGATGTCCTGCGTCGTCTCGCCATCGATCGCATTTACGACACTTACATCGACGAAGATCAGCTTCGCATTTGCGACGCAACCACGGGCGAGATCGCGGACAAACTCGAGCCGCGGCCGCATTCATCGCGCGAATTTATTCGCGAGATGGGCCGCCATTTGAAGGAGCACGCCAAGAACAAGGACTCCGTCGTGCTGGCCGCGTTTGAAAAAGGCGTGCCGATCTTTTGTCCGGCGTTCAGCGATTGCAGCGCCGGTTTCGGTTTGATCCATCATCAATGGCATCATCCCGACAAACATCTCAGCATCGATTCGGCGAAAGATTTTCTCGAGCTAACGAAAGTGAAGATCGCTTCGAAACAGAGCGGCTTGCTCATGATCGGCGGCGGCGTGCCGAAAAATTTCGCGCAGGACACGGTGGTGGCAGGCGATTACCTCGGCTTCGATGTCGGGATGCACAAATACGCGGTGCAAATCACGGTGGCGGATGACCGCGACGGCGCGCTCAGTGGATCGACCTTAAAGGAAGCGAACTCGTGGGGAAAAGTCGATCTCGGCGCCGAGCAGATGGTTTACGCGGAAGCGACGCTCGCGCTCCCGCTCGTCGCCGGCTACGCCTATCACAAAGGCGGCTGGAAAAATCGCGCGGCGAAAAATTACGCCGACCTACTCGACAATCCGAAAAAACAAACGGCTCAGCCTTCCCAATAAAATTTCGTCGGGCGATTGATTTCCGGCGGGAGACTTTTGTGGACCGGGCAATTGAGCGCGGCTTGTTCGAGCGCTTCGCGATGTGGCGAATCTTTCGGCAACGGAATGTGGACTTCCGACGGTAAGCCAACGATTCGGCGCGGCGCGTCTTTCGACATCTCTTTCTCAACCGAGACTTTCATTCCGCGAAGATCGACACCGAGTTCGTTCGCCTTCATGCCCATGATCGTACTCATGCAGGTTCCGAGCGCCGTCGCGACGAGGTCGGTCGGCGAAAAGGCTTCGCCTTTGCCTTTGTTGTCAGTCGGCGCATCGGTCGCGATTTGGGTTTGCGATGGCCCGTGCTTGGCATCGCAATGCAGATCGCCGGTATATTTGATGTCGATCTTGACCATTGATCGATTATGCGGTGCTGCTGGATAGCGAGCAACGTTGTTGTTTGTAGGGCGTCTGTGTCAGACGCCATGTCAAACCGGCGTTTCACAGAAACGCCCTACAATTATTGGGACAACAGCGGCGTCTCCTGGACTTTGTCGGCATGCTGCGAGAACTCCTCCCGAAACACGCGCACAAGATCGACATCGTGCGGAATGATCATGTCGGAATCGTGTTTCTTAGTGTCGTCGTTCTGCCAGCCCTCATTCCACCAGCAAAAGCCGACGATCGCAGGCCAGCGATTTGAGAATAAATCTTCCAGCGCCGATTTCGCCCAATCCGCGGCATCGACGCGTCGGTTATGAAGATCGCAACCGAACTCTGCGATGATCATCGGTTTGTTAGGCGCAATTTTAACGAGACGCGGATATGCGTCCGTTAACTTAAATCGAAAACTCTCCGTGCCGTCTCGCGTCCGCGGCGTGGTTGGTCCATAGGCACTCAGCGCAACCCAGTCGCAGTAGTTGTCACCGGGAAAATAATTTTCGAACGCGTTCCATTTCCGTTCCGGCTCATCGAGCCAGTTCACATGCCAGACCCAGGTGAGGTTCTCGGCGCCTTCCGCGCGCATAAGATCGACAATGTGCCGATACGCTTCGACGTAACGTTTCGGTCCTTCCGCCGCGCCGCCATTCCATTTCGCGCTCCAGCCGAACCAATTTCCGTTAGGCTCGATTCCCCACTCGATCAATAAGGGCGACCAAAATGTCTTCGCCTCCCGCGCCCACGCGCGAAGATCGACATCGAACTCTCCCGCAATGATTTTCGGCAGCGTGAATTTCTTCTCGGCATGCTCCTGGTCGACATCCGATCGCAACATGAGTCGAACGTACGGAATCTTTCCTGCATCGCGGATCCATCCGCACATGTCTGCGGGAAACTTTCTCGATTCAAACCAGTTGTTTGAAAAATAAACCCAGGCCGCTTTCTTGCCGACGGTTTGTTCGTAACTCGCGACGTCGCTCGCGGTCACATCATGTTCGCTCGGATCGTGCGTATCGGTTCCGACTCCGCCCCAATAACAGCCGTGATAAAGTTTTCCCGGCGGTGGCGGATCGATTGTCGATCTTGCCTGCGCCGTGGCGACGACCAACAGGCAAAGGAAAGATCGACATGTTGCGTTCACCGGTTGCGAACAATCGTGCGGTGACAGACCGCCGCTACCAAAAAAGAAGGCGCCGACGAATCGGCGCCTTCCACATTGTCGATCTTACGAACGCTTAGCTCGCCTTGGTCGCGTCGCGCAGATCTCTGATCTTGTCGTGCGCGCTTTTCACTTCGGTGTACTGACGCGAAATGATGTCGCGGATGGGCGCGGAAAGACTTTCCTCTTCCATCGCCTCCTTGTATTCGGCCACGGCGGAGTCTTCGCCGCGCTCGCACTCGGAGAGAATGGAATGATCATCACCGCTGGTAAGAGCGGATTTCAAATTGATCCAGGCGCGATGCACGGCGCCGGCGGTGCTGCTGCTGTCTTCCGGGTTGGATTCGCCGAGCTGACGTGCTTCGCTCTGCAATTCGCCGGCGAACCGCGAGCGTTGCAGCGAGAGTTCGCTAAAGACCGATTTTAGATTCGAATCTTTGACCGCTTCGGAAGCCTGCTTGAAGCCTTCCTGTCCGTCTTTGAGCGTTTCAATCAAACTGTTTACTGTCGAAATGATTTCCTTTTGTTGTGCCATATACAATGGATTCGCGCGACGGCGTGTTTTCGCGTCCCCCTTTGTCTGAAAGTCCACGCTGGTTTGCGGCTGAGTTGTTTCGCCGTTACCCTGAACGATGCACAAAAACGTGACTGGAAAAGATTTAAGCAAGGAAGCGCCGCGTAGTCCGCGCATCCGCTTGGGCGGCTACGCCATCCTCGGCCGCACGATCGACAAGTGCCGCGCGCTCATTGCCGGGAACATCGGGGATTATCATTTCGATTGTCCGCTGGATAATATGCTTTTCGGATTCAAAGGCGTGAAGGCCCCGGAGTTCAAAGCGCAAATCGAGAATGGTGCGAGCGATCAGCAGATGGCGGAATGGCTCGACCAGAGTGGCGAAAAGAAAACGGCGGATGAGGTGAAGCGTTGGAGCGAGGAAGTCGAAGCGACAGATCCGTACAATAATCCGGAGCGTCGGGATTGGTTTGTCGAGCAAGTGAAACCGCTCGGCCTCGATCCGGCTAAGACGACGTTGTTCGAGTGGCTCGAGGCGGACGACAAGGCGCTGAACGCGCAGGCCGCGTAGTCGCGAAATGTAATTGTCGATCTTGCAACGGCCGACCGCATGGCGATTTCGCTCAAGCCGCAGCATCTAAACCGTTACCGTCAGATCGCGTGGCTGCTTGTTAAATACGGGCGCTCCGATCTCGCGAAAGAAAGCGGATTGGAAGAGACGCTCGAGTCGGAGCAACGCGTTACGCCGAAAGAAGCGGCGAAAGCGGAAGAGCTGGCGAACGATCTCGAAAAGCTGGGCCCGACGTTTATAAAACTCGGACAACTGCTTTCGACGCGAGTCGAATTGATGCCGCGCGCGTATATCGAAGCGTTGACGCGGCTGCAGGATAAAGTCGAGCCATTCGCATTTGAGGAAGTCGAAAAAATCGTTTCCTCGGAGCTCGGCGTCCGCATCTCGAAAGCTTTTACTCAATTCGAAACCACCCCCACTGCGTCCGCGTCGCTCGGCCAGGTGCACAAGGCGCAACTTCGCGACGGACGCGCCGTGGCTGTAAAAGTGCAGCGGCCCGCGATTCGCGAAGCGGTCGTGGACGATCTCGACGCTCTGAGCGAGATCGCAGAATTTCTCGATCTCCGCACCGAGTTCGGTAAACGCTACGAGTTCTGCCAAATGCTTGATCAGTTTCGCAAAAGTTTATTGCGCGAGCTCGACTACCGACAGGAAGCGCAAAACCTAACGACCTTCCGCGAGCAGCTAAAGACGTTCGAGCGCATCATCGTGCCCGCGCCCATCCCGGATTATTGCACGTCGCGTGTGCTGACGATGGAATACGTTTCCGGCAAGAAGATCACAGAGATGAGCCCGCTCGCGCGAATGGAATTCGACGGCGCGGCGCTGGCTGAAGATCTCTTTCGCGCCTATCTCGAACAAATTCTGGTGCACGGTTTTTTCCACGCCGATCCGCACCCGGGAAATGTTTTCCTGACCGACGACTACCGCGTCGCTCTTCTCGATCTTGGCATGGTCGGCCGGATCATGCCGCGGTTGCAGGAGGATTTATTGCAGCTGCTGCTCGCGATCTCGGAAGGCCACGGCGAAGAAGCGGCACAGATCGCGATCAAGATCGGCGAGCGCAAGGATTACTTCGACGAGAAAAATTTCACCAGAAAGATTTCCGAGATCGTGGCCGCGCAAAAAACTGCGACCGTCGCGCAGATGCAGGTGGGCAGAATTGTGCTGGAAGTGACGCAGGCGGCTGGCGAAAGCGGCATTCGCGTCCCGCCGGAGTTGACCTTGCTCGGCAAAACATTGCTGAATCTCGATCAAGTCGGCCGCGCGCTGGAGCCGGAGTTCGATCCGAACGCCTCTATTCGGCGAAATGCGGCGCAGATTTTACAGCAGCGGTTGGTCAAGAGTTTGTCGCCCGGAAATCTCTTCAGTGGCGTGCTCGAGCTGAAAGATTTAGTGCAACGATTGCCCGCGCGCGTGAACAAATTCCTCGACGCGCTTTCGAATAACGAATTTAAAATCCAGGTCGACGCGATCGATGAGCACAAGCTGATGGTTGGTTTTCAGAAAGTAGCGAATCGCATCACCGTCGGGCTCATCGTCGCTTCGTTAATCATCGGCGCGGCCATGATGATGCGCGTGGAAACGACGTTTCGCATCTGGGGTTATCCCGGACTCGCGATCCTTCTCTTCCTCGCCGCCGCCAGCTGCGGCGTCGTGTTGTTGATCAATATTCTTTTCTACGACAAATCGGACGACGGGTAGATGTCGATCTAATCCCGCTGAGCGGGATCGATCTTACGGCTCGATCGGCGGATAAATATTTTCCGTTTCGCCGACATTCATTCCGCGCTGCAACTTACTGTGGCGCGCTCCGTAGAGGAAGTAGATGACAAGTCCAAGAGCGAGCCAGACGAAAAAGCGTCGCCACGTAATAACAGGCAGGCTGCACATCAGCGTGATGCAAAGAATTACGCCGACGATTGGAAACCATGGCACCCACGGCACTCGAAAGGAACGGCGGCGCTCGGGTCCGGTGCGCCGCAATACAATCACGCCGATACAAACCAATATGAACGCGAACAGCGTCCCGATGTTCGTCAGGTCAGCAAGCTCCCCGATGTTGGTGACCATGGCGATTCCACCGACAAAAACCCCGGTCCAAATCGTGGTGACATGGGGAGTGCGGAATCTCGGATGGATGCGGGCGAAATATTGAGGAAGCAAACCATCGCGCGCCATTGCCATAAAAATCCGCGGCTGACCCAACTGGAATACGAGAAGCACTGAAGTTAATCCGGCGATCGCGCCAGCACTGACCAGCGCCTGGGCCCAGGGCCGGCCCGCAAAAGCCGTCGCGACCGCGGCGGAATCGCCCAAATAGACGGTGTATTTTTTTATGCCCGTCAGGACGCCGGACATCAAAATGTAGAGAACCGTGCAAATGATCAGGCTCGCGATGATGCCGATCGGCAGATCGCGCTGCGGATTGCGGGCCTCCTCGGCGGTTGTTGAAACCGCGTCAAACCCAATGAAAGCGAAAAAGACAATGGCCGCCCCAGTCATCACGCCGCCGAAACCCGTCGGCATAAACGGATGCCAGTTGGTCGGGTTGACCAGAAACGCGCCGAAAGAAATGAAAAAGACAACCACCGCGACTTTGATCACCACAATCATCGAATTGGTTTTGGCGCTTTCTCTAATCCCGTAAATCAACAACATGGTCACGAGACCGACGATTAAGAGCGCCGGCAGATTCACGGCGATGGTGTGGCCGGCGAGCATCGGCAAAGCGGTGGACGAATAGTCAAGCAAAGCGTCACCGCCTTGGGCAACGATAGCGACCGCGCTTCCGTGGTCGCTCACCGCCCAGAGCGGGAACTTCATTCCAAAAAGACTTCCGCACAATTTGACAAAGTAGCCCGACCATCCGACCGCGACCGCCATATTGCCGACGGCGTATTCCAAAATTAAATCCCAGCCGATGATCCAGGCGATCAGTTCGCCCAGAGTGGCGTAAGAATAAGTGTAGGCAGAGCCCGAGACTGGAATCATGGAAGCGAGCTCGGCATAACAGAGCGCGGCGAACCCGCAGACTACGCCCGCCACCACAAAAGAAATAACTACCGCTGGCCCGGCGCCTGCGCGTCCCATGTCGAGCGGCGAATGGGTTGCCCACGCCTGGATGAAATTGATGACTGGCGTGTGGAGCAGATCGGACGCGGCGCGTTCGCCTGCTGCCGCCGTGCCGGTGAGCGCAAAGATTCCGGCGCCGATAATCGCGCCGATGCCGAGGCAGGTCAGATCGAAGGCGGTGAGCGAACGCTTCATCACCCGCTCAGGCGCGGCTGCTTCCTGCATGAGATGTTCAGGACTTTTGGTGCGGAAAAATCGAGAAGCCATTGTAGTACCCGTTAGGCATTCGCAACAGAACGCCTGTTGGATAGATCGTGTCATTCCATCCCGAGCGTGGTCAATCCAAAGTTTGTAGGGGGAAGCTGTTGGCTTCCCATGGGACGACAACGTCGTCCCCTACAGCTCCGACAGCAGTGGTCCGCCTTTAGCTCCTAAGATCGACATGTTCGATTTCAGCGCTGCCAGCTTGATCGCCGGATTCATCTTCGGCTCGATCGGCTTCGTCGCCTTCGTCTACGGCAAGCGCATGAATCTTTGGAAACCGATGTTCTGCGGTATCGTCCTGATGGTTTATCCCTACTTCGTCGCCGACACGCTCGCGCTCTTCGCCATCGGCGGTATCGGGACGCTCGCGCTCTTTTTTCTGCGATAGACGCATCGCGCGTCATTTCATAAAGTCGACCGCATGTCGGACGATCCGGCGAAAATTATTCTCGGCGACACCGCCATCTCGGCGATCGAACGTTCGCCGCGTCGCTTCTTCCGGCGCCGGCAAGATCGACAAACACCGCCGCTGACCCATTGCGAGAATTGCGGCGCGGCCTTGCAGGGACATTGGTGCGCCCAATGCGGACAGCCGGCCATCGATTACCGCCGCTCCTTTCGTCACGTCATTGTCGATGTTCTGGAATCGTTCCTGAACTGGGACTCAAAGTTTTTCGCCACCGTGGGATGGCTCGTGGTGCGTCCGTGGCATTTGACCAATGATTTTCTCTCCGGGCATCGCGTGCGCTACCTGCATCCGCTCCGGCTTTATCTCCTCGCCAGCATTCTCTTTTTCTTAGCCGTGAATTACTGGGCGAAATCGCTTCACCTCGATCCCAGCAAATTGTCCGCGAAAGAAAGAGCGAACATTGCCGCCGACATCAGCACGGACAAAACCATCACCCCGGAAGCGCGCGCGAAGATCGAGAGAACTTTGCAGCTCAACAGTCCGACCCCGGCCGCATCGCCTTCTGCCTCCGCCGGTCTCGAGCCGAATGAAAAAGAGAAGAAAGAAGGCGACGCAAAAGGGAAGGGCGACTTCGGTCCATTTTTAAACTTTGGCTCCGATAATCCCTCCACGCCGTTTGAAAAATGGCTGCAAGCGCGGGCGAAAGAAAAGATCGGCGAACACGGCACGAATGCGCAGCTGTTCTTCATGACCGTCGTCAGCAATCTGCCTTACATGATGTTGTGTTGCATCCCGCTCTTCGCTTTCGTGCTCAAGATTCTTTATATCTGGCGACGCGTTTTTTACATCGATCACCTTATCTACGCGCTTCACATTCACAGCTTCGCTTACGTCGGCACCATCCTGATCGGACTCATCGAAATGGGTTTGAGTCGGACCGTGCCGCATCTCCTCGCCAACTGGGTCGTTGGAATACTTTGGTTCCTGTTCGCGGTCATCATTTTGCTGTCGATCCGGCGCGTTTATCGGCAGGGCTGGTTCTTTACCATCTTCAAATTCTTTGCCGGCGGCTTTGTTTACATGCTCGTTCTCTTCTTCGCTCTGGCCGCCACGTTCTTCATCACGCTGGTCCTTCCGTAGACGAAAAGGGCTAATGCGAACTTAACCGGTTTAACCGGTCAAGTTTGCGAACGCGTTGTCTCAGGCTTTGGCGGCGTTCAGCAATCGCTTCGCTTCGGAGACCGCGATGTCGATCTTATCCACGGCCGTCCCCGAGCCCTGCGCATTCTCCGGGCGACCGCCGCCTTTGCCGTTAACCATCGGCGCGATTTCCTGAATCAATTTGTTCGCCTGCACTTTCGCGGTGAATTCCTTCGGCACAGAAGCCAGCAACGCCACGCGATCATTCGCTGCGCCGACCAGAAAAATCGGCCCGTTGAATTTCGTTTTCAACGCATCCGCGATCCCTTGCAGTAATTTCCCGTCAGCGTCCGGCACGTTCGCCACGCACGAATCTTTTCCGGCGTGAGACGCGGCCAGTTCGTTTGCGATAAGAGCCGCGCGGCTGCGCATCTCTGCTTCCGCCGATTTCGCGTGTTGCTTTTCCCATTCGCGAACATCGACATCGACCTTTTCCAAATGCGCCGCCCGCAGGTCGATCTTCTCCAGCATCGCTGCGGTTTCATCCGCTTCGACAAACGCCGGCAACGCCGCGACATCGGATTTCTTGCGCTTCAGCATCTCGAATTTTTCCTGCTGACGGGCCGCTTCTTCTTTCGCCCATTCCCGCGCCGCTTCGCCCGCGACCGCTTCGATTCGACGAACGCCCGCCGCGATCGCTTCCTCTCTCACAATCCGAAACGCCCCAATTTCACTTGTCGATCTTACGTGCGTGCCGCCGCAAAGTTCCATCGAGTAACCATTCAGCGCTTTCGCTTCCCCGCCGATCTGCACCACGCGCACCACATCGCCGTATTTGTCGCCAAAGAATTGCTGGATGTCCGAACGCTTCTTCGCATCCGCATACGGAATCTCCATCCACGAGACCGCCGCATTCTCCGCAACCTTTTCGTTCACCCGCTTCTCCACCGTGCGCTTCTGTTCCAGCGTTAAGGCGACGCTGCTAAAGTCGAACGTCAGTTTCTCCGGTCCCACATAACTTCCCTTCTGCGCCGCATCGCGGCTGACTAATTCATGCAACGCCCAATGCAGCAAATGCGTCACCGTATGATGGCGCTCGACTGCGCGCCGCCGCGGCATGTCGATCTTGATCGTGACGCGATCGCCCACTGCCGGCGCATCGTCGCCTTCAATTAAATGGACGAAGCTCGCTCCGGCTTTCTGCGTGTTGGCGATTTTCCATTGTCGGTCTTCGCGCACGATCTCGCCCCGATCGCCGACTTGTCCGCCCATCTCTGCGTAACAAACCGATTGGTCGAGCACGACCGCCCGCTTCTCCGCAAGATCGACAATCGCCTGCACCTCGGCATCGGTGCGGTCGTGATCGTAACCAAGAAAATTCGTCGGCGTCTTACCATCGACCTGCGAAATCTCGATCGCAGTTTTCTTCTGTGCTCCTCGCGCACGAGTCCGCTGCTCCTCCATCAACTTCTCAAAACCAGCAACGTCGACCGCGATCCCGCGCTCACGTGCCAGCAGTTCAGTCAGATCGAGCGGGAACCCCTGTTCGTCATACAAACGAAAAGCGAACGCACCGGCAATGGTCGTTCCACCACCTGTTGCTTCCGATTCGAAAAGAGCGAGTCCCTTGTCCAGCGTCTTGTTAAATGCGTCTTCCTCGCGCTGGATCGTTTCCTTGATTTTCGATTGTTTCGCACGGATCTCGGGAAACACCTCGCCCACCGTTTGCGCGACAACATCGACAAGCTGGAAGAAGAACGGCTCGTGAAAATCGAGCGTGCGGCCGTAGCGCACCGCGCGCCGCAAGATGCGACGCACGACATAGCCGCGACCTTCGTTCGACGGGATGATTCCGTCGGCGATCGCGAAACTTAGCGTGCGGATGTGATCGGCGATGACGCGAAATGCGATGTCGATCTTTTCCTGTTCCGTCTGCTTTTGTAGGGCGGCTGTGTCAGCCGCCGGCGTCTCGCAGAGACGCCCTACAATTGGTAGAGTCGATGCGTATTTTTTGCCGCTGACCTTTTCCAGCTCATCGAAAATTGGACGGAAGATATCGGTCTCGTAGTTCGAAATGATGCCGGAGAAATCGGTGAAGTTTTTTGTCCCTTGAATGAGCGCGGTGGCGCGCTCGAAACCCATCCCGGTATCGACGTGACGTTGCGGCAATGGGACAAAGGAACCGTCGGGATTCGCGTTGAACTGGATGAAAACGAGATTCCATATTTCGATGCAACGCGGGTCGTCTTTGTTCACGAGCTCGCCGCGGGTGTCGCCGTCCGGCGTAAGATCGACATGTAACTCTGAGCACGGGCCGCACGGACCGGTGTCGCCCATCATCCAGAAGTTGTCTTTCTTGTTTCCGTTTACGATGTGGACGGCCGGGTCAAGATCGACATCCAGGAACAGGCGCGCCCAGTGATCGTACGCTTCCTGGTCGAACTCGCTCGGCTCGTTAGGCCCGGGTTTGTAAACGGTCGCGTAGAGACGTTGCGGGGAAAGTTTCCAACGGTCCACGACCAGCTCCCAGGCCCATTCGATCGCTTCCTTCTTGAAGTAATCGCCGAAGCTCCAATTCCCGAGCATCTCGAAGAAAGTGTGGTGATAGGTGTCGAGGCCGACATCTTCGAGATCGTTATGCTTACCGCCGGCGCGAATGCATTTCTGCGTGTCGGTCACGCGCGGCGGATTCCACGTCGCCTTTTGCTGGCCGAGAAAGATCGGCACGAACTGGTTCATGCCGGCGTTAGTGAAAAGCAGATTGGGCGCGTCGGGCAATAACGAGGACGAGGGCACCACGGTGTGCGCTTTCTCGCGAAAGAAATCGAGAAACGATTGGCGGATATCGGGACCGGTCATGATGTCGATCTAACGGATGGAAATGTAGGCGACAAAAGCAGCCTGGCTATTTCCGATGTCGATCTTGCACCGAAGCAGCGGCGTTTTGTTTTAATTTGCTTAACTGCTGATCGACCAGATCGGCTTCGTAAAACTGCTTTTCCGCTTTCAATGATTCGCGAAGTCCTAGCAGAGCGCGAGGATACCGCGGCGACTTCTCCAAGGCGCTGCGAAAAACTTTTTCGGCCGCACTCGCTCGTTCTTCCTTCAGCAAGAATTCTCCGAGCATCGGGCGAATTGGCGGATACCAACTTGGCGGCTCGTTGTAATTCAGCGCGTCTTCCGCGGCGACAGCGCGTTGAAATGCTTCCGCTGTTTCGTCGACGGCGGCGCCGCTTCCTCGCTTAATCATGGCGGCGAGCAGATTTTCCTGAACCCGGGCGATGTCCGCAACGGAATTGAGCGAATCGTAGGAGGCGTCGCGGGGAAGCTTGCCTAATCCGCTCACGAATAATATCGATTCTTCCTGCGCTTCAGCTGACTTGCCCGTCGCGGCTAAAGCCATTGCGTGTGCGAAATGCCAATTCGCGGTAGCGAAAATCTGGGATCGATCTGGCGGAGCAACGCTGAGGATTTCATTCCAGCGCTCGAAAGTCAGCAAAACGAAAAGTGGCGTGGGCAGGAATCCTTCTAACATCGACATCTCCGCTAAACGCGGCCATACTTGCGCGACCAATTTGTCAGCCGCGCGTTTCGCTTCCGGCCAATTGCCCGCCATGCAATGGCCGTAGACGAGAAACTGCAAATCGTGCAGGTAAAGCATGAAAGCCTCCGCGCCTGGCTGGGAAATGGCGCGGAAAAATTTCTCGTCGGTGGCAACCGCACCGGCATTCGCACGCGTGGACGCGAGATGATCCCCGACTCGCGCATAAATATGTGACGGCATATGCATGAGATGCCCGGCGGCGGGCGCCAGCTTCTCGATCCGCGCGGCGGAGGCGAGGCCACGCTCGGGATGGGGCGACGCTTCGACCGCGTGCATGTAGTAATGATTCGCGCCCAGATGATTTGGATCGCGTTCCAGGACCGATTCGAGCACGGCTACGATTTCCTCGGTCCCCTCGTTAGGCTTGCCATCAGGAAGCCAAAGCTTCCACGGATGCAAATTCATCAGGCTCTCGGCATAGAGGGTCGCGGCATCCAGATCGTCCGGATATTGTTTCACCAACTTCGACATCGCGTCGCGGTAGCCGATGGCGAGTTGATTGACATCCGCCTTGGGATCTTTCGCGTAACGAAAGGCCAGCGCCTGAATGTAAGCGCGCTCCGCTTGCGATGTTCCTTCCTGGAGCGAAATCGCGCGTTGCACCGCTTCGTAGGCTTGTTGCTGGCGCGCAGGATCAGCCGGGAAATTATAGTTAGGCCCGAGGGTTAGCGCGAGTCCCCACCAAGCCATCGCGAGATTTGGATCGAGCTCGGCCGCGTGCTTAAACGCTTCGCGCGCCGCTTCGTGATTGAATCCGTAAACGAGGGCCAATCCCTCATCGAAAAATTTTTGCGCGAGCGGATTTTGAGTGGAGACCGCGTGGTGCACGTCGCCCAGCCCGGGCAGCAAAGGCATGCTTCCGGGGCGGGCGTGCCCGGACGTTGTGCCGACAAGAACCGCAACCGCCACAGCGAAACGCCGGATCAACATGTCGATCTTAGCGCGCGTCGCCGGTTACGCTTTATCTTCGTCGAGCTTCGCTTTCACGGCCGCCTCGATCTCTTCGTAAAGCGCGCGGTCGTTCTTCAACGCTTCCTTGCCCGCATCACGTCCCTGCGCCAATTGCGTCCCCTTGTAATTCAACCAGGAGCCGCGTTTCTCGATGATCTGTTTCTCGAGCGCGAGATCGAGCAACGCGCCAGTCGAGGATATGCCTTCGTTATACATGATGTCGAACTCGGCTTCGGTGAAAGGCGGCGCCACTTTGTTTTTCACCACTTTCACGCGGGTGCGATTGCCCGTGACCACGCCGTCGGTCTGTTTGATCGCGCCGATGCGGCGGATATCCACGCGAACGCTCGCATAAAACTTGAGCGCCCTGCCGCCGGGCGTGGTCTCCGGGTTGCCGAACATGACGCCGATCTTCTCGCGGATTTGGTTCGTGAAAATGCAACAGGTGCGAGCCTTCGAAATGAGCGAAGTGAGCTTGCGCAAGGCCGCGCTCATCAACCGCGCTTGCGCCCCGACGGTCACATCTCCAATCTCGCCTTCTAATTCGGCTTTCGTGACAAGCGCCGCGACCGAATCGAGCACGATCACGTCGAGCGCGTTCGAGCGAACCAGCGTCTCGCAAATGCGCAGTGCTTCCTCGCCTGAGCTCGGTTGCGAAACGAGTAAATCATCAAGATCGACACCCAGCCGTTTCGCGTATGCAGGATCGAGCGCGTGCTCCACGTCGATGAATGCCGCGAGGCCTCCGCGTTTTTGCGCCTGCGCGATAACAGTGAGCGTGAGCGTGGTCTTGCCCGATGATTCGGGGCCGAAAACTTCCACCACGCGTCCGCGCGGAAATCCCCCGACGCCAAGCGCGCGATCGATCAGGATGTTGCCGGTCGGGATGACGTCGATGTCGACGATTTTGTCGTCGCCCAAACGCATGATGGCGCCGTCGCCGTAGTCCTTGGCGATTTGCTGGAGCGCGAGTTCGAGATTCTTGTCGCGCGCCGCGGTCAGTTTGTTCTCTGCTGGTTTTGCTTCAGTCTTGGTCGCCATAAAATTCCTCTGCTAAATCTCGCTCAGACTATTCACGGCCGGCAAGATCGACAACGTTCATTTCGCGGCGGCGCAAAAGAAAAGCCGCGGACCTTTCGGCCGGCGGCTCCTCCATAATGGAGATGTCGATCTTGCAAATGCGCTGTGCTCATTCGGCGCAAGTGATCGATTCACGGCCAAAGGAAATGTGACACAGTTTCACACACGAGGTATTCGTGTCGGCGTGGCGGAACACATTGACGAATGCTTCATGCGCGCGGCGCTGGGTGAAGCGAGAAAAGGTCTGGGTCGCACCAGCCCAAATCCCGCGGTGGGAGCGGTGTTGGTCGATCGCAACAAGATCGTGGCGCGCGGACATCATCGCGGAGCGGGCCATGCGCACGCGGAAGTCGATTGCATCGCAAAAGTGCCGGCGCGCGTGCTGGCAAGATCGACAATGTACGTCACGCTCGAGCCATGCAGCACGGCCGGTCGCACCGGCGCATGCACGAAAAAAATCATCGCAGCGGGGATCAAGACTGTCGTTGTGGGCATGATCGATCCAAACCCGCGCCATAACGGTCGCGGGATCGCGCTTCTTCGAAAGGCAGGAATCGAAGTAAGGGTCGGCGCTCGGGCCGACGAGTGTGCTGAATTGAATGAAGCTTTCAGCAAATGGATCGTGACCCGGCGTCCATTCGTCATTGCCAAATGCGGAATGAGTTTGGACGGGCGACTGACTCGACCGCCCGGAGAATCGCGTTGGATTACGAGTGAATCGGCGCGGCGGCATGCGCGCTCGTTACGCGCAGAAGTCGATGCGGTTCTCGTCGGCGCGGAAACCATCCGCGCGGACAATCCGCAATTAACGGTGCGTGATGGCGGTGCGACGCGTCAGCCGTGGCGCGTGATTCTCACGCGATCCGGCACGTTGCCAAAAAACGCCCGCGTGTTTTTCGATCGTTTTCACGAACGAACATTGGTGTATCGGAAAAAAACGCTCGACGAAGTTCTTGTCGATCTTGGCTGCAAAGAAATCACGAGCGTTTTAATCGAGGGCGGCGGCGACATTCTGGGCCAGGCGCTGGATGCGCGTTTGATCGACAAGGTGCAAATCTACCTCGGCCCAATTTTTACCGGCGGCGCGGTCATCGCTTTTCCCGGTGAGGGTGCGAGCAATACGCAAAATGCGCTGCATCTGGAGCGAGTTACTTACACGAAGATCGACAACGACATTTGCGTGAGCGGCTATCCGAAAACAGGCGCTTCGGATTAAATACGAATAATACTGCGAAACTCATCGTCTCTATCTGTGTTGAATGACATGAAAGCACACAACTCAAGGAGGTAAAAAAGGTGAAAAAGTTTATTTTAATTGCATTGGCAGTGGCGGGATTAGCGTTCGCTTCAGCACCGAAATCTGAAGCCGGCGTCTCGATCGGAATCGGCTTCGGTGGCCCAGTCGGGTATCACTCGTACGGCGGCTGCTCTCCCTACGGATACGGCGGATACGGATACGGCGGTGGATACGGATACGGCGGTGGATACGGATACGGCGGTGGATACGGGGGTTACGGATACGGTTATCGCCCGTATTACGGCTCATCGGTTCGCGTAGCCTATCAGCCGGCGTTTTACTGGCATAACGGCCATCGGGTTTACGTTCGGCGTCATCATCGCCACCTGCACTAAGTAGAGTGCGGTGCGGTTTTTCACGAGCTGGCGAGGAATTTTCTCGCCAGCTCGTTTGCTTTTAAGGCGAGGCGAGAATTTCTCGCGATCAGTTTTTCGGCTCAACCGAGAGGGCCGGCGAAACGGTTTGAGCCGGTGAAGACTCATGCTGCTGAAACTCGCTCTTAAGCCGCTCTTTTAGCTGCGGCAATTGTTGCTGCCGCTTCGCTTCCGTCTCCTGGCGAATCGAGCGTTCGATGCGCAGGCGCTCCTGCAGATAACGCTCTTCGAACTGCGTCCGCGCGCCGTTCTCGAGTCGCAATCCCGATTCGCGTAACACCGCTTCCGCTTCATTTTTCATTTGCTCGCGGCGCACCCGTTCGCGTTCGCGTAAGACATTTCGCTGCTGCGGATCCATCTTCAGCCAACGTTCGGCATTTCGCTGAAACGTCTGGCGCTCATCGGGAGAGAGATGCAGCGCACGCTGCGGACCGTGCTCGAAGCTACGCCGCACATCATTGCCGCGTCGCATAAATTTCTGGGCATGCTCGCGCGCATGTTTTCTAGGACCGCCCTGCGCGAAGGCGTTGCTGCCGGCGAAGATCGACAATGCGATCAGCGCGCTTACAGAGAAGAAGTGTCGTCCCACAGATTATTTTCCTCCGCCGCAAGCAAATCGTCCAGGTCGGCGACCACTTCGTAGTCCTGCGGATCAATTTGGGCAATCGGATCGGAGTCGACCGCCGCCGCGGCCACCGGTTCATCCTGATCGGAAGTCGATGACTCTGGCGTATGAGTAAGGACCATCGCGGCCAACAGAGCCACCGCCAGCGCGGTCGCCGGCACTAATGCCCGCAATCCCATCCACGAACGCAGACTGGATTTCCAACGCGGCTCATCGCGAACTTCTCGCAGGACGTTACGCGCGAAAAAAGGCGAAGCCGGCGCCGGTTTGGCTCGGCCCAAAAGATCCCAGAGTTGTTCGTCCTCTTCGCGATTCATATTCCCGCCGGATTAAACTAACTCAGCGCTAGAAAGTTGCGCGCCGTAAGATCGACATCTACGCCTCGGCCGCTTCCAGAAAACCTTCCAGCTGCCGGATGCGGGTCGGATGGCGCATCTTGCGCAACGCTTTCGCCTCGATCTGCCGAATCCGCTCGCGCGTCACGCGAAATTGCCGTCCCACTTCTTCCAGAGTGCGGCTGTATCCGTCCACCAGTCCAAATCGCTGCTCGAGCACCTGCCGCTCGCGCTCGGTCAAGGTATCGAGCACGTCCTTGATCTTCTCCTTCAGCAACACAATCGCGGTCATGTCGCTCGGATTCTCCGCGCTTTTATCCTCGATGAAGTCCCCGAAATTGGTCTCTTCGCTTTCCCCGACCGGCGATTGCAACGAGATCGGCTGCTGCGCCATTTTTAGCACGGCCCGCACCCGGTCGACGGGCAGCAAAATTTCCTCGGCCACTTCTTCCGGAGTGGGTTCTCGCCCGTATTCCTGCACGAGCTGCTTCTGCACTCGCATCAACTTATTGATCGTCTCGATCATGTGCACCGGAATGCGGATCGTCCTCGCCTGATCGGCGATCGAACGGGTGATTGCCTGCCGGATCCACCACGTGGCGTAAGTAGAAAATTTGTAACCGCGGCGGTATTCGAATTTTTCCACCGCCTTCATCAACCCCATGTTGCCTTCTTGGATGAGATCGAGAAAGGACAGGCCGCGATTTGTGTATTTCTTGGCGATGGAAATAACGAGACGCAGATTCGCTTCCACCATTTCGGTTTTGGCCCGGAGCGCTTTGCGCAACCAATCTTTCAGCTCCTGGTATTGCACGGTGAAATCTTCGCTCGATAGCCAAAGATTTTTTTCCAACTCGCGCATCTTTGTTTCCAACAATGCCGCCGCACCGCGCCCACGCGGCTTCTTCGAGACATCATGTTGCAGCGCTTCTAGCGCGCGGAACTGCTCGTCCGCTAGGTGCACAAATTCCTCCGTCACTTTCTGTTTAAAATAAAACCGCGGATAAAATTTTTGCAGCGAGACGACTGATTTTTGAAACGCTTTATGTTTCTTCGATTCTTTTTTCGACGCCGCATGCATGATCTGCCCGTACTGCTGCGTGATCGACGCGCTCGACTTCTGCACCTGCCTGCAGAGCCGCGGTAACATTTTCATGTAGCGTTCGCGGCTCTCGATCTTCTTATCGAGAATCACCCGGTCGAATCGCTCGCGACCCTCGGTCAATTTCTCGGCCAGCTCCAGGTGAGCCCGCGCGATAAAGCCGAACCGATGAATGTTCGTCTGCACCATCGCCTCGGCTTCTTCGATGCGTTTGGAAATTTCTACTTCCTGCTCGCGCGTGAGCAACGGCACCTGTCCCATCTGCTTCAGATACATCCGGACCGGATCATCCAGGATGTCGAGTTTCGCTTCCGGCTTTTCTTCCTCTTCTTCTTCCGCTTCTTTCTTACCGTCTTTGAAGCGATCGACTTCCGACGCTTCGATGATGTCGATCTCCATTTTCCGCAAACGCGTGAGCACGGCGTCGAGATCGTCCGCGTCGTTCATCCCCTCGGGCAACGCCTCGTTGAGATCGTCGAAGGTGAGATACCCTTGCTCCTTCGCCAGCTTGATCAGCTCGCGAATGCGCGCCTGCAAATCGGCCTCGGGATTCGATGACAGATTGAGCGAAGGTGCAATCTTCGCGGCCGCGGCTGCGCCGGAACGCTTTTTCTGAACTCGCGGAGCCGGGCGTTTCATTTTTATTCCGGGCCGCAAAAGTTTCGGCGAAATCGTCCGGCCAGACCTGGCCGTTCCGCGATGCACGCGTTTTTGCTTCGCCCGACTATGGGACGAGGACGAGCTCCGTGGTTTTGCTTTCGAAGGCCTGGCCAAAATTGCTGGGTTAAGGGATGGACGGGGACTTTCGATTCGCCGCCCGCAAGATCGACAATTAACTCCGATCGCTTTCGGAGTTAACGGTCAACAGTGGGGGCCGGCGAAAACTGCGAAAGTTCGTGGAGCTGCTCGCGGAGGTCAAGAATTTGTTTCTGCAGATTTACCACGTCGCCTGTGCTCAGTTGCGGCAGTTTCATCCGGCTCTCCGCCACATCGAGCTGGCGCCGCAGGCCCGCCTTGCGCAAGCCACGCCACCATTCCTCCGCCACCGTGGCCGGATTTCCCGGGAGCCTTTGCAGGAGCCACGCGGAAACCAATCCCTCTTCCGCGGCGCTCAAGCTCGCCATAAACCCGTTTAACGAAGCCGCGTCGTCCGGACGGAGCTCGCTCTCCAGAATCTGGGTCAGCAAACTCGCTTCCGGCACTTGAGCCAAAGTCTCCCGCCAATTCTGCTCGCGCAAAAATTGGCGCGCTTCTTCGTCGCGCAAAGCGAGCAGACAAAGCATGGCCACATCGTGAGGCGGCGGGGGCGCAACGGTTGGCGCGGTCGATTTGGAACGCTGCGTCCATTCGCGACTCTGTTTCGGGATCACATTCTCGAAGTCTGCTCGGGATACGCCGAGCCGCGCGCTCGCTTTACTCACCACTTCACTCCGCATCATGGGATCGTGCACGCGCGATATCGTCTGACCCAGCTTCCGCGCGATGTCGATCTTAGCCCCCATCGAATCAAGATTCGCTGAAGCAACTTCGTGCTCGATCCAGTAATCAAAAAAATCACGCGCTGCCGCGATGCGTTTTTCGAATTCAACTTTGCCCGCGCGGCGCACGAGTGAATCCGGGTCCTCACCGGCCGGCATTTCCGCCACGCGGACGATCAAATCATTTTGCAAAAGAGCATCGAGCGAACGCTCCGCCGCCTTCTGCCCTGCACTATCGGCATCGAAGCAAAGGATCACATCGGTGACGAAGCGCTTCAAAACGCGCGCCTGATTTTCGGTAAACGCCGTTCCCTGCGGCGCGACCACGTTCGGGATTCCCGCTTCGAACAACGTGATCAGATCGAGCTGACCTTCACAAATGATCGCGCAGCTCGCGTCGATCAACGCGCGCTTCGTTTTATGCAGACCGAAAAGCACACTGCCTTTCCGAAAGAGCGGCGTTTCCGGCGAATTAATATACTTCGCCGCTTCCGCTTCTTTTTTCAAAACGCGCCCGCTGAATGCGACCACCTCGCCGATGTCGTTGCAGATCGGGAACATGATGCGGCCGCGGAAGCGATCGTAAACGTCGCCCTCGGGTTTCTCTTCGTCCCGCGGTTTCACTAATCCGCTTTGCAAAATGTGCCGGCGCTCGTACCCGCGTTTCTGCGCCCATTTCAAAAACGCGTCCCATTCATCGGGCGCATAGCCGATCTGCCAATTCTTCGCGATGCGATTGTCGATCTCGCGTTCCTTTAAATATTCGCGCGCGGATTTCGCGAAATCTTTCTTCATCAGATTTTCGTGGAACCATTCCGCCGTTTCGGCGTGGAGCTGAAGCAAGGTGCGCCGCGCTTCATGTTGTCGATCTTCCCCGGCATTCGCGCCGCGCTCCTCCACGATCGGCATGCCAACGCGCGCGGCCAGCTTGCGCACCGCCGCCGGAAAATCGGTGTGCTCGTAATCCATGACGAAGCGGAAAACGCTGCCGCCAACGCCGCAGCCGAAGCAATGGAAGGTCTGCCGTTGCGCATTGACATGGAACGACGGCGTTTTTTCCTGATGAAATGGGCAGAGCGCTTTGAAGCTCGATCCGGCGCGTTTGAGCGGGAAATACGCGCTGATTACTTCGACGATGTCGTTCGCCGCTGCGACTTGCTCGATGGTTTGTGATGGAATTGCCACAGGCAGATGGCAAACTTACGCAACGGCAGAGGAGTTCGAAACATGAAAACGTACATGTCGATCTTAGCAGCGTCGTTTTTAATCGCGCCGCTGCCCACGCAGGCACGAGAAGTCATCCATAAAGGCGACGTCGTCGTCGTGGAAATGCATGGCGAAATCGCGCCCGCGCTTTTCATGTTCATTCGCCGCGCGGAGAAAGCGGCCGAAACCAACGGCGCATCCGCGATTATTTTCGACATCGACACCTACGGTGGTCGGCTCGATACCGCCGAGCAAATCACGAGCGTGCTCAATCACGCTACCATTCCGACTTACAGCTTCATTAATCCGAATGCCGGTTCGGCCGGTGCACTGATCACGCTCGCGACCCAACATATTTTTATGGCGCCGGGTAGCGCGATCGGGGCAGCGGCCCCGGTGTTATCGACGGGAGAGGATTTGCCGCTGACGCAGCGCGACAAGACGATCTCCTACTGGTCCGCGCTTGTCCGCGGATCCGCCACGCGGAACGGCCACAATCCCGATCTCGGCGAAGCGTTCATGAACAAGGAGAAGGAGGTGAAGATCGGCGACCGCGTGGTGCACGCGAAAGGGACTTTGCTTTCGCTGAGCGCACAGGAAGCGAGCGAGCGCATCAACGGCAAGCCGGTGTTGGCCGAAGCGATCGCAGATTCGATTGTCGATCTTACGAAGAAGGCGGGGCTCAAGGGCAACGTCGTGGCGATTCAGCCGACTGGTTTCGAACGCCTTGCCTTCTGGGTCACGGCGCTGGCGCCGCTGCTGTTGTTAGGCGGAATTATCGGCGCGTATCTCGAGTTTAAAATTCCCGGCGCGAGTCTGCCCGGAATTGTCTCGGTCATTTGTTTCACGCTTTTTTTCCTGGGCCATTACCTCGCCGGACTCGCCGGCTGGGAGGTGATGGGACTTTTCGTCCTCGGCGTCACGCTCGTCATCATCGAGATTTTATTCTTCGCGCATTCGACGATCGTCGTCGGTGTCTTGGGCGTTCTGCTAATGCTCGGCGCTTTGTTGTGGGCAATGATCGACCGCTATCCGGGAGAGACATTTTTTCCGACCGGCGAAATGCTGGCGGTTCCATTGCGTAATCTTTTCATAGCGATGATCGCATCGGCCATCGCGATCGCGTTGCTCGCGCGATATCTGCCGCGGACCAGTTTTTATCGGAGGTTCGCGTTGATGACCGCGAGTGCGTCCGGGACTTCACTGGCCGGCCCGCCGCGAGAATTCGCGACGTCGGTCTCCGTCTCAACCGGAATGGAAGGGCG
The DNA here is from genome assembly GCA_040002925.1 of Spartobacteria bacterium. Taxonomy (GTDB): domain Bacteria; phylum Verrucomicrobiota; class Verrucomicrobiia; order Chthoniobacterales; family UBA10450; genus JAJPGZ01. The sequence goes on along the minus strand of JBDUDM010000006.1, from coordinate 3,261 downwards.
ATCGGTGTCGGTTTTGCGACCGAGCGGCAAGGCGATGTTTGATGATCACGTTGTCGATGTTGTGACGCAGGGGGAATTTATCGGACCGGATACGCCGGTCACCGTGGTGCAGACCGACGGCATGCGCATTGTGGTCAAAGCCATCGCTTGATTGTCGATCTTGCAATCCGCCTAACTAACCGCCGGCGACCACGCGAATGAATTCGAGACGATCACCTTCGCTCAAGGATCGATCAGGCCACTCATGGCGATGTAACGCGAGGCCGTTGTGCTCGATCAGGATGGTCTCCGGTGGAAGTTGAAAACTTCTGACGAGATCGGCCACGGTTGCGGCGTCACGCGAATCCGTCGTCTCGCCATTTAACGAGATGGTCATACGCCGGCCAGTGCCTGATCCCAATCTTTCCATACCGGCTCAAATCCACGGCCGCGCAGAAGAGAAGCGATTTCCGCAGGCGAACGCTCATCGCTGATATCGAACTGACCCGTCGCGACCTGGTCCTCTCCATCTTGAAACTCCGGCGCAACGATGCGGCCCTGGACGGTTCGATGGAGGTGTTCCGTTCCCTGGCCCGTGTAGCCGCCGGGCTCGGTATGGCTGCCCGCGCTCATCATGGTCACGCCTAACGAAGCCAGCGCATCGCGCAATGAAGCGCGCTCACGGGTGCTAAGGACGATGCCGACTTGAGGAAACGTGATGCGAAATGCGCAAACGAGTTGGGCCAGTTCGCGATCAGTCATCGAGAACAACGGTTGAAATCCGCCGGCGGCCGGCCGAAGCCGCGGCAAACTCACACTGATCTGCGCCTGCCAGCAATGCTTCAGCAAATACTCGACATGCGCAGCCAGCGCTATGGCGTCCTGTCGCCATTCCGAAAGTCCGAAAAGAACGCCGACACCGAGACGGCGGAAGCCCGCTTCATAACCGCGGTCCGCGCAATCCAATCTCCAATTGAAATCGCGCTTGGGGCCGGCGGTGTGATGCTCGGCATAGACGCCGCGATTGTAGGTTTCCTGGTAAACGACCAGACCTTCGGCGCCAAGATCGACAATCCCCCTGTAGTCCGCCGTCTCCATCGGCCCGACCTCGATCGAGATCGATGAAAAATTCGGCGCAAGTGCTCGCACGCAATCCGCCAAATAATCTCGACCGGCAAACTTCGGATGTTCCCCGGCCACCAACAACACGTGCCGGAAACCTTCGCGCGAAAGGTGCGCGGCCTCGGCAACCACTTCATCGACACTCAGCGTGACGCGCAGAATCGGGTTATCGCGCGAGAAACCGCAGTATCGACAATTGTTGATGCACTCGTTCGAGAGATAAAGCGGCGCGAAGAGCCGCATCGTTCGTCCGAAATTCTGGATGGTGAGGGCGTGTGCGCGCTGCGCTAAAATCTCCAAGCGCTCATCCGTTTGAGGAGCGATGAGATTCTCGAACCGCTGCACGGCGGCCGACCGCTGCAGCGGCAGAGCGTCAAGAGTCTCGGCGAATGACATGACAGAAAATCAACCGACCGCCGCCGTACGCAAACGTGAATCGAAGGCGCACGTAAGATCGACAATCGCCAGGTTGATCTGCAAAATCCCGCGCATGCCTATGCATCGCCCCGTTTCCGTATGACATCTCTGAAGAATATTTTTTGCCGCCTGGAGGAACGCGCGTTCACCCGCGTCGACATCGCCTCGCTTGTTTTTTTCCGAATTACCTTCGGCCTGCTGATGCTCTGGCACGTCTCGACTTTTTTTTTCAACCAACGGATCGCGCGTTACTGGCTGGAGCCGCGAATCCTGTTCAAGTATCCGGGCTTCGAATGGGTGCAGCCGTGGCCCGGTAATGGACTCTACATCCACTTTGCTGTGCTCACCGTGCTGGCGCTGTTTATCGTCCTCGGCTTTCTTTACCGGCCAAGTGCGGCGCTCTTTTGCATAGGCTACACCTACACCTTCTTTTTGGATGAAGCGCTGTGGGTTAATCACAAATACCTCATTTGTTTGCTCAGCTTCCTGCTCGCGGCAGTTCCTGCGCACCGCGCTTTCTCGATCGATGCCTGGTTGCGATCGAAGTTGCGGGCCGATACGACGCCAGCGTGGTCGTTATGGTTGCTGCGCACCCAGATGGGCGTGGTCTATTTTTTTGCGGGAGTGGCGAAGCTGATGCCAGATTGGTTATTCCACGCCGAGCCGATGCGCCTTTGGCTCGCCCGGGGCGCGGATTTTCCGGTGATCGGCCGCTTCTTTCGCGAGGAATGGGCCGTCTACACCTTCAGCTACACGGCATTGTTATTCGATCTGGGGATCGTGCCGCTCCTGCTTTGGCGGAGAACCCGGTTGCCGGCATTCATCGCGGCTATTGGCTTTCACTTGCTCAACTATCGTCTATTCCACATCGGTGTTTTTCCCTGGTTGGCCATCGTGACCACCACACTTTTTCTTTCGCCAAGTTGGCCGCGTCAGCTCTTGTCGATCTTGCAAAGCAAACCGCGCGCCGTGAAAAGTGAACACTCGGCCGCGCCCGAAAGCGCATGGCAGCACGCCATTTTCGTTTTTGTGCTCGTGTATATCGCGATTCAACTTCTCGTTCCGTTACGGCCATTCCTTTACCGAGGCGGGGCCGAGTGGCAGCAAGCGGAACACCGTTTTACCTGGCGAATGATGCTGATCGGAAAATGGCAGCGGGCTTATTTTATGTGATCGATCCCAATACCGGTCGCGAATACCAAGTGGCGCCGCTCGATTACCTGACGGTCTGGCAGGAAGATCGCATGCAGTGGCAATCAGACATCATTCTGCAATATGCGCGCTATTTGTCCAAGGTGATGCCGCGCGAGGGCTGGAAGCCTTTACGGGTGGAAGCCCGGCTGCTGGTGGCGTTGAACGGACGCAAGCCGACGTTATTTATCGATCCGACGGTGGATCTTGCCGCGCAAGAACAACATTGGGGCAGACCGAGTTGGTTGCGAGAAATTCGCGATCCGGTTCCGGACCGGGCTCACCGCGGAGATCCTTTGCAAAATCCATTCGCGCCGCCGCCGGACGAATTGCAGTAAGGCGCGGGGCGATTTTAATCCGAAATGCAAAACGGCGGCACCGGGTAAACCAGTGCCGCCGTCGAAAATGCGATTGTCGATCTTAGTAGGACAAGGTCAGACCGAAACGTGCCATCCCGAAGTTGTTATCCGGGCCGCTGACGACGTTCCAGGCGAAGTCGCCCATCATACCGACGTGGCGGGTGATGCGAATTTCGAGACCAGCGCCAAACTG
>JBDUDM010000146.1:0-3695 GCA_040002925.1 Spartobacteria bacterium | reverse complement strand
GATCGCGGGCATCGTCCCAGACTTGCTCCGCTTTATCGCGATATTCGGTCGCCACTGCACCGGCAGCCGAGCGCAAATCCTCGGCTGCCTGCCGCGCGTGCGTCCTGCTGCTGTCGATCTTGTCCTGCGCGGCGGGTCCACCCACGCGCGTTTGAGTTGGTTTGATTTCTTCAGCCATATTTTTCTCCAGTTAAATTATTGCCGGAAGTATCTGCGTGGTTTGCCCTTTCAGCAAACCAATCTCCCTACAATGAAAACGGATTTCGGCCGTGAGTTGCGCTTATTCCTCATTGTCGATCTTACGATTGTCGATCTTAGCGGAGCTGATCGGCGCTGATGGTGGGCAAATACTCGCGCAGCTCCTCGCGTTTCCACCAGGCGCCTGACTGCCGATGTTCCTCCGCGTTCGCAAATCGATATCGAAAAAAGCGCGCGCGAAGGTACTGAGGCGGGGAATCCGGGAACGGATTGCGCGCGAAAAGTCGCGTCACGTCGCGTTTATTCTCGATCAGGCAAACAATCGTGCGCATGAGCCACCGATTCTGCCGCGGTTCGCTCAGCGCCGCGAACCACATCTGCCAATCCAGCCGCGGTTGATGCGGCGCGCACCAACCCGGTACGCGATTCACGTCGCCGGGTTTCCACTTGAATTCGTACGGTTTCCATTCAATCCCGTCCGCGCTCCCTTCGATCACGATTTCGCGCCGATCTTTTGTCATGACGCGAAACAATCCATAACCATTTGCGATGCGAAACGGTTCCACATGTCCGTATACCCATTGCATCGGCCGCGGCATTTCCGCTTCGGGCTTGAACGCGCCGTAAATCAACCACGCATTTAGCGGCAACGTGATCACGAGCACCGCGATCCCCGCGAAGATCGACAATCGCTCCTGTAGCCGTTTCGCTCTGCGAAACTCCGTCGCGTAGCCGATCGCCGCGTCATCGATCAGCAGCAAACACAGCGCGATCGTCAGCAGATTAAAGAAGCAATAGTTGCCGGTGAGCGCGATCGCGAGCTGAAGAAAGATCAACAATCCCGCCGCGATAAGTCGCGGGCGTCGCGGTGCCCATATAAAAAACGGCACGATGATTTCGACGACGAGACAAAACGCGACCGAAAATTTCTTGAACCACTCCGCATCTTGATCGAACCACCAGCCACAGATGGTGGGCAATGGCTGCGACCAGTAGTGAAAATCGAGCGCCGTGAGATTCCACCAGCAATCGTCGCCGCTGGTCAGCTTCACCACGCCCGACATCAACATCAATTTGAAGAGCAAAAACTTGAGCAGGAACAACGCGACCTTTGAGACCGGCTGCTCCGAACCGCGCGAAGGCCAGAGCTGCCAGGGCGCAAGAAAGATCGACAAGAAACCGGCTTCGAGCAGCAGGATGTCCCATTGAAAACTGAGGAAGGTTTGCCCAGCGATGCTTAGCGAAAGATAAAAAACAAAGAACGCGAACGCGGAAATGGCTGGCGCGATTCCGACGATCAGCAGCAACGAAAACAAAACGCCGCCGCCGCAGAGAAAATGAAGGAACGCGTTGCTCGAATTGAACCAGCAAAGCGTTGGCAAGATCGACATCGCATGAGCGCCGAGTCGCTCGCGCGCGGCCGTGAGGTAATCGGCGATCGGCAAAATGCCGTTCGCGCCGATGAGTCCGTCGATCTGCGTCCAAAGCGAAACAAACGCGACGAGGTAAACCAGCCCGAGGCCGCGGAGAAACCAGCGCCCCGCCCAGAAATATGTCGGCGGCCTAACGTCGTTACCCCAAAGCCATCGCGTCAACGCCGAACCGATGCCGCGATGACGCGCGACAATTTTGTAACCGAACTCGGAGATCGCCGCAAAACCGGGAATGTGATTGTAACTCCACCACAACCATTTCCTGGAAGATCGACATGTTAACGATCGGCAAACCGCCGCCGCCGCTACAAACACTTCGCCGTTCGTATCGATGAATACGACGGCGCGCTGGAATTGTTCGCGCGATATTTCCGGAAATCGCTCCGCCACGTTTTGGCTCGTCTCGTAATCGACTTCGCCCGCCGTAATCACGCACCAGCGCTCGATCCAATGCCGGCAGAAATGACAATCGCCGTCCCAGATCATCAACGGCTTGGCCGGCGGATGGGCAACGTTCATAGCGAGAAGTCTGCCCAAATTGGCGCGTGATCGGAAGGCTCTTTCCCTTTACGCATCTCGCGATCGATTCCGGCGGCATTGCATTTTTGCGCGAGCGATTTACTGGCGAGCACGCCATCGATCCGCAGCCCGCGGTTTTTCGGAAACGAAAGCATGCGGTAATCCCACCAGGTGAACAGCCCGACTTCCTGGTGATGAATCCGCAGGGTGTCGGTAAGATCGACATCGCACAATTCGCGAAACGCCTTGCGTTCTTCGTCCGAACACATGATGGCGCCGCGCCACAAATCCGGGTCGTAGATATCGACGTCTTCCGGCGCGACATTGAAATCGCCGCAGACGACAAGATCGACATCTTGTTCGCGCGCGATGCAATCGCGCAGACGCCGGTACCAATTCAGTTTGTATTCGTAGGCGGGCGACCCGACTGCCTGTCCGTTAGGCACATAGATTGAATAGATGCGCACATTATCGATCTTAGCGGAAATCACGCGTGTCTGTGGATCGACCACTTCATCGCCCAACGATGTGCGCACATCGGTCGGCTCGTTTTTCGAGAGAATCGCAACGCCGTTGTAAGATTTTTCGCCGTGATACGCGGCGTGATAACCCGCGGCCTTGAGTGCGAGTAGAGGAAATTGTTCGTCGGTGCATTTTGTTTCCTGCAAACAAACCACATCCGGCTTCGTCCGCTCCAGCCACTCGAACAAACGGTCCTGCCGTTTCCGCAACGAATTGATGTTCCAAGAAGCGATCCTCACAACTCCAGTTCCACTCCCGGCGTGGGCACGATCACCTCGGTGTTGGCAAGATCGACAATCAACTGACTGCGCACCCACTCCACTGCCGGCTGGTCGCCATGCACGAGCACGATTTTTTTCGGCGCCAACTTTTTGGCGTAAGCCACGAGCGACTCACGCGACGCGTGCGCGCTAAATTGAAATGATTGCAGGTGGCAGCCGACGCGCTGGGCCGGTTCTTCGCGGTCGAGCACGATTTCGTCGCCCGCTTTCGCGTCGCGCAAGATGCCGGCGGGCGATGCTGGGTCGGCGTAACCGACGAAAAAGATCGAGTGCCGCGGGTCCTCCACCACGCGATGCGCGAACGTGTTCGACAACGTCTTCGGCGTCATCATTCCGCTGGAGAGCGCATAGACGCGGCCGGGACGCGCCGGTGCTTCTTTAATGTTTTTGCCACTCAACACAAAGGGCGCGAGCTCAGGCAGCAATTGCAACCGCGACAAACTTCGCCGGGTCATGGCCGCGCGCCGATCGTAGATTTCCGTCATCTTGGCACTCAGTCCGCCGATGTAGATCGGGAAATCGCCTAACAATTTCTCGCGGCGAAATTTGTAGAGCATGGCGAGCAACTCCTGCGTTTTGCCGATGGCAAAAACCGGAATGAGCACGCAGCCGCCGTTTGTAAACGCTTCATCGATGGCGACGGCGAGGCGTTGCTCTTCGCTCGCGCGCGTCCATCCCGGCGGCGTTGCGTGATCGCCGCGCGTGCATTCCATGATCAAGATGTCGATCTCGCCACAGGACG
>JBDUDM010000145.1:0-3721 GCA_040002925.1 Spartobacteria bacterium | reverse complement strand
AGCTGGTTGAGCCGCTCCTTCTGCTCCTCGATCAGGAGCTTCGAGTAACCGACGATGTCGATGAAGAGGACATGGCCGATTTCGAGGCGGAGATTGTCGTCAGATTCCGGCACCAGCTCTTCCTACTGAAGCGGCGGCGCGGCAGCGATATTTTTTTCGGTGGTTCGTGCCGGTTACGCCGATCCACCTTATTGGTGAAATCCGCGTAATCCGCGGTTACATTCCGCGGCTATCCAATGAAGAGACAACACGAGTTCGCCACCCGCGCCATTCACGCCGGCCAGGAACCGGATCCGACGACCGGCGCGATCATGACGCCGATCTACGCGACGTCCACCTACGTCCAGCAAAGTCCGGGGAAGCATAAAGGATTCGATTACGCGCGTTCCATTAACCCAACGCGGCTGGCATACGAAAAATGCATCGCCGATCTCGAGAGTGGCACGCGCGGTTTCGCTTTCGCCTCCGGACTCGCCGCCATGTCGACCGCACTCGAAACGATCGACAGCGGTTCGCACGTCGTCGTGAGCGACGATCTCTACGGCGGCACCTTTCGTCTTTTCAATAAAGTGCGGAAGCGTTCCGCCAATCTCGACTTCACCTTTGTCGATCTTACGGACGCGTCGCGCTTTGAGCAGGCGGTCAAGCCGAACACGCGCATGGTTTGGATCGAGACCCCGAGCAATCCGCTGCTAAAAATTATCGACCTCGAAGCGATCGCGAAAGTCGCGCGCGAAAAAAACATTATCTCCGTTTCGGACAACACCTTCGCCAGTCCGTGGGTGCAACGCCCGCTCGAATCCGGCTTCGACATGGTCATTCATTCCGCCACGAAATATCTCAACGGCCACTCCGACATGGTCGGCGGCGTTGCTGTGGTCGGTGAAAGCAAGGAACTCGCCGAGCAAATGGCGTTCCTGCAAAACTCCGTCGGCGCCATCGCGGGGCCGTTCGACAGCTTTCTCGCCTTGCGCAGTTTGAAGACGCTGGCGTTGCGAATGGAGCGGCATTGCGCGAACGCCCTCGAGATCGCTCGCTGGCTGGAAGAACAGCCGCAGGTGAAATCGGTTAGTTATCCCGGATTGAAATCGCATCCGCAACACGACCTTGCTCGCACCCAGATGCGTGGCTTTGGCGGAATGGTCACGATCGTTTTGAAAACCGATCTTGATGGCACGCGGCGTTTCCTCGAGAACACGTATCTGTTTTCATTAGCCGAGAGTTTGGGGGGCGTCGAAAGCCTGATCAATCATCCCGCGCTCATGACCCACGCCTCCGTGCCGAAAGAACAACGCGACGCCCTCGGCGTGACCGACTCACTCGTTAGACTTTCCGTCGGCGTCGAAGATGTGCGCGATTTAATCGACGATCTCCAAACCGCTTTCGAGGCGATCTAGACCAATTCCACCGCGACTTCAGCTAACGTTCGTTTAATGGGCAGCACATTCGGGCAACTTTTTCGCATCACCACTTTTGGTGAATCGCATGGCGGCGGCATCGGTGTCGTCATCGACGGCTGCCCGCCTAAGATCGACATCGTCGAAGCGGAAATTCAACACGAGCTCGATCGTCGACGCCCCGGCCAAAGTAAAATCACCACGCAACGCCAGGAAGAAGATCGTTGCGAGATTCTTTCCGGCGTTTTCGAAGGCAAAACGCTCGGCACGCCCATCGCCATTCTCGTGCGCAACAAGGACGCGCGGCCAAATGACTATGTCGATCTTGCCAAAACATTTCGACCTTCGCACGCCGACTTCACTTACGAAGCGAAATACGGAATTCGAAACTGGCAGGGCGGCGGTCGCGCTTCGGCGCGGGAAACCATCGGTCGCGTCGCCGCCGGCGTCATCGCGCGCAAAGTCCTGCAGAAGCTTTATCGCAAGATCGACATCGTCGCCTACGTGACGCAAATCCACGAGCTCGTCGCTAAGATCAACAAGTCGAAAGTGAAAGCGAGGGACGTCGATGCAAACATGGTGCGATGCCCCGACGCAGCGATGGCGAAGAAGATGATCGCGCTGATCGAAAAAACGGGAGCGGCCGGGGATTCGTTAGGTGGCGTGATTGAATGCATTGTGCGCAACGCGCCGCCCGGCCTCGGCGAACCGGTCTTCGACAAACTCGAAGCGGATCTGGCCAAGGCGATGCTGAGTTTACCCGCGACCAAAGGTTTCGAGATCGGTTCTGGATTTGCCGCGACGCGGATGCGCGGCTCCAAGCATAACGACGCCTTCGAAATGAAAAGCGGCCGTGTCCGAACATCGACAAATTATTCCGGCGGCATCCAGGGCGGAATCTCAAATGGCGAAGAGATTTATTTTCGGGTCGCGTTTAAGCCGACCGCGACGATTTTCCGCCAACAAAAAACGGTGACCGCATCATTTAAGAAAACGACGCTGGCTGCGCGCGGTCGACATGATCCCTGTGTGCTGCCGCGCGCGGTGCCGATGATCGAAGCCATGGCGGCACTGGTTCTTTGCGATCACGCTTTGCGTCAGCGTGCGATCGATTCACGAAAATGAGTCCGCAATTGCAACAAGCCGCCGGTTCGCCGCTGTGGCAGCTCGTTCTGGTTTCGTTCGCGCTCGTCCTCATTCTGTTCGAGGTCGTGCGCGGCTGGCGTCGAGGGCTTCCCCGCCAACTGGCTCGGCTCGCCGCGCTGATCGGCGCTTACCTCGCGGCTTATTTCGGTGGTCCGCTCGTGGCACCTTTCATCGCCCCATTCGTGCACATCCCCGATTTCGCCATGTCGATCTTAGTGGGCGCCGTTTTTGCCGTGGTGGTCTACGCCATCATCAGTGGACTCGGGACGATGTTGTTTCGGCGAACCGGGCAACATAACTCCGCATTTGTTAGGCTGATCTATGGAGTGAGCGGCGCCGTCCTCGGAATTTTCTTCGGCGCGTTTCTGGTCTGGATGGTGTGTGTCGGCATCCGCGCGCTGGGCGCCTTAGCTGAAACGCCGGCGCATCAACAGGCCGCGACCCAAAGTAGTGCGGCCTCTCCGCGAGCATTGCACGCCGTAGATGTTCGCCGAGGCGTTTTGAACGATCCCTCGGACGAACCGTCGGTATTGATGTCGCTCGCGCGATTGAAAAACTCGCTCGAAATGGGCGCGCTCGGCGACATGGTTAAACGCGCGGACGTCGTCCCGGCCAATACCTACGAAACGCTCGGCAAACTCGGCCAGGTGGTTTCGAGTCCGGAGCGGGCTGAGCGGTTTCTTTCTTTTCCAGGTGCGCGCGAGGTCAGCGAGCACCCACGGATCGCCGCGCTGCGCGATGATCCGGAGATTTCAAAATTGATCGAGCAGGGACGCTTTCTCGATCTTTTGCAGAACCGAAAAATCGTCGATGCCTTGAACGACGGAACGCTGCTGCAGCAAATCAAAAAGTTCGATCTCCAGCGCGCACTCGATTACGCGATCCAAGAAAAATAACTCACACCACGTCCACAAAGGGCACAACGGATGACGGAAAACGAGATTGCGAAACAAATTCTGGACGCGGCCTTTATTGTGCATACCAAGCTCCGGCCCGGCTTGCGCGAATCCGTCTACGAAGTCGTGCTCGCGCACGAGTTGCGAAAAGGCCGGTTAATTGTCGAGAGTCAGAAGCCCATGGCAATTGTTTATGACGGCATCCGTTTCGATGAAGCGTACCGCGCCGACCTCTGCGTAAACTCAAAAGTTATTGTCGAACTTAAGTCGGTGGAATGCGCG
>JBDUDM010000060.1:0-12616 GCA_040002925.1 Spartobacteria bacterium | reverse complement strand
TCGCGACCATCGACACTGATTTGATTTTGATGGTGGACGGCGATGGCAGTTATCCAGACGAAGGCGCGCAATTTCTCGTCGAAGAATATCTGCGCGAACCGGTCGACATGGTGACCGGCATTCGCAGCGCGCAAAACGCGTCGCACATTTTCCGGCCGATGCTCCAATGGGGGATGTCGATCTTCGCTTCGGTCCTGAATTTCGTTTTCGGATTCAAACCACTCGATTTGTTTTCCGGGTTGCGACTTTTCTCGCGCCGGTTTTACCAGCACGTGCCGGTGCTTACGCGCGGATTCGAATTAGAAATCGAGCTCACTATTCAGGCGGTCGATAAAGGTTTTTCCATGACCGAGATCCCCGCGCGGTCTCTCGTCAGCCCGGCCAACCGCGGCAGTACGTTTTGCTTTCGAACATCCTCGACAAAATGGGCCGTCGGGACGAAGCGCGCGCGGCGTTGGCGGAAGTATCGCGTCTTCGCAGCGTGGCGGATTCCAGCAAAGCCGCGAATTGATTTCGCCCACGTCACGGCACGTCGTTTGACTTCGCCTTTTGATCCGATAGCATCGGCGGCGCTTGGCCGCGCGAATCTACCGAGATAAAGATGTCGATCTTCGCTGGTTAAAAGGGAAGGTCTGCGCAGTCATCGGATTCGGCGCGCAAGGTCGTGCGCACGCTCTTAATCTGCGCGATAGCGGGATGCGCGTGATTATCGGGCTCTATCCGAAAAGTAAATCCCGGGCGATCGCGCGACGGCACAAGCTCGTCGTTTACGATACCGGCGTGGCTGTGGCGAAGGCCGACGTCGTGTTCATCGCATTACCGGACACGCAGATCGCTGCGGTCTACGAACGTGAGATCAAATCGGCGTTGCGCGCAGGACAAACGCTCCTGTTTGCGCACGGATTCGCGATTCATTATCGAACGATCCGTCCACGTAAAGATGTCGATCTTATCATGGTCGCGCCGAAGGGACTCGGTCCGATGGTCCGGCGCGAGTTCGTTAGGGGACGCGGTGTGCCGGGCTTGATCGCAATCCATCAGAATTCTACAGGTCAGGCAAAAAGGACCGCGCTTGCTTGGGCGAAAGCGATTGGTTGCACGCGCGCCGGCGTTATCGAGACGACTTTCCGCGAAGAAACGGAGACGGATTTATTCGGCGAACAGGCGGTGCTTTGCGGCGGTGTCACCGCCCTCATTCGGGCGGCGTTCGAGACGCTTGTCGAAGCGGGCTACCCAGAGGAACTCGCGTATTTCGAATGTCTGCACGAATTGAAATTTATTGTCGATCTTGTCCACGAGGAAGGGATCGCCGGGATGCGTACTTTAATTTCCGACACAGCAAAATGGGGCGATCTCACGGTCGGCCCGGCGATTGTCGATCTTAGCGTGCGCCGGCGAATGACGGCCGCGTTACGCGACATCCGTTCGGGAAAATTCGCGCGCGAATTTTTGCGCGAGATGAAAAGCGGCCGCCGTCGGTACAACACACTTCTGCGAGAGGGAGAAAAGCACCCGATTGAACGAGTGGGAAAAAAATTGCGCGGCCTGATGGCCTGGAAAAATTAAACAACCAGAAGCGGGCTGCCACCGAAGGCAGCAGCCTTCTTCCGGCGCTGCTTGCCGAACCCTTAGTTTGCCTGCTTCTCCACTGGATACCTTCCGACGATTTGCATCGGAATGGCGGTGGTCGGAATTGTCCCGAGCCGATCGCACGGCTGCGGAATGCCAGAACCCGAGATGCGAACGTAACACACTTTACGCACGGCCTTCTTGGTGACGGCGTGCCTTGGTGTTACGGAACCATCTTTGCTCGGATCAGCAAAAGCCGATGCACAAAATGCAACCGCGACCGCGGCGATTGTGCACCGGACCGACCAACCGACCAGGCAGTGGAGCCTGTTTACAGTTGTCATGATCTAACTATGCGCCTTTCCACGGCGGCTGACAATGAAAAACGCACGGCTTCGGGCCTGCTCACTCTTGCCACAGGAAATGTTCGAGTCGTAAGCGATTGAGCCGCGATCTCGCTTCCTCGCTGCGCGGCCCGGACGCTGCGACCAATTTGCCGTAAACGGTCGCGGCCGATTTCCAGTCCGCGGTCTCTTCAAGTAGCCGCGCCGCATTGAAGCCGGCCTTGTAGAACCAGAAAAGTTCGGGCGACTTCCCGGGCTTGCTTTGCCCCTCGACCACTTCGTAAAACGCATTCAACGCGCTGGCTCGATCGGATTTTTTCTCCCAGCACATTCCCTTTTTGAACAAGGCCTGATTGCGCCAGTGTCCTGGTTCCTGGGCATCGTGCGCGAGTGCGTCATACCCTTCCAACGCTCGGTCATAATTCTTCGCATCCGTGGCGCCGAGATCGAAATAAATATCCGCTTTGCCGCAAAGTGCTTCGCGCTTCTCGCTCGCTCTCGCGTCATTCTTCAGCACCTCGTCATAGAGCAATAACGCATCCTGCACTTTTCCTAGCTTACGCTCCAGTAGCGCCTGCTCATTTCGCGCCGTCCAACGCAACTCGCCCCGGCGCTGCACCACCTGATCGAGCAGGACGACGGCGCGATCGAGTGAATTTTGCCCCATGCTCGACATGGCCGAGTCTGCTGCAAAAAACAGCGCTCGTTCCGCTAACGGCGCCTCAGGATTCTGCTGAACCAAAATCTCAAAATGCGTCTGCGCGTTCGCGAAATCTTGCCGGCGATAATAGCTCTCCGCCAATTTCATTCTTACATCCGGCGCGAAGTTCGAAGTTGGGTAGCGTTCCAGAAATCGGTTGGCCAGTTCGATCACGCGCTGCCCGTCGGCCGCACCGGCGTCTTCGATCCAGATCGACAAATAATCTCCGCGCTCGGCTGCGGCCGGCGTTGGCTTTGATTCAGTGGCCCGCCCCAGATATTTGCGCGCTTCGTCCAATGCGGGGGGCGATCGATGGAATGCAAGTTCCGCCAGCGCGACCAACGCTTCCGAAACGCGCGGGTCGCCCGCAAATTCGCGGACAAAGTTTTGCAGCGATTGCGCCGCGCCGGCATCGCCGCGCGCCGCCTGCGACAAACCATCTTGCAAACGCAATTGAGCGCGCGCGTCCGCGTCGCTCTCTTGCTGCTTTAACTGCGCGTATTGCGTGGCGAAGCGAGCTTTGTCGCCGAGCTCTAACCGGCCCAGTGCCGCGTTGAAGATCGACATCTTCGCAAAAGGCGATGGCGAATAGGCAATTCGCTCAAACTGCGCCGCCGCTGCATCCACTCGATCCGCGCGGTAATCCGCCTCAGCCGCAAGAAAGTCGATGCGATCCAGGAGCGGCTGCTCGGGTTGCAATTCGCGTGCTTCGCGCAAGATCGACAATGCATCCTCCGCACGACCGTCCTCTAATGTTAGTTGGGCCAGATCGAGCAACGCCAAAGACAGCGCGGGCGTTTGCGGATGAGATGCGCGCATCTCACCAAAAAGCCGCAATGCTTTCTCGCGATGTCCCGCGCGCATTTCAATCCGCGCCAGGTACCATTGCGCAAAAGCGCGGCGCGGTTGCTCCTGTTCCCGCGTCCAACGTTCCAGCTCACTCCGGATCGGCTTGCGCTCGGATCGGTAAAGTTCGTCCAGCTTCGCGAAAATGCGCGCAAGATCGACATCGTGCGGGTGGTGCTCGATGAAATCTTCAATGAAATCATCGCCCGCTTCCGCGGTATGCATTTGCAGATGACCGTCAGCGACATAGAAAAGCGTCGCCACGACTAACGAATGACTCGCGCCTTCCAGCCGTTTTAAGAGCGGTTCGAAAATCGCGAGCGCGCGATCCGGATGATGCTCGACTAGCTCGACGCGTCCTTGCAGAAACCGGCGCACCTTTCGTTCCGTGGCTGAACGTGGTTCGAATGCGCTGAGAATTCGCCGCGCGTTCGGCGCGTCGGATTTATCAACATATAATTCCGCCATTCGCAATTGCGCGCGTCGACTCCAGCGTTCGTCGCGAGTGAGCGGCGTGAGTTTGGCGAGTGCTTCGTCAAAACGGCCCAGCGCGCGCAACATTTCGGCCGCTCCGAAAGTCGCGTCCACTCGGCGCGGTGAAGATGCGTCGGCCATAACCGCTTCGTAAACCGACAAGGCCTCGGTCCATCGTTTCAGTCCGGCCAATGCTTGCCCACGCCAAAACTTCACTGCGACGACATCGCGCAATCGCGCATCATCGAGTAACATCAGCGCTTGCTCCGGCTCGTCGGCAGCGAGCAGGGCCTCAATCAGTTTCTGCGCGCTCGTCTGCCATTCTTCGGGCGCAAGATTTTTTCCGAGCAAGCCGCGCAGACGTGACACCGCGACTTCGGGAACACCATCCGCCAGCGGTTTACTCGCATCATCAATCGCCGACTGCGCTTGGCTGCGTCCGCAGGCGACTGCGAAGATCGACAATGCGATCGCCGCGGCAGTGATCAATTGAGCGCCGCGCATTTTCATCTTTTCTGTAAGAGCGGCTTCAAGAATTGGCCGGTATAACTTTCGGCAACATCGACAATCGATTCCGGCGTTCCGCTCGCCACGATTTCACCCCCGAGCTCCCCGCCTTCCGGCCCAAGATCGACAATCCAATCCGCCGATTTAATCATCTCCAGGTTGTGCTCGATCACCACCAGCGTGTTGCCCGCATCGCGTAACTTCATCAGCACTTGCAGCAACTTCTCGATGTCGGCGAAATGCAAGCCGGTCGTCGGTTCATCCAGAATATAAATCGTGCGACCAGTCGCGCGTTTCGCTAATTCAGTCGCGAGTTTCACCCGTTGCGCTTCGCCGCCGGAAAGTGTCGTCCCCGCCTGACCGAGTCGCAAATAGCCGAGACCCACATCGAGCATCGCGGTCAGTTTATCGGAAACGCTCGGCACGTTTCGAAAAAATCGTGCCGCTTCATCCACCGTTAAATTCAAAACGTCGGCGATGTTTTTGCCCTTGAAAGTGATCTCGAGCGTCTCGCGATTGTAGCGCTGGCCGCGGCAAACTTCGCACTCGACGTAAACATCGGGCAGAAAATGCATCTCGATCTTGATCAAGCCGCCGCCTTCGCAATTCTCGCAGCGGCCGCCTTTGACGTTGAAACTGAATCGCCCGCTATCGTAACCGCGCACCCGCGCCGATGGCAGTTGCGCAAACATTTCGCGGATCGGCGCGAACGCTCCCGTGTATGTCACTGGGTTGGACCGCGGTGTCCGCCCGATCGCGCTCTGGTCGATCACGATCGCTTTGTCGAGCTGGTCAATGCCGAGCAACGCTGAATGCTTTCCCGGTTTGTCTTTCGAATTATAAAATTGGCGGAAGAGAGCGCGTCGCAAAATATCGTCGACCAGCGTCGACTTGCCGCTACCCGAAACGCCGGTCACGCAAGTGAGGCAGCCTAACGGAAACGCCACATCGACATTTTTCAGATTATTCTCGCTCGCGCCGCGCAGCTTGAGCCAGCCATCCGGGCGCGGCTTGGCTCGTTGTTTTGGGATCGCGATGCGCGCGCGCCCTGAAAGATAATCCGCGGTCAGGGAATTTTTTGCGCGCAGCACCTCGTCGATTGTCCCCTCGGCTACAATTTCTCCGCCGCGCGGTCCCGCGGCCGGGCCAAGATCGACAATGTGATCTGCTGCGCGAATCGTCTCCTCATCGTGCTCGACCACGATGACCGAATTCCCGAGATCGCGCAGTCGCCGCAGCGTCCCGAGCAACCGCGCGTTATCGCGCTGATGCAGCCCGATGCTCGGCTCGTCCAGTACATATAAGACACCGGCCAACCCGGAGCCGATCTGCGTCGCTAACCGAATGCGTTGCGCTTCCCCGCCCGAGAGCGTGCCGCTTTCGCGATTGAGCGTGAGATAACCGAGTCCAACTTCGAGCAAAAATTTCAGCCGCGACTGAATCTCACGCACCACTTCGGTCACAATCGTCTGTTGCTGCGAGGTAAGATCGACATCGTCGATGTAACTCGCTGCCTCCGCGATCGTCAGCTCGCTGAACCGGTGAATGTTCAGCTCGAAAGTGGCGCGACCGTCCCGGTTGCGATCCTCCGCCTTCGCAAGCGGGACGCTTGCGCCACTGCGAATGGTCACGGCCAGAATTTCCGGTCGCAATCGCGCGCCGCCGCAAGCCTTGCACGGCTCCTTGCGCATGAACGAGCGGATGCGATTGCGCGTAAACTCGCTTTGCGTTTCCACGTAGAGCCGCTCCATCTGCGGGACCAGTCCTTCGAACGGACGCGCCGCTTTTTTCTCAGCGCCGTTGCCGCTGAACTTCATCGGGATCGGCACATCGCCTGTTCCAAAATACAGCGCCGTCTTGAAATCATCTGGCAACTCGGAGAATGGCATTTCTTCGATCACGCCGAAATGTTTCACCAGCGCGCTTTGCAAATGCCGGTAATACGCTTGCATCGGTTTGGTCCCCCGCCGCCATGGCGTGATCGCTCCCTGCGCCATCGATTTCTCCTGGTCCGAAATCATCAACTCCGGATCGCAAACCAGTTCCGTCCCCAGGCCGTGGCAAACCGGACAGGCGCCGAGATGACTGTTGAACGAGAAATGTTTCGGAGTCAGCTCGCCTAACGAGAAACTACTGCCGCTCGCTCCGTAGTTGGTCGAGTAGCGATCTTCCCGCCAATCGTCCGGAGTTCCGGCTGACGCGCGCAGGATCGACAATCGATTTTCGCCCCACTTCAGCGCCGTCTCGACCGAATCCGCCAGACGAACCCGAATCCCGTCCCGAATAACCAGACGATCCACCACCGCTTCAATCGTATGTTTGCGCGTCTTCTTTAATCGCACCGGCTCCGGCCCGCCGAGTTCGAGAATCTCGCCATCGACGCGCACGCGCACGAACCCTTCGCGTTTCACCTTCTCGATGACATCGCGAAACTCGCCCGCTTGATTTTGCACCAATGGCGCGAGCACGAAGATTTTGGTTTCGGGTTCGTCGGCCAGGATTTGATCGACAATTTGTTGCGGCGTCTGGCGTTTGAGCGGCTCGCCCGTTTTCGGATCGTGCGGTTGCCCGACTGCCGAAAAAAGGACGCGGAGGTAATCATAAATTTCCGTCGTGGTTGCGATTGTCGATCTTGGATTGGCGCCGGCGGAGCGTTGCTCGATCGCGATCGCCGGCGATAAGCCTTCGATGAAATCCACATCCGGCTTTTCCATCTGATCGAGGAATTGCCGAGCGTAAGCGGACAGGCTTTCGACGTAGCGCCGCTGCCCCTCGGCATAGAGCGTATCGAAGGCGAGCGACGACTTTCCCGAGCCGCTTAACCCGGTGATCACGACAAGTTTCTCCCGCGGAATCTCGAGGTGGAGATTCTTTAGATTGTGCTGGCGCGCACCACTGATCTTGATAACTTGCGCAGGCATTTGGACGACAAATGTCGAACCTGTTAGTCAAGCATAGCCACCTGTTTTCTCCAGTGAAAATCGTCCGATCATGATTGAATCCGCCGCCAGCGTTTCCCCCAAAGAACTCGCTTTATTGCAACGCAAATTCAGCGAGATCAAGCACTCCATTAACAACGCGCTGGCGGTGATGATGGCGCTTTCGGAGATGTCGCAACGCCGTCCCGATTACTCCGAAAAACTCGCGAGCACCGTGCTCACAAAAGCGCCGCAAATCGTCTCGAGCTTGCAGGAATTCACGCAGGCTCTGAATGCGAAAGCTGACGCCCCAGCTGCCGCGAAGCCGGAAGGCGTCCCGGGCGATGCGAGCTGATCGTTCGCCTAACCGACACTGCGGATGGATGCGCCGTCCGGCAAAAAAATCCTGATCGTCGAAGACGAAAGGGACGTTGTCGATCTTCTCACCCTCAATCTGCGCAAGTCCGGAGGCTTCATCATTTCGGTGGCTAACGACGGCGCCGCTGGTTTGGAAAAAGCACGCGGGGAAACGCCGGCCTTCATCATCCTCGATCTGATGTTGCCGAAAATGTCCGGCCTCGAAGTCTGCAAGATCCTCAAGACCGAAGTCGCGACGCGCAATGTTCCGATCATGATGTTGACGGCCAAAGCGGAAGAGATCGACCGCATCCTGGGCCTCGAGTTTGGGGCCGATGATTATGTCACCAAGCCTTTCAGTCCGCGCGAAGTCATTCTCCGCATCAAAGCAATCTTGCGGCGCGCCGCGGTCGATGCCGGCAGTGAAAGTTTTACCGCCGGGCCGATTACAATCGACCCCGCGCGTCATCAGGTTTCCGTGGCCGGCAAAATCGTTCATCTCACCAGCATCGAGTTCAAACTTTTGCGCACCCTGTTGCAGCGTCGCGGTCGCGTTCAGGAGCGCGACCGTTTGCTTAACGATGTCTGGGGTTATGAAAGCGTGATCGACACGCGGACGGTAGACACGCATGTGCGACGCCTGCGCGAAAAGCTTGGCAAAGGTGGCGACGCGATCGAGACAATTCGTGGATTTGGTTATCGGTTTCGAGAAGAGTAATGACGAATGCTTTGGTTCCTGCTCTGCCTCATCGTTGGATCGACAATCGCATTTGGCTACGCCAACTGGCGCAAATGGATTCGGCCATGGCGGCATGTGCAGGAACTCGTTAGGACAATCGGTCGTGGCGAACAGCCGCGCACTTTTCTGATCGAGGGCGGCGATGAGCCGCGGCGGGTCGGCGTCGCGCTTGAGGAAATTTTTATCCGGCAGCGCGAGCTCGATCAACAAATCGCGCAACGCGAATCGGGCACGCAAACCATTCTCGGCGCGATGGAAGACGGCCTGCTCGTCGTCGACGAGGGCCGGCGCGTTACCCTGGTGAACGTCGCTTTTCGCAAAATCTTTTCATCATCGAAAATCACCCTGGGCGCGCCGTTACTGGAAGTGTTACGCGACGCCGCGGTGGATCGCATTGTCGATCAAACGCTGCGCACTGGCTCCATCAGGCAAAGCGAAATCGGGATTGGCGAACGTAGCCTGCAGGTAAGCGCGGTGCCGATGAAAAGCGAGGGCAACGATAGCGCGACTGGCGCCGTCGTTTTGTTTCACGACATCACCGATTTGAAGCGCCTCGATCAAATGCGGAGCGAATTCGTCGCCAATGTTTCACACGAGCTGCGCACGCCGTTGTCGATCTTGCGCGGATATATCGAGACGTTGCTCGATATGCCGGAGACTTCGCGCTCTGAGTTGCGACGCATTCTGGGCGTGATGGATCGACATTCGAAACGTCTCGGCGCGCTCGTCGAAGATTTGCTCACGCTCGCGCGCCTGGAATCGCCCAATGCGGATTTGCAACTGACCACGGTCCGCATCGACGAAATGTTTTTGACGGTGGCGCGGGATTGGGAAAAGAAATTCGCCGAGAAACATCTCAAGGTCACTGTCGATCTTGCGCCGGGCTTGCCCACGCTCGCCGCGGATGAGCCGCGCCTGCAGGAGATCCTCTACAACCTTTTCGATAACGCAGTGAAATACACGAAGGACGGAGGCGACATTCGCCTGCGGATCGAGCAACGCGAGCGCGAGATCGCGCTGAGTGTAAGCGATACCGGCAGCGGGATTCCGGCGGAGGATTTGCCTCGCATCTTCGAACGTTTTTACCGCGCGGATAAAGCGCGCAGCCGCGACCTCGGCGGCACCGGCCTGGGCCTTTCCATCGTGAAACACATCGCGCAATTGCACGGCGGCCGGGTGGAAGCCGAAAGCGAATTCGGCCGGGGCACGACCATCCGTGTGATTTTGCCGCTCGAAACGCGCGCCGTCACACAAACGTAACATTAAATGCTTTGCCGCTATCGTGGCGGTTTCGCATCGTCGGTAGCGTGGAAACTGCCGCGCCCGAGTTGTCGATCTTGCCCTCGAAGCCGGTCGCCCGCCAGCGTCGTTGGACGACAGAAGCGGCCATCAAAACCTTCTTCGGCAGCAACGCGCTCGTGGCCATCGTGGTCCTCGCACTCATCACCATTTTTTTGTTTCGTGAAGGCTTCGGATTTTTCGAGCAAAACCTGAAGAGCCTTCGCTTGTATCGCCAGGCTGGACTGGAATACGTCGACATTATTCGCGCGGAAGGGGAACGGCATGCGCAGCTCTCGCGAGAGCTGAGCCAGATTCGTCTGCGCGAGTCTAACGAATCCGCGCTGACGGCTTTCGATCAGTTCGCCATTGGCTTCAGCGATTCTTCCGAGGAACTGAACGCGCTGGTCTCGGAGTCGAACGACCGGGCCGCGGAGTTGCGAGATGCGGCGCTGCAATCCGGCACGGTCGATCCGCAAGCCATCCTCGCGCTGCGCGCGGCTGAGTCGCGGTTTGATGAAATCGCGCGGTTGATGAAAGGAAAGATCGACAATCTCCTCGCCGCGCCGCCGTCGTTAGTCAGCGTGAAAGCGCGCGACTCGTTTCAGCGCTGGGGAACAAAAGCGCGAAATTATGTAGTGCAGCTTCCGGCCACATCGCAGCGACTGCGCGCCTGGAATCCGGACGAACCGGTGCCCGCGTTTCGCACGGTCACGTCGTTTCTCTTCGGCCACGAATGGATCACGGCAAGTTTTTGGCAGGATTTCTACGGCATCATTCCGTTGCTGGTCGGGTCGATCATGGTCGCGGCGGTAGCGTTGGTCATTGCGGTGCCGTTCGGCGTCGCGTCCGCGATTTACGTGAGCGAAGTGGCGGCGCGCGGCGAGAAAAGCTTGATTAAGCCGTACATCGAATTCATTTCCGCTATTCCGTCAGTCGTGCTCGGATTTTTCGGTATCGCGGTGGTGGGTCAAGCGGTGCGGGCGGCATCGCAGATGTCGATCTTGCAGTGGGTGCCGTTTTTCCCGATCAGCGAACGGCTCAATGTTTTTACGGCCGGCTGTTTGCTCGCGCTCATGGCGATCCCGACCATCTTCACTTTATCGGAAGACGCGCTGCGAAATGTTCCGCGCGGATTTAAAGAAGCATCCTACGCACTCGGGGCGAATCGCCTGCAAACAATTGGCCGCGTGCTCGTGCCGGCCGCGCTTTCCGGAATCGTTTCGGCGGCTTTGTTAGGCCTCGGCCGCGTCATCGGCGAAACGATGGTGGTGCTGTTGTGCGCGGGAAATCGGATCGCCATTCCGGATTTCACGCAAGGCTTGGGCGCGGTGTTCCAACCGGTGCACACCATGACCGGAATCATCGCGCAGGAGATGGGTGAGGTCGTGCGCAGCAGCATTCATTACCGCGCACTCTTCATGGTCGGTCTCGTTTTGTTTGTGCTGACACTCGGGATCAATTACCTCGCGCAGAAAATGGTGGCGCGTTACCGGATGAGCATTGGTTGATATGAGCGAGCGCATTGTCTTCTGGATGTTTCGCATCGCGACGTATCTCGTCCTGGCCGCGGCGACTTACATTTTTCTCGATATCGCCATCAAAGGCGGCCGGACCGTTTTCACAAAAACCGCGCCGTTCGTTAACGTCAAATTCCTCACCGAAAGTCCGCAGACGCTTTACGTCTTCGATTATCAAGGGAAGAAAATGGAGCTGAGCGATCGCGAATTCCGCGAGTGGAAGAGGACGCACAATGAAGATGTCGATCCAACGAGCATCGCTTACTCGGCCGGCGGTATCTGGCCGTGCATCGTCGGGACCGCGCTGCTTGTCGTGGGCTCGATGACGCTCGCGCTCATTATCGGAATCAGCAGCGCGATTTATCTGAGCGAGTACAGCCGCAACGGGACCCTCATTCGCCTGATTCGCGTCGCTATTTTAAATTTAGCGGGCGTTCCATCGATTGTCTTCGGTCTTTTCGGTTTCGGGCTCTTCGTGATTTTCTTTGGCTGGAATGTCTCGCTGATCTCCGGCTGGTTCACCCTTGGCTTGATGGTGTTGCCGGCGATCATCACTGCGAGTGAAGAATCGTTGCGCGCGGTGCCGCAAGGTTTGCGCGAAGGATCGCTCGCGCTCGGCGCGACCAAGTGGCAAACCATCCGCAAGAATGTTTTGCCCTACGCGCTGCCCGGGATTCTGACGTCGTCCATCCTCGGCATTGCGCGCGTCGCCGGCGAAACCGCGCCGATCATGTTCACCGCGGCCTATGCCATGCGCGATGAGATGCCGTGGAAGGTGGCACACTGGACCGATTTCTTTTTCCAAGGCGTGATGGCGTTGCCGTATCACATCTACGTTGTCAGTTCGAAAATTCCGCAAAACGAGTACACTGAGCGGGTGCAATACGGCGCCGCTTTCGTTTTTCTCGGAGTCGTTATGTTGATCACGCTGACTTCCATTTTGCTTAGGGAACGAACGAGGAGCCGCTTAACATGGTGAGCCTTTTGAACATGCCGGACACCTTACCCGATCAACTTACCCGTCAGACAAATCCGCCCGAGGTTGAACTGCAGTCCAACGCGGTAAACGTGCGCAATGTCGATTTTGCCTACGGCAATCATCAGGTCCTGCACGATGTCGATCTTGCCATACCGCCGCGCGCAGTCACGGCGTTCATCGGTCCATCCGGTTGCGGCAAGACGACATTGCTTCGTTGCATCAATCGCATGAACGATCTGATCGACGGCGCGCGCATTACCCGCGGCTCGATTCTGCTCGATAACACCGACATCAATGCGCCCGACATTGACGTTGTCGATCTTCGTCGGCGCGTCGGAATGGTTTTCCAAAAATCGAATCCGTTTCCGAAATCGATCTACGACAA
>JBDUDM010000144.1:0-3741 GCA_040002925.1 Spartobacteria bacterium | reverse complement strand
CGGCGGCGCTTTCGGCGCTGCCTTCGCTAGGCGGACGGGTTTGGGCGAAGGTCGCACACCGCTCTTCAACGTCTGTTGCACCAACGCCACTAATGCTTCGGACAAAAATGGTTTTGCGATTGTGCCCACGACGTTGTCGGACGTTTCCGCCACCGTCATCATTTGCGGAATGTGTCCCGACATCATGAGGACTGGGACGCCCGCGGTTTTTTTATTCTGCAGAAGACGCCGGCAAACTTCGTCGCCGTTAATATCGGGCAGGCTATAATCGAGTAGGACAAGATCGGGCAGCACGTCCTCGACCTGCTTTACTCCCGCGACGCCATTCGAAGCGGTCGTGATTTGCAACTCTTTATCGGCGATCGCCAAAGTGTCCTCTACGAAGATGAGCAACATTTCCGTGTCATCGATGACGACAAGTTTCTTGCCCATCTTTGGGCGTGGCGGCGCCGGGGTCGCCGGTATCGGCACAGTCGGGAGCGGATGGCGCGCATTAGCATAACGAACCGCTTCAGAAATATGCTCGGCCACTTTGTTCGGGCGGACGCTCTGCGCCCAATTTCGCGAACACGCGGGTCGTCCCAGCCAAACATTTCTTGCAATGCTTCACCGTCTTGATATCTGCCCGCGACGGCGTGGACCAGGTGACCCTCGACCACATGGATTTCGCCATGTTCATTCGCGCTGTCGACTTCCAAAACCACCGTGCGACATCCGGCGCATTGGGCGAGAGCCATATCGGCCAGATGCAGCGTACGTAAGCAACCCCGGGTCCGCGACTCGGCGTCCTGCCACGGCCCGAGCAACGCCTGCACGGCCTCGCCGAAATCCGTGATCTCAAAAGGCTTCTCGAGGAATTGAATCCCACCTAACGAGCGATACTCGGCCGCCATCGATCTCGACACTCCGGCGCCGATCACCAGCACGCGCGCGTCAGGATGCCGATCCCGCATTCGATGAAAGAATGGCGTTAAACCGGGCGCGGCCGGATTGAAATCGATCACGATCAGCGCTGGCTTCGAGGACTCGGCTATTGTCTCCGCTTCGGAAAAAGAACGCGCCAGGTCGACGCGAGGGCCGGCGGCGAATTTCTGTAAGGCCGACCCGATCGCAGCCGCGAGCGCGTCGTATTCTTCGATGAGAAGAACACTACGTTCCGATGTCGATCTTGCGGGAGAAGGAGAAGGTTGAGACACAAAAGCGGGGCGTCACGAATGACACGTCAAAAGCGCCAAGGCGCAAGTTGTGTGCCTCTTCTTACCGCCCAGTCGCTTTACTCGTAGCGCAACGCTTCGATCGGGTCGAGCGATGCCGCTTTGTAAGCCGGGTAGAGTCCGAACCCGATTCCGATTCCGGAACAAACGATGAGCCCCGTCAGCGCCCAGCCAAACGGGAAAATCAAATCCACCTTTAACCAAGCCGCCAGCAAATCGCCGCCGATCACGCCCAGCACAATTCCCATTACGCCACCGGCTTCGGAGATTAACACCGCTTCAGTCAGGAATTGCCGCAGGATATCGCGGCTGCGCGCGCCGATTGATTTGCGCACGCCGATCTCCTTGGTTCGCTCGGTCACGCTGACCAGCATGATATTCATGATGCCAATGCCGGCAGCCACGAGTGCGATCAAACTGATCACGAACGCGCCGACGCGCACATATCCCGCGACCGCGACGAACGCGCTCTTCAACGAATCGTTCGTGTAGATTTCGAAATCGTCTTGTTGATCTGCGCGCAGGCCGCGCGCGATTCGCATCGCGCTGATTCCTTTGTCTAGTGTCCGGCTATAGAGCTCGGTCGAAAATGGCTGCGTCGCGATGTTCACGGTGCGATTGGCTTCGCCATAATTCTCGAAAAATCGCGTGATCGGCATGATGCAAATATCGTCCTGGCTCTGGCCGAACGAAGTTCCTTTCTCGGCCAGCACGCCGATGACGGTGTAGGTGTGTCCGCTCATGCGGATCACTTTGCCGATGGGCGACTCGTGCGGGAACAATCGCTTCTCGACTGTCTTGCCGATCACGATCACGTCCCGTGCAAGATCGACATCTTCTTCATTCAAGTTTCGTCCATATCCCAGCGTGAAAGCGTTTGCGGTCAGAAACGCGCCGTTCGTTCCGACAACGGTCAGGCTTGGCGGCGTCTTGACGCCGTTGTAAACCGCCTGGCCCTTCAGATCGCGACCGAAACATTTGAGGCAAATCTCCTGCGCGTCTCCGCGCATCAATTCGTAGTAACGCAGCGCCTGCCGATACGAGATGTTGCGCCGATTCTGATACTTCTTCTTCGTCTCGCCGCCGGCGTCGATGTTCACCGGAAATTTCGCGAACTGAAATACGTTGGATCCGAGAAAGCTGATCCCGCTCTCGATCGAATTCTGGAGCGCGCCGATCGCGGTCATGACCGAGATGATGGAGAACACGCCGATGGTGATGCCGGTCATCGTTAGCGCCGCGCGCAACTTGTTTGCCCCGAGTGAGGACAACGCCATCGAAAGAACTTCGCGAAATAACATGTCGATCTTGCCCTAACGATTCATTCGTAACGCAAAGCCGTGACCGGATCGAGCCGCGATGCCGACCACGCCGGCGCAAAGCCCGACACAAGACCAGTCATGATCGAAACGATCATGCTGGTGATGACGAGACTGAGCGAAAAGTGAATGGGAAACGTCGGCGCAGCCAGTCCGATGAGAAAACACATCACGTAGGCAAAGCTCAATCCGATGAATCCGCCAAGCAGGCACAGCGCCGTCGACTCGATCAAAAACTGAAGCAAAATTGTGCGCCGGCGGGCGCCCAGCGCCTTGCGCGTGCCGATCTCCTTCGTCCGTTCCTTCACGCTCACGAAGGTGATGTTCATGATGCCGATGGCGCCGACGAACAGCGACAGCCCGGTAATGAAAAGTCCGGCGACGGCGATGGAATTCTTAATCGGATCGAGCGTGCTCTTCAGCGCTTGCTGTTCGTTGATGCTGAAGTCGTCTTTCTTCTCCGGCGGCAATCCGCGCACGCGTCGCATCA
Source organism: Spartobacteria bacterium (assembly GCA_040002925.1). Lineage (GTDB taxonomy): Bacteria > Verrucomicrobiota > Verrucomicrobiia > Chthoniobacterales > UBA10450 > JAJPGZ01. Next base: position 718 of record JBDUDM010000144.1, on the reverse strand, counting down.
AACCCGCGAGTTCGTCTTTCGCTTCCGGCAGTTTTGTTTTGTCTTTCACTTTAACGAGAATCTCCGCTTCGCTTTTGGCGGTGAAATATTTTTGAAACGCTGGCAGCGGCATCACCACGATCGCATCCAAACTGAAGAGTCCGAGAAACGAGCCCTGTCGCGAAATGACCCCGACCACTTTGAATGACTGCCCGTTGATCATGACGAATTTGTCGAGCGGGCTCGCGGAAGGAAAAAGCGCGTCGGCCACATCGTAGCCGATCACGCAAACGTTCGCGCCGCCGCGCGATTCCAATTCGTTGAAAAAGCGGCCCTCTTTAAAATCGAACGTCGACGTGATGATGTAATCCGAGACGGTGCCGCGGATCAAAACGTTGTTGACCGCGTTGTCCATGTATTTGACGGCGCGGACCACACTCGAGGTCGGAATCGCGATCTGCAGATTCGAATTCGTCGTCATGTCGATCATGCGATTGAGCGGCTCGGCATACTCGGTTTTGATTTTCTTGCGGTCGCGATAGTTCCACCAATCGTCCACGTTTTTCCACGGCCACTGTCCGACGTAGAGAACATCGTCACCGAAAATCGCCATGCTCTTGTCGAAACCGACCTGGATCCCGCCGATCGCTGTCCCCATCAAAGTCACCGCGACGATGCCGATGATCACGCCGAGCGCGGTGAGCGTGGAACGCGTCATGTTCGAACGCATTTGTGCGGC
>JBDUDM010000143.1:0-3747 GCA_040002925.1 Spartobacteria bacterium | reverse complement strand
ATTTCGTTAGGCATTTGCCTGGTCGGCGATTTTAATCGCGATCAGCCGACGCGCGCGCAGCTCGATTGCTGCGAGGAATTAATCCGCTACTTGCGGCAACGTTGCGGAAAGATCGACAATCACTATCCGATCGTGAAACCGCACCGCGAAGCGAATCCGCCGCGTTGGGGCACGGATTGTCCGGGAGATGCATTCCCGTATCCGTGGTTCCGGCGCTTTCGGGAGTAGGATTTTTTACAGAAGGTAACGGAGGGAACGAAGAGCTCAGAAGGACGGCGGTTCATCATCGCGATTCGCGCCGGGCAGTATCATTCGGGTGATGCCGTTTTTTAGCATAGGCTCGTGAAAGTTGATTAGCAGCCCGAGCGGAATGTCGAGCAGCTTCATGTAGCTCAGAAGCTGCGCCTTGCTGACGGGATGCAGAATTTCGACTGCTTTCAATTCAAGCAGCAGGCAGTCTTCGATCAAAATGTCGAATCGTAACGGTTCTTCGAACGCAACGCCTTTGTATTCGAAACGCACGACCTTCTGACTAGCGCAAGAGATCGAACGAAGCTGCAGCTCGCGTAAAAAACAACGCTCGTAGATCGACTCGATTAATCCGGCGCCCATCTGCCGATGAACTTCGATAGCTGCGCCGATTACTTCATGGCTGATCGCGTCAGCCTTCGGAAACAGTGGGTGCACTCGCGCAGTCTAACGACTGCTACACGAGGAAGGAACCTCTTTGTTCCCTTCGTTACCTTCTGTTAATCATCAATTCCGCGTGGCGACGATGAGGTTGCTTTTGCGAAAGTCCCACTGGTAACCGAACCCGATGCCGAATGGCGCGGGATTACTTTGCTCGAATAAGTGCGCGAGATCGGACTGATAATGTTGTTTGAAGATGTTGATCGGTCCGACATAGCTGCCGAACATGCGCAGGTTCCATTTATCGCGATTGAAATAGCGCAGGGGAATGCCGGAGTCGTCCTGCACGATCATGCTGCTGTGATCGAGAATGAAATTGCGCACGCGCGAGAAGCTGTCTTCGAACATTAAATAGGACGACGATTTGAGGAAGCTGCCGCCGACGCCGTGTTGATGGCAGAAGTTCATGAAGCTGGGATTCGAACTGATGCCGCCGTTGGAAATGTCGGTGGTGAAATAGAAGAGCGTTTGGGCGCGACGCGAATGATTGTCGATGTAATTAATGCGAACGCCGGGCGTGCCGTCACGGCCGCCTTCGCGAAAAGCGCCGCCGCGATCGAGGCAACCTAAGGTGACGTCGCGAAGGGTTTTGTCGGCGCGCGCGAGAAAGACGTAAAGAATGGGGAGGGTGCCGCGAAGATGTTGCGATTCGAGATCGACCTTCATGTCCTGAGTAATGAAGTAGGTGGTGGCGAGCGATGATTTCATCGCGTTCTCGAGATTCCCGAGCGCGGCGCGGAGATCACCGACTCGCAACGGATCGGGCGGCGGCCCGAGCGCTTCCTGTCCGCACATGATGTAAACCGAAGCGTTCGGGAAGAATTGATCGACGAAAAGAAAATCGGGCCCGCTGAACATGTAGTAGGCGACCGGGATCGGTTGCTTCGAATCGGACAGATAGGTGTTTTGAAAATTGCGCAGCTTTTCCAACTTGCCGCTGGTCAATTTCGCGAACGCCTTTTCGTAATAAGCGGAATGGTCTGCCACGTTTCGGTTTGGGTGAGAGACGCGAGCGGCGAATCTTTTGGAACGGGCATGCCGGCGAGGAACTTGGCGGTGTCGTCCGGTGGCGGCGGCGCGGGCTGCGGCGGGAGCTGGGAGACCTGCGGCGCGGATTGGGCATGTCGTCGGCGCGCATCGGCCGACCCGGCTAAGATCGACATGGTGATGGCGACGGCGGCGATATTTAAAAACGTTTTTATGAGAGCGATCGCGATGGTTTGCCGGCGAAATAGTAGAGCGCGAAACCAGCGGCCATGGTGGACAAGCCGGACAATGATTCACTTGGCCGCGAGCGCAAGAGATAGATCATCATCCAGATGGTGACGCCGGCGAAAATGAGCGGCGGCAATGGATAAGCCCAGACGCGATAGGGCCGCGGTGCGTCCGGATTCGTCCAGCGAAAAACGATGACGCCGATGACTGCGAGCAGTGAGCAGAGCAGCAAACTAAATTCGATGTAAACGACGACGAGATCGAAGCTGCCAGTGAACAGCAGGAGATTCACGATGAGCAATTGCGCGATGAGCGCGTTCGTCGGAACGCCGTGATTGTTTTTGCGGCCGAGCAAACGCAGTAGCCAATGATCTTCGCCCATGGCCATGATGACGCGCGGGCCGAGCCAGGTCATCGAGCTGATGGCGGAGACGAGGCCGATGCAAATGATCGCGCCGACCACGCGCCCACCGCGTTCGCCGAAAATGTGTTTACCCGCGATCAATCCGACTTCGAGCTGGCCGCTCATTTCGCTGATGGGCGCGGCGAGGAGGAAGACGGCGTTGAGCGCGGTGTAAATGACAATGACGAGCAGTGTGCCTAACAAGAGCGCGCGGGGGACATTTTTTTCGGGCCGCTCGATTTCGCTGGTGATGTAGGCAGCGGCGTTCCAGCCGGAATAGGAATACATGACGAAGACGAGCGCGACCGCGAATGGCGCAGCGAAGATCGACATCGTATCGCCCGGTTGTGGAGCGAATGTGATTGGCTGTTTTGGATCGATGAAAAATCCGACGCCGATCAACGCGACGATGAGCAGCAGCTTAACCAGCGTCCAAATATTTTGGAACGCGCTGCCGACGCGAAGATTCGAGAGGTGAACCAGCGCGACGATCCAGACGATGACGAATGAGAGAACGAGCGGCGACCCGAAGCCGACGACGCCTTGGAAATATTTTCCGAAGGCCATGCTGGCGAGGGCGATCGGCGCGGCGAAACCGACGGTCGCGGAAACAATTCCGGCCATGAAGCCGAGCGCGGGATGATAAATGCGTGAGAGAAAATGATATTCGCCGCCGGAACGCGGCAGCGCGGCGCTGAGTTCGCCGTAACAAAGCGCGCCGCAAAGCGCGACGATGCCGCCAACGATCCAGAGGGTGAGGAGGGCGAAGCCGGAATGGATTTGCGGCAATTGGAAACCGAGGCTGGTGAAAACGCCGGTGCCGATAATGTTCGCGATGACGATAGCGGCGGCGGTGGTGAAACCGATGCGACGCGGCGGCGGTGGCGGCGCGGGCTCGCTAAGATCGACAATCACATTCCCGGGCATCTTTCGTAGACTGGTTAGGCAGCGCGTTTATTCGCGACGATTCAATAAACGAATGGGAGTAGCCGCCTGGTGCGTTGCATGTAGCTGCGGTAATCGTCGCCGAGTGCATCGAGCAATGCGCGTTCCTCCACGTGGATGCGCCAGAGAAATGCGGCGGCGATCGGGATGATGAGGCACAAGATCGACAACCAATTCGCCAGACAAAATCCGAAGCCGACGAAGGCAATGAGCGCGCCGGTGTAGGACGGGTGGCGGACGAATCGATAGGGACCGGATTCAATCACGCGATGTTCCTTGGCGATGGCGACATCGACTGTGAAAAATTTTCCGAGAATGATGATGGCCCACCAGCGCAGAACAATTCCGGCGACGAACAAAATCAGGCCGACGAAATAAAGCGCACGCCGATGCGGCAAAGCGGCCGCGGCAAAGTTACCAGCGACCAGGATGGCCAGTGCGACGCTGAGCAAGATCGACAACCAAAGCAGCGCGAGTGAATGACGATCGCGCGA
>JBDUDM010000142.1:0-3756 GCA_040002925.1 Spartobacteria bacterium | reverse complement strand
GGCGAGTGATCGATATCCAACAGCACCGCATGAAACAGTCGGCCCGGTTGCGCGGAATCAAAACCCTCGCTCGATTGCGCGCGCGCGAAGAAATCGGCGTGCAATAGTCGGCAGCGCGGATCGGCGGTGAGTTCCTGTCCGAGCGGAACCAACCCGCCTTCGTGCCATTCGATGACTGACTTCAAGGCGTCAATGACCAGGAGCGATTCGACTTCCCGGTGCGCAAGCGCCGCCCGCGCTGTGTATCCGAGCCCGAGTCCGCCGACCACGACATCCCAGTGCGTTCCTTGCAGCTCCGCCAAGGCCAGATGTGCCAGCGCTTCCTCCACGTCGTGGAACAAGCTCGACATGAGATAGGCATTCCCGAGTTTCACTTCGTAAATCTCGATCCCGCCTAACGAGAGCATGCGACGCCGGCGCAGACTCAATTCTCCGAGCGACGTGTCTTGATGATCCAGTTCTTCGAAATTATGGAAGACTCCCATCTCGCATACTATTGCTACCGGTGGTTTGGATTGCGATACTGAACAGGAGGACAGTTCCGTTCGTTCGCTTCAACGACTCTACTTTCTACTTCACACTTTCTCGTGTCTTTATTTGCAAACATCGCCGCTTACAAATTCGCGCCTTTGCGCGATCTCGAAGCGCTACAGGTGGAGTTGCGTCAGATGTGCCGGGAATCGGCCATGCGCGGCACGATCCTCCTCAGCCCCGAAGGGATTAACGTGTTCGTCGCGGCCGAGGCTTCCGCCGCCAATGGTCTCCTCGTTAGGCTCAGAACCATTCCCGCGCTCGCCGATCTCACCTGGAAAGTGAGTGAGAGCGATCACCAGCCGTTCAATCGCATGCTGGTGAAAATCAAGAAAGAGATCATCGCCTTCGGTGTTTCCGGCATCGATCCCGCCCAGCGACCGGCCCCGCGGCTGGCCCCACGCCAGCTCAAGCGATGGCTGGACGAAGGCCGGCCGGTCACTCTTTTGGACGCACGCAATTCCTACGAAGTGAAGCTCGGCACCTTCCGCGGCGCCCGCACGCTCGACCTCGATCACTTCCGCGAATTCCCGGCGGTCGTCCCCGCTCTCCCGGAAAAATTAAAACATGAACCGATCGTCACCTTTTGCACGGGAGGCATTCGGTGTGAAAAAGCAGCGCCCTTACTGGAACTGGCCGGCTTCACCAATGTCTATCAACTCGATGGCGGCATACTCCATTACTTCGCGGAGTGCGGCGGCGCGCACTTCGAAGGCGACTGTTTCGTCTTCGACAAACGCGTTGCCGTCGATGCCGCACTTCGCGAAACCGGCGCCGCTCTCTGCTTCGTCTGCCAGACACCGCTCACGCTGACCGAGCAGAAAAATCCGCGTTACGTTCCGTCCATTTCCTGCCCGCACTGCTTTGCATAAGCACCCTTTGGTCTCGTCGGCATTCGAATACGTTGACCGTTAACGAGATTCCTGCGCAAACTCTCGCCATGAAAACTCGACTGATGATAGTTACGATGGCGCTGTGCTTTGCAGCGACCGCAAATTGTTTCGCGGCCAATCCGCACATGGGCACATGGAAGCTCAACGAAGCGAAATCGAAGATGCCGCCCGGAATGGGCAAGAACACGACCGTGAGCTACGCCGCCGACGGGGACAAGGTGAAGGTGACGGTGGACGGCGTCGACAAAGACGGGAAACCGGCCCACAGCGTCTGGGTAGGAAAATTCGACGGCAAAGCCTATCCCGTGAAAGGGAACCTGACCTACAACTCGGTCGGGTACAAAATGGTGAACGAAAACACCAACAACATCATGGCCATGAAGGACGGCAAACTCAGTTGGAGCGGCGTGATCGCGGTCTCGAAAGATGGGAAATCACGGACCGTGACCATCAATGGCACCGACGCGAACGGGAAAAAATTCCACGGCAAAGTTTTTTACGACAAACAGTAGAACGCGTCGCTCAGTTTTTATTTCGGGACCGGCGTTGTGCCCTGGCCTACCGCCGCTGCGCTGCCGATCGCGAATTCGTTAGCCACGTAGGAACGAAAAGGCTCGGCGAAGGAATCTTGCTACTCAGACCAAAACCGTTTGAGTCCAGGCTTCGTTGCGACCAGCTCTCTCACGGTCTGACTGCCTGGCCCGCAATCCTCTTCCGCCGTCTGATTATTTCTCCTTTATAATTCTTCCTTTTTTCTTCTAACTTTTTGTGTGCCCAGCATCGGAACAGTCGAAAGCCTTTGGCGTTACCCGGTGAAAAGCATGCGTGGCGAAGAGTTGGTCGAAGTCTTCGCGGGGTATGCCGGCATTTACGGTGATCGCCTTTTTGCCTTCGAGAGCTCGGCCAGTCCAAAAGGATTTCCGTTTTTTACCGGACGCGAGCAACGCCAAATGATTCGCTACCGGCCGCGCTTTCGCGATCCGCAGAAGGCCGCGCAACCGGTGAACTGGTCGGAAGCGCAGAAACTTTCGCCCAACATTAACCCGCTCTCGGCCAGTGCCGATGAGCTCATGCTCGATGTTGAGACGCCAGACGGGAAAACACTTCCGATCGATGATCCCGAATTGATCGACCATCTTCGCGCCGGCCTTGATCAGAAACACAACCTCAGGTTACTCCGTTCCGACAAGGCCATCACTGATTGCAGTCCGATATCAATCTTCGCCGTGCAAACGGCGAGAAAACTCGGCGACGAAACCGGAATCGCCGTCGATAAACGGCGCTTCCGCGCAAATGTCTATGTCGATCTAACAAACGCCGACGGTTTCGCCGAAGATGGCTTTGTCGGTGGCTCGTTGCGCATCGGAGCGAGAGTGGTCGTCTCCATTCTGAAGCGAGATACGCGCTGCATGATGATCACGCTCGATCCCGATACCGGAGAAAAAACGCCGGCGATATTGAAGCAGGTCGCGCAAGCGCACGAAGGCATGGCCGGGGTTTACGGCGCGGTACTCGTCGAAGGCATATTACGCAAAGGCGATCCGGTCGAGTTGTTGGCTGGCTAGATCGACAATTACCTTTCGAAAAACTTCTCCAGGCTTGCCAGGCATCCAGTCCAGCCCTGCTCGTGACGATCGCGGCTTTCGACTGATGCGAATTTCGTCCGGGTAAAAACCAATTCCGTTTGTTGATCCCGCGAATGAAACTCCAGCGTGATCGAATGAAGAGCCTGCTCATGTCGATGGGGCTGCTCTCCGTCGCCCTCGGGAATCAGATTCCCTCGATCATCAGCTTCCTCATCCCGAAATTGAAATCGATGGGAATGAATCTCGAAGGCGCGAACTACTTCCGGTTCTTCACGCTCCTGATGCAGGTGACTTCGATCATCTACGTTTTCGTTTCGCGGCATTACAAGGAGCGGACCTATCTGCAATCGCAGGAGCCGGACGAAATCGCGATCGAGCCGTTGCTCGCGGGCGGGACACCGACGTAGCGACGGCCCGCGCCTGGCGTGTCATCCCGAGCCGCGAAGACGGTCGAGGGATCTCACCGAAGGTATTGGGCACGCTTCTCGATCAACGCGTAAGCGACAGAGCAGTGGTGGGGTCCCTCGGCCGTCGGCGCAGCTCGGGATGACCGTTCGTGCGCTCCCTCCCTCGCACACGGATTTGGTTTGTCGGCTCCGCCGCGCCTCCCTAACTTCGCCCCGTTTGAGTTGTCCTTGAACTCGATTTCCGTCATCAACATTCGATCCAAAATATGAGAACCGCCGCCCTCTTCGAAAACGACAACAATTCGAACGTTTGGATGGACCGCGAAAAAATCAGGGTGG
>JBDUDM010000141.1:0-3757 GCA_040002925.1 Spartobacteria bacterium | reverse complement strand
TTCAGATTGACGTAAAACGCGCGGTCGTGATCAGGAACGTCAATTGTCCGCATCCTGCCGTCCGCGACCAGTTTCGCGACGAGCGGCTGCATCGCGAGTTCATCCGATGAAAGCGCCGCGGTAAAAAATGGCAAAGCCGCACTCGGGTAAATGGCCGCGAGCGGTTCCGCCCGCTGATCGATTAGCGGGAGCACGCCACACTCGCTGCTCACGAAACTAAGGAGATAACTCAGATGCATGCCGGTCATCAATGGCATATCGACCGCGAGAACGAGGAGATGGGACGTTTGCGTTTGTACGAGCGCGGCTGCCACACCGCTCATCGGTCCGCGTGACGATGTTCCGTCGAGGACCAGCTTCATGTCCGCGGCAAGCCATGCGGGTCGCGTCCGCGCGGAAACGAAGAGTTCGTCCGGAGTGAGTTGGCGAAGTGTTTCCAGCTGCCGCTGCCAGAGTGGTTTGCCGTGAAAATCCAGCGTGGCCTTGTCCCTCCCCATCCGACGCGACTCGCCGCCGGCGAGGAGGACCGCGGAAAACGCCATCAGCTGACCAACGCCGGCCGCGTTACGCTGATCGCACCGTCGCACAAAATTCTCGCGCGCAAACCGCCGCGGCCTTTGAGGAACTTCTCGGCACCGGGCGCAAATGCCTCATTCATCCAGTAACACGGCCGACACTCTTCTACGCCCTGCAGTTGCACCCCCTGTACCTCGAAGTTAATTCCGATCAACTCATTCAAATCGATCCCTTGTGTGATTACATTGCGCCGCGTGGCGGCGGGCGACCTGTCGGCCAGTTGTAGAAAGTGACAAAGTTCCTCATATACTTCGCCAGAGAAAAACGTGATCTGCCCCTTGTAGGAGTCCCGATAATCGTAGAACCGATCGCCGCGGATTCCGTGGCCAGCGACGCATTCGATCGTGGAAACTTCGAGCGCCGGATGATCGTCTGACGGCTGGCCGTGGTGACCGAAAAAATTGTGGCCCGGCGAAATGTAAAGGTGTGCGATCTGCACGCCTCATTATACCACTCTCCCGATTTGGAGCGAAGGTGTTGAAGTCCCCGCGCACGTAAATTCGTGCGATAATCAACGGATGAACGCCGGGGAAGTTGACCTGGAAGGAATCGCCGCCGGGACTGTTGTCCGCCGCAAAACTGACGGCTCATGGGAATGCATCACTGACGATGTCGCGGTGGAAGAGCCGCTCGAAATGCGCATCGGAAAAGAACCGCTTGCCGTGACGATGCGGACGCCCGGACAGGACGAAGAACTCGCGGCCGGTTTCCTCCTTTCGGAGGGAATCGTTCGCGCTCGATCCGATTTGCGTGAGCTCGTCCACTGCACGCTTCCGAATTCGCTCGGGAATGTTTTAAACATCACGTTATCCGAGAACGCGAAATTCCGCCCCGACGCGGCGCATCGTTTCGGTTCCATCTCGACGAGTTGCGGGCTTTGCGGCAAAACGAGTATCGAGTTCATCCGGCAGCAATTCCCAGCGATCGAGCGGGCAGCCGACGTGCGGCTGTCGGAAACAACGCTTGTCACGTTGCCGGACCGATTGCGCAGCGCGCAGGGAAATTTCGATCGAACCGGTGGCCTCCATGCCGCAGGAATTTTCAACCTCGATGGCGCGTCTGTCGCCGTGCGCGAAGATATCGGCCGGCACAACGCCGTCGATAAAGCGATCGGCCGCGCATTTCTCGATGAATTGCTGCCACTGGATCGGCACGTTCTGGTGGTCAGCGGCCGCGCCTCGCTCGAGATCGTGCAAAAGGCTCTCGCGGCGAGCATCGCGATCATTGCGTCGGTTTCAGCGCCATCGACGCTCGCGGTAAATTTCGCGCGCGAGAGCGGCCAGACGCTGATCGGATTTCTCCGGCCGCCGACATTTAACATCTACTCCCACATCGAGCGGATTGCGCTGGATCAACCCGCGACTCAGTAATTTTTGGCGGCGAGGAGCTTCGCCGCTGCGGCTTCGGCGTTTGGCGAAGGCGCAACCGAAATGATGACGAATTTGCTCGTCGGCGTGTTCGACCGATCGGCCACGCTGTTGATCGACACCAACACGTTCGTCTCAGGGAAATAAGTGGCGGTACAGCCGCGCGGAAGATCGTAGGGTGCGACTTGGAAGTGGCGAGCGGTCCGCTCTTCGCCTTCATAATGACTCGTTAGGTCGACGAGTTCGCCTTGCTGCAAACCAGCGGCTTTGACGTCTTCAGCGTTCATAAAGATCACGCGACGCCCGTTGTAAATGCCGCGGTAACGATCATCCAAACCGTAGATGTGGGTGTTGAATTGATCGTGCGATCGAATCGTCATCATGATGTAGCGACCTGGCTCCAATTCGTTTCGCGGAATCGGATGGACGGTAAACTTCGCCTTGCCGATGCCGTTGTTGAATTCCCGATGATCGCGCGCCTCGTTTGGGAGATAGAAAATGTTTTTTGCGATGCGTTCGTTGAAGCGCTCGAAGCCGGGAATGACGTGCGCGATGTGATCGCGGATGCGGCCGTAATCGGCCACAAGATTTCGCCAATCGACCGTGGAGCGATCGCCAAGCGTGGCCTGCGCGATACCCGCGATGATCGCAGATTCACTGCGGAGATGTTCGCTCGCCGGTTCGAGAGCGCCGCGCGAAGGATTCACAATCCCCATCGAATCCTCTACGGTGACGAATTGCTCACCGCTCTCCTGCCGATCTACTTCGGAGCGTCCAAGACACGGAAGGATCAATGCAGTGTCGCCGGTAATCAGATGCGAACGGTTGAGCTTTATCGCGACGTGCGCCGTCAGCCGACATTTGCCGAGTGCGGCTGCGGTATATTCGGTGTCGGGCGTCGCGGAGAGGAAATTTCCACCCATCGCAATGAAGACGCGGATCTTTTCGCGGTGCATTTCCTTGATCGTCTCGACCGTATCGGTCCCATGTTCTTTCGGCGGCTCGAAAGCGAATTCGTCACCGAGTTTTTTTATGAACTCATCGTTCATCCGTTCCCAAATCCCCATCGTGCGATCGCCCTGCACATTTGAATGTCCACGCACCGGACACGGCCCCGCTCCCGGACGCCCAATGTTTCCGCCGAGGAAAAGGAAATTCATGATTTCCTGGATCGTGCCGACGGCGTTCTTGTGCTGAGTCAGTCCCATTGCCCAGCAGCAAATGATGCGCTTCGAACTCATTGCGATCGCGGCCGCGGCGCGGATTATTTCGCGTGTCAGTCCGCTGCTCACGAGAATGTCGTCCCAGCTGGCAGCGCGCAGATCAACGACGAATTCCTCAAAGCCTACCGTGTAAGCGCGGATAAATTCCTTATCGAAAACTGTGCCCGGATTTTTTTCCTCGGCATCCAGCATCTCCTTCATGATGCCCTTCATCACAGCTACGTCTCCGTTAATGCGGACCGGCAGCCAGAGATCGCTCAGCTCGGTGCCCTTCCCAAAAAGGAAGCCCGGCACGCGCAACGGATTCTTCAGGTCCTGCGGGTTCTTAAAACGAAAGTTGCCGACTTCCGGCATCGGATTGATCGATACAATTTTCGCACCTGGCTTTCCGTCGCGGCCCTCTTTCGCGCGCTGTAAACTCGAGAGCATGCGCGGGTGATTCGTCCCGGGATTTTGGCCGATTATGAAAATCGCGTCCGCGTGATAGAAGTCTTCCAACTTAACGCAGCTTTTCCCGACGCCGATGGTTTCATTCATGGCCGCGCCGCTCGATTCGTGGCACATGTTCGAACAATCCGGCAGATTGTTGGT
>JBDUDM010000005.1:0-38576 GCA_040002925.1 Spartobacteria bacterium | reverse complement strand
TGTTTCACTTGATAACCGAGCGCTTCGAACATGCGGCGGATTTGGCGATTGATTCCCTGCCGCAGAATAACGCGCAGACGCGTCGGGCTCATCGCGTGTAGGCGCTCGAAGCGCGCTCGTATGCCATCGAGCAAAATTCCTTTTTCAAATTTCGGCGCGAGCGCGGCGTCCCATGGTCGATCCAGCGTCACTTCATATTCCTTGTCGATCTTGTAACGCGGATGGGTGAGCCGCTGCGCGAGATCGCCGTCGTTAGTCAGGAGCAGCAGGCCTTCGGTTTGCGCATCGAGGCGGCCGACGTTGAACAGCCGTGAAAATTTTGCGGGCAACAAATCGTAAATGGTATCGCGCGCGTGCACGTCGCTGCGCGTAGAAACAAAACCCGCAGGTTTGTGTAGCAGAATGGTGAGCGGTTCGTCGGCGTGGAGCAGGCGACCGTTCACCTTCACGTGATCGCGCTCGGTCGGCTGCGCGCTGAAGTCGGTGCAAACCTTGCCGTTGATGGTGACGCGGCCGTCCGCGATTAATTCGTCGCAATGACGGCGCGAGCCGATTCCGGCCGCGGCGAGAAAACGATTTAAGCGCACGAGAAAGTTGAGAGGTTGAATAGTTGAGGAGCAAGGAAGTCCGCTCAACCACTCAACATTTAGACCGCTCAACCTTCCCTACACGTCCGGCTTCGTTTTCGGCAGACCGAGGACTTTGCTGGTGTCTTTCCACAGGCCGCGCTTCTTCAGCAGCTCGACACGCTCGAAGCGTTTCAGGACGTTCCGTTTCGCCGCGATGGTGCTGGCGCCTTTGAGACTGCGATGTTGCGACATAATAAAATCTCCGAAATGAGCGGGCACGTTAACCCGCCCGGCCCATTTTTCAACCGCGCCTTACATCTCGTTGCTCAGGACGACGTAGGTGCCGCACATGGTGACCTGATGAAAAATGTGGAAGCGCGCGGTCAATAATTGCTGCCAGTAAGGCGCGCGGCGTTGATCGACAATCAGATAAACGATTTCCGGGCTGGCCCATTTCTCTAATAGCGCCCCCTGATCGACGAACATGTCGATCTTGCCCGAGCCGAACGGCGCTTCTTTCTGTCGGTTTTGGTCGAGCAGGAAAAATCTCTTTTTCAAATAGAAGACCAGGCTGCTCGCGTCATCGAGAGGACCCTCGAAAACGATTTTTTCAGTCGAGCTGAGCTTGGGATTGAGGAAGCGCGCGGCATCGGCGAGCGAGAAATAAGGAGCCATCCGAGCGACGCCATCGATCATGCTCAGTCCTACCGGAATCATGGCGGCGGCAATGGCGAGAGCGGCGAGGCGACTGCGCTCAATTCGAAGAAAGTAAAGCGCGACCAGGGACAACAGCAGCAACGACGTGCCCGTGATGATGAACATCATCCGGAAATCGAGCCAGGTGGAAGCGGGGATATCGCGCACGGCGCGCCACGCCGTCCAACGCGCGTCCATGTCACCCCAGTCGTTAGGCGCGCCCTGTTGCATTTTGATCAACCACGGAGCGCAAACAATGACGAGACCGAGCGTCGCGATAATCGCCACACCGACCGCGCGGAATTTTCCCGGCATCCGTTCCCACGCGATTGCGGCCCAGAGCGCAAACGCAGGCCACATGCTCATCGAATAATAATCCTGGCGTTGCCCGAGCAGTAGCAGCGGGACAAACACGACGCCCATCCAGCATAACGGCAGCGCATCGGAAAACTCGATCTCGGACGGGCGCATGATGCGTCGCCACGCGAACACAATTCCCGGGAGCAGCGCGAGCGACCAGGGGAAAAGCCAGGCCAGATGCATTGCCGCGAATTCGAGCCGCGCTGTGCCGGTGAAATCGTGCAGCGTGTCGGACCATCCAGCCATGTGCCCGATCCATTCCGTGCCGATCTGGTGACGAATGTATCCGGGGAAATGCAGCTCAGCCCAAATGTGCCAGGGCGCGACAATGACGGCGAAGATCGACAAGTACTGCCAGTGAATCAACGCACGAAAACGCAATCGCGCCTCGCGGTAGAACACCGCCATCAACGCAACGATGGCCACCGGGTAAACCAGGCCGAGCAGGCTCTTCGTTAGGCACGCGACCGCGACGCATAGCCAGAAACCAAAAAACCACGTGCGCCGATGTTTGCGACGTTGGTATCCGCCGATTGCGCAAAGCATTGCCCCCGCGATCAGCGCCGTGAAAACCGGCTCCGGCATGACGATGCGCGCGAGCAAAAACGTCCCGCACATCGAAAGGTAAATCACCGCCGCCAGAAATCCGCGCCAGTAGTCGGTCAGCCGTTCGCCGATGAGAAAGATAAGCGCAACAGTGACAACGACGGCGAGCGCAATCGGAACGCGCGCGGCCGTCGCGGTCACTCCGAATATTTTGAATGACGCCGTGATCAGCCAGTAAAGCAGCGGCGGCTTTTGCAGACGCGGAATGCCTTCGTTCGTCGGCAGGAGCCATTGCTGGGTCGCGACCATCTCTCGCGCGGCGCCGGCGTACTGACCTTCCGTCTCGGAATAGAGATCGCCCGAACCGATCGTCGCCACATGCAACAACATCGCCAGCGCAATACAGAAAACGAAAAGGGCGTGGCGCGTCGGCGGCGGAGTCAACGCCGGCGGATCGAGCAACGTTTCCTGAATCCCGAAAGCGCGGGTGCCGGCAACCATGTCTCGTTAGGCCGGTCGCGGCGCTCCCTTCGCAAGATCGACATCTTCATTCGAGCGATATTTGTCCCACGTTTCCGGCAGCCTCAGTAGTTTTGCCGCGGGCATCTCGATCAGCGCCAGCATTTGCCGGCATTCCGCGATTAAAGTGTCGTCCGCTGGCCTAACGATCTTGAACCCGCACCAGAAACGCACGCGTTCCAAGCGATCGAGCCATCCTTCCACGACAAGCTTGTCCGCCAGCTTGGCCGAGCGTCGATAATCGATCTCCGTCCGCACGACAACGGGATAGCGTTGCGTTTCCGCCATTTCGGCAAGCGGAAGACCGAGCTCTTCCGCGAGCAGCGTTCGCGCAATTTCGACGAAGCGCAGATAGGCAATGTTATGCACGACGCCACCGCAATCGGTATCGAAAAACATCACCTGCACTTCCGTGCGCACACGCGGCGCGATAGCGGCAGCCATGCTCCCATCATTTCGTAACGGGCGTTGAAATCAACGGCAAACGCCTTTGGGCGACGGGAAAGACGGCTCGATTAGTCGGCATGGGCAGGATAAAACAGCGCGAACCTCATGGCCTCAACTGACGAACAAGCGGAGAAGTGGAACGCCGCGATCGCGGGACTTGAAGCGCAACGCGGGACGCTTGGAGATGCCGTTGTCGATTCTGCGTTGGCGGCGTTGCGAACGCAGCTCTCTCAGTTAAGAACCGGCGCGTCGGAACAAATGGCTGGCGACGAGCGAAAACTCGTCACCATTCTTTTCGCCGATGTGTCGGGATTTACGGCATTGTCGGAGAGCCTGGACCCGGAAGAAGTTAGGCGACTCATCAATGCCTGCTTCGATCATCTGGTGCCGATCGTGCGCAAGTACGATGGGACGATCGACAAATTCATCGGCGACGAAATCATGGCGCTCTTTGGCGCGCCGATCGCGCATGAGGACGATCCCGAACGCGCGTTGCGCGCCGCGCTCGAAATGATGGAGGCGATGGGTGCGTTTAATCAAATCCACGGCACGAATCTCGGCATGCACCTCGGTATCAATACTGGACGCGTCATCGCGGGCAGTGTCGGCGCGGAGGGACGTCGTGATTATTCGGTGATGGGCGATGCGGTGAATCTGGCGGCGCGATTGGAAGACGCTTCTGTCACCGGAGAAATTTTCGTCGGGCCGAATACCTGTCGGGCAACCGCAAAGCTATTCGACTTTGAAGCGCTGCCGCCGCTCAATCTCAAAGGCAAGGAAGAGCCGGTGCAGGTGCATCGACTCATTGGCTTGAAGGCGATGCCGGCGCGTGGCCGCGGGATCGAGGGGTTGCAAGCTCCTTTGGTAGGTCGCGAGGTTGAGCTCGCGCGAATTCGCGAAGCGCTCGCTCATCTGCACGATGGCCGCGGCGGTGCGTTGTCGATCTTAGGAGAAGCGGGGCTGGGCAAGAGTCGATTGCTGGAGGAGGCGCGGAAGTTGGCCGGAGACAAAACGCGTTGGGCAGAAGGGCGCGCCCTTTCTTACACCGCTGGGCAAAGTTACTGGCTCGTCCGCGAACTTATATTCAATTTGCTCGGCATTAATGCGGACGCCGCGCCGGTGGTGATGGCCGAGGCGCTGCGCGCAAATTTGCAGCCGCTGTTCGGCGAAAAACTGGATGAGATTTTCCCGTATCTGGCGCGGCTCCTGGAGCTGCCGCTCGACGAGCGGATGGAAGAGCGCGTAAAATTTCTTTCGAGCGAAGCGCTGCAGAGCCGCATTTTGCAATCGGTCCGCGATTATGTGCGCGCCTGCGCGATGCAAAACCCGCTTGTGCTGGTCTGCGAGGACCTGCACTGGGGTGACCCTTCGTCATTACAAACCATCGAGCAGATGATCCCTCTCATCCGCGAGGTTCCGTTACTTCTCCTTTTCGCCGCGCGAACGGAGGAGAGCCGTGGATTGAAATTTTTGGACGAGATGGACGAACGCTACGCGGAGCATTGGCGCAGAATCGAATTGCGACCGCTGGATAGCGCTCAAAGTGACGCGCTCGCCGGAGCGTTGCTCAAGATCGACAATCTGTCGGAGAAAATGCGGAAGCTGATTGTCGCCCGCGCCGAGGGAAACCCATTTTTTATCGAGGAATTATTGAGATCATTGCTGGACGCGGGCGTGATCTCGCTGGATGAGGAAGGTGCGCGCTTGGTGCGGGAAGTTCAGGCTGTCGATGTCCCGGACACGCTACAAGAAGTGTTGAGTGCGCGTATCGATCGGCTCCTGCCGGAAAATAAAAGGGCGTTACAAAAAGCGGCGGTAATCGGTCGTGTATTTCAACGAACGGTGCTCGCGCGATTGCACGAGAATGATGGCAGCGCCGGCGGCGGGCTGGCGCGTTCGCTCGAGGAATTGCAGCGGCGCGCGTTCATTCAATCCCGCGAGCAGAACGCTTCCGAGACCGCATCGCTTCACGAAGATGAATACATTTTCAAACACGCCATCACACACGACGTCGCCTACGAATCGTTGTTGCGCGCGACGCGCAAAGAATTGCACGGCCTGACCGCACGCGCGCTGGAGCAACTTTTTCCCAGCCGGCTGGATGAGCTGGCCGCGACGTTAGGTTATCACTTCGAACGCGCGGAAGCGTCGGCCGATGCGGCGAAGTATCTCGGAAAAGCGGCCGAGCGCGCGCAGCGCACGTTTGCCAATACCGAAGCGGTCGATCTATACCGCGCGGCCATTGCGCAGTGGGAGCGAATGGACTCGGCCAAAGAGAAGATGTCGATCCAAGCGGCGGCGGCGCAGCTCTACGAAGGGCTGGGCGATGTGCTTACGCTCATGGGCGCACACGACGAAGCGCGGGTGGCGTTCGCAGGCGGCCGTTCGCATGCGCCTAACGACGAGCGGATATTGCGCTCGCGTCTTTTTCGAAAAACTGGATCCAGCCACAGCCTGCAGCGCCATTACGAGGAATCCCAGACTGGCTACGACGCGGCCGACGGCGAACTCGGTGCTGCCCCGACTCACCAAGTCGACGAGTGGTGGGAGGAGAAGGTGCAAATCCAGTTGGAACGAATGCATCTGCTTTACTGGCAGGGATTGGCGGAAGAGATGAGGGCGCTCGGGCAACAATACCGCGTCGCTGTGACGGAACGCGGTACGCCGATCCAACGCGGAAAATTTTTCCTCATGCAGGCGTTATCGCTTCTAAGCGCCTCTCGCTATCATCCCTCCGCAGAGTGCCTGGAGCTGGCCAAGCTCGCCATTTCCGAGAGCGAAGGCTCCGCCAATTTATCGGAGACAGCGCACGTCCGTTTTACGCTTGGGCTCATTAATCTGTGGCGGGGAAATTTCGACGACGCGGTGCAGCATGGCGAAGCAGCCCTCGATTTAGCGCGCCGCGTGGGCGACGCCGTCATTCAAGCGCGTTGCCTGACTTATCTGGCCGTCGCGCATCGCCGCGCTAGAGATGTCGATCTTGCGCGCAAGTACGCGGTCGACACCGTCGAGCTTGCAACGAAAATCGGGATGGTCGAATACGTCGCGATGGCGAAAGCAAATCTCGCCTGGGTCGCGTGGCGCGAGGAAAAACTGGCCGAGGCGGAGACGCTTGGCCGCGCCGCGCTCGAGCTTTGGCATGGAATGGAAGATCCCTACAGTCTCGATTGGCTGGCGGTCTGGCCGTTGATCGCCACGGCACTGAAGCGCGGCGATATTTCTGGCGCAATCAGCGACGCGCGCACGTTGCTGGATGAGGAACAATATCCACTACCCGATAAAGTCACAGCGCTGCTGCGCCAGGCCATCGTGCATTGGGAAAAGAAACAGTCCGACTCTGCTCGCGCTGATTTGCAGAGCGCGCTGGAAGCCGCCCACCAAATCGCTCAAGTCTGACTTTCGCTTCGCGGCTGCGTCATCGTCGCCTGTTTCCGCCCGAGCCACACGCCGAGCGCGCACCAGCCCGCGACGACGGGTACCGCGACATAGCTAATCGCGCTCAAGCCAAGTCCCAGCTCCTGTAGTCCTTTGTAGGACAACGAGCCGATCTGATCGCCGCAGCGATATCCAAATGTATCGATGAAGCTTTTCGCCTTATATTTGTCTTCACGGCGTAACACCGTGAACAGAACCTCCCGCGCCGGTCGCATAAAAGCGAACGTGCTCGCGCGCCGCGCGACCTGAAAGACTGCCAGAACGAGGAGCACCGGCGTGAAGCCCATCGCGGCGAAACCGAATAAGCTCAGGACCGGCATGAACAACAGCGTAACGGTCACGCCAAGAAATTTCATGAGCCGTCCGGTCAGGAAGATTTGCAGGAACAGCGTGAGCGTATTGACCGAGAGATCGAGCTTCGCAAAAAACGCCGTGCGCGCCGCGCGGTCGGCGAAGCCGATCTTGGTGAGCTCCGCTTGCTGGAAGTAGGTCCACGTCGAAGTGAGGGTGTAGAGCAGAATGAAGAGGAAAAGGCCAAAGAGGTAAGGCGAGCGGCAAATGTGTGTAACACCTTCCCAGATGCTGCCGCCGATCGGTTTCTCCGCACTCGCGGATTCATCCGGACGACTGGAAGATTGTTGATCTTGCGCTCGCAATTCCGCGGGAAAGAAACGCACACACTGCGCCGCGACTTCAAGCATGGCGGCGCAAATCAATAACAACACCCCGGTGCTGACCTGGCGAACCAGAGACGCGGTGATGATCGGCCCCAAAATTCCGCCTAACGAGCCCCCGACGGCGATGAATCCGAAGAGGCGCTTGCCCTGTTCGGTGGTGAACAAATCCGTCATGAATGACCAGAAGACGGCCGTGACGAAAAGATTAAAGACGCTGACCCATACGAAAAAAGCGCCATCCACCCACGGTTGCTTGCCCGGAGGAATGAAACGCATGAGCGCGAAAAAAATGATCAGGTTCGCGATAAAAAATCGGTAAGCGATCGGGATAAATTTTCTCCGCGGCATGCGCGCCACGACGGCGGAGAAGAGCGCGTTCGCGAAGATCATCGCCACCAGAACGACGGTGAACATCCACCAAAGGTTCTCAAAGTTATTGGCGCCGATGTTATCACGAATCGGCCGGATGACGTAGTAGCCGGCGAGGATGACGAAGAAAAAGAAAAAGCTGAGCCAGAGCGCGCGGATCTCGCCTGGTTTGACGTCGACGACGTGGCCGAGGAGCCGTTTTATTTTCGCTTGTGCCATGCCGCCAGAACTTCGGGTTCGCGCTCAGCGCTGAGCCCAGCTTTCAAATGTGTTTGTCGATCTTGCGATTGGGATTTGAACCACGCGAGCGTGTCGCGCGCGGTCTCGGCCAGCGGCCGGCAGGTCAAACCTTTCGCAAGCGCGCGACTGATATTCGTCCGCGCCAATCCGCTCTCTTGCCCGGTCCACACCGGCATGTCCGACCACGCCTCCACCTTTTGTGCTTTGAGAAAATCCTCTTTTACCCAGGTAAACTTCGCATTCGATTTCAACGCGTTCTTAATCCCATCGAGCATCGTCCCAACGCCGAGCGGCTGGGCCGGCCCGGTCGCGTTGAATGTTCCGGTCTCGCGATTCTCTACCATCCGGATGGTCCATTCGGCCAGGTCGCGCCCGTCGATGAATTGGACGGGGTCGTTAGGCGTTCCGGGCGCGAGCACTTCGCCGCCGCGATCGATCCGCACCGGCCAATAAGTGAAGCGATCGGTTTCATCGCGCGGGCCGACGATGAGACCCGGCCGGATGATCAATGCTTTTCCCTGAAACCATTTCTCCGCTTCCTTTTCCGACAACGCCTTGAGTGCTCCGTAGGTTTTGAAGCCGGACGCTTTCATTGCTTCGAGCGTCTCCTTATAGGGATCAGGCCCGGTGTATTTCTCGGTCGACGCGGTTTCATCCACTCCGGTCGTCGTCTCGCCGTAAACCGAAATGGTGGAGATGAACACGTACCGCTCCACATTTCCTTTCAACACTTGCGCGGCATCGCGCACCCAGGCCGGCAAGGTCGTTGGGTTATCAATGACCACATCCCATTGTCGATCTTTCAACGCGTCGAGTTTGCCGTTGCGATCGCCGAGCAATTGTTCGACTTCGTTAGGCATTTCGCCCGGGTGCGTTTTGCCACGATTGAACGTCGTTACCTTATGTCCGCGGCTAAGCGCGTAGCGGATTTGATGTGGCCCGGTGAAGCCGGAGCCGCCGAGAATGAGGATGCGCAGTGGTTTCACCGTTGGTTCCCCGAATAGAGATGTCGATCTTGCGGAGAGAGCAAACGCGCCCGCGATGGCGGAGAGTTTGATGAAATGGCGGCGGCTCGTCGTCTTCATGTCGCGATATAACCGCTAACGGGCGCCGCCGGCAACCCGACAGATAAAGATTCGATTTGCCAATGCGGCGCGCAACGTTTTCGCGATGTCTTCGGCCTTATCGCGTGAACAGAGCGTGACGGTGGCGCCGCCAAATCCGCCGCCCGTTAGGCGAGAACCGAGCACGCCCGGAATTTCTCGCGCAAGATCGACAAGTAGATCTTGTTCGATGCTGCTGTTCTCAAAGTTGGTGCGCGAACTTTCGTGCGAAGCGTTCATCAATTCGCCGAGTCCGATTCCGTCTCCGGCTTCGAGCAATTCCAGCGCGCGCCCAACGCGTTCGTTTTCGCCAATGACATGCGCCGCGCGACGTCGCAAGACCGGTGCAAGATCGACATGTTGATTCAGATCGGCTAACGAAACATCGCGCAGCGCGTGCACGCCGAGCGCTTGCGCAGCCGCGCGGGTTTCCTCGCGACGTTCGTTGTATTTGCCGCTAACGAGTTCGCGCTTCGTTTCCGATTCGGCAATGATCAGCGCTAAATCTTTCGGAAACGGAATCGTGCGCACTTCTTCCGTGCGCGAATCAAAGAAGATAACGTGATCGGCTTTGCCGAAGATCGACATCACTTGATCGAGCAATCCCGATTTCACGCCGGCGAAAGTGTGTTCGGCCTTTTGGCAAATCTTCGCAATGTCCAGCAGCGGCAATTCGCGTTGGTAGAGTTTGAGGAGAAAAAACGCCGTCGCGACTTCGAAGGCCGCGGAACTGGAAAGTCCAATGCCGGCCGGAATGTCGCTGTCGATCTTCGCGGAAAAGCCGCGAATCGGAGTTCCGCGAGCGATCAATTCCGCCGCGACGCCGAGGGGGTAGTTGGCCCAGCGTTTTTCTCCGGTTTGCGGCTGCAACTCCGCCACCGCGACATCGATCGGTTCCCTCGATTTCGATCTTAGCGAGATCAATCCGTCATCGCGCGCTCTGCCGCTGATGGTCAGGCCGCGGTCGATGGCCGCGCCGAGCACGACGCCTTCGTTGTAATCGGTGTGATTTCCGAGCAATTCTACCCGTCCCGGGGCGTAGGCAGTGACATGTCGATCTTGGGAAGGCACGTCGGAATTTACTCGAAAATCCGGGTGGAGCTCAGGGCCCAAAAATTAAGTGACTTTTTACGAAAAAAAGTATTTGCGAAGGCCACCATCCTGCTCGATATGGCGCGTCCCCCATGCTGAAAATTACCCCCCTCCTTGCCGTAGTCACTGCTTCATTCATCTGCGCGAGTGGCCTGAACGCCGCTGCGGTCGATGCCTCGAAAGCCCCCAAATTCAATTTCAAAGACGCGTCCGGAAAGACGCAGTCGGTCGACGTTGTAACCAATTTTCAGCCGAAGAAGATCGAGCATCCGCTGGCGAAAGTGGACCGCAAACTCGATCCGAAATTGGCGAAGGCGGCGACGATCGCGCAAGAGCGGGCGCACGCGCATTCGCGGGCTCGTTGCTGGCAATATGTGAAGGAAGCGCTGCTCGCTTCCGGCGCGGTCAACTCGTATCCCGGCACGGCCAACGCTAAAGAAGCGGGCGGCGAACTGACGAGCCACTACGGTTTCAAAAAATTGCCGGTGCGCGATCCATTCAAAGCGCCGGTCGGCTCGGTGCTGGTTTATGGCGCGAGCAAAGCGGCGGGCCACGTCGAGATTCGGACGCAGGACGGTTTCGTGAGCGATTTCAAATCGCGTGTTCCTTCGCCGCGGCCGTTGTTGGGCATTTACGCGAAATCATAGACGGCTGATTGTCGATCTTGCCGCCGGGGACGGCGGCCTCTACAGGAGCTTGGCGATTAGATTGATCGTCGTGCCGGAAAGCGCGACTGAGACCGGACATTTTTGTTTGGTCAGGTTCGCAGCCTCCTGGAATTTCGCGTCGTCGATTCCGGGAACTTCGGCCTGACAATCGAGCTCGATGGAAGTGATCTTCGGTCCGCCGTCGACCATCTCCAGCTTCACGGTTGCGGTCGTTTGAATGCGTGTGGGCGGATGGCCGGCCTTTTCGAGATTTGAAGAAAGCGCCATCGAGAAACAACCGGCCTCCGCAGCGCCGATGAGTTCCTCGGGATTCGTTCCAGTTCCTTCCTCGAACCGCGAAGAGAATGAATAGGGGCCTTCATACGCGCCGCTGCCGAGCTTCATCGTTCCTTTGCCGCCTTTGAGCGTGCCTTCCCAAACTGCTGATCCGTTGCGTTTAGCCATAGCTCGTTGATAAGCGACGAAAAGACGGAGCGCAAATCCGGATGAATCAATCAGTCAAAACGCTTGTGCATGGTACATTCCCTGCGATAGGAAGGCGCCATGCGACGCCTCTGTCTTGTGATTCTCTTGTGCGGTTCCTCTCTTGCGGCCTCGGCGACTCACGTCAGGTCGGCGACGCTCGGTGAATCGAATTCGCGCTTCTATTATAAAGATAAGTGGGGCCACATGGCTTCGGCCGGCATCGTTCGTTTTCCGCTGACCCACGCCCCCGCCAAGGTCGATCCGCGGATTGATCCGCGCCTTCGGCGTGCTGCCAGTTTTGCTCAGGAACAATCAAATGCGAAATCAAAGGGACGCTGCTGGCATTATGTGAAGCACGCCCTCGTGGCCGCGGGCGTGATTAATTCCTACCCCAAAACCGCCTATGCCGCGGAAGCGGGGGATGAGTTGGTGCGCGATTACGGCTTTAAGCGATTGTCGATGCGCGATCCCTATTCGGCTCCGTTAGGCGCGGTATTGGTTTACGGAAACAAGAGCCGCGGCCACGTCGAGATCAGAACGAAAGACGGTTTCGTCAGCGATTACCATTCGAAGAACGCCTGCTATTATCACTTGCTGGCGGTCTACGGAAAATTCTCGTCGTAGGTTTTTTTTGCGATTGGCTCGCTCCATTCGCCTCGCGTGAGGTAATGCTCAGGGATGAGCGAATCACGCGCATCCATTCGCATCGCCATGTGGTCGGGGCCGCGAAATATTTCCACGGCGATGATGCGGGCGTGGGGAAATCGGAGCGACACCGCTGTCGTCGATGAGCCGTTCTACGGATTCTATTTGCAGACCACGGGGAAAGATCATCCAGGCGCAAAAGAAGTTGTCGCGCAAACCGAAACGGATTCCAGCAAAGTGATAGCGCAGCTGGTCGGCCCGATTCCCAATGACCGCCGCATCTTTTATCAAAAACAGATGACGCATCATCTGCTCCCATCGGTGGATCGAGCTTGGCTGCGCCAGGTCACGAATTGTTTCCTCATTCGCGATCCCGCCGAAGTCATCGCCTCATATATAAAAAAGAACGATGTCGATCTTGCGCTGGAAGACCTTGGCTTTGTCCAACAGCTCGAGATCTTCGGTTTGGTTCGGCAGACCAATGCCGCACCGCCGGTGATTGACGCGCGTGAGGCGCTGGAGAATCCGCGAAAGACTTTGGGATTATTATGCGAAGCGGTCGGGGTTGAATTCGATGAAGCGATGTTGTCGTGGCCGGCGGGATTGCGTGAGACCGACGGACGGTGGGCGAAACATTGGTACGATGAGGTGGCAAGATCGACATCGTTCCAGCCGGCTAAAGCCAAGCAAATCTCGGTGCCGCAAGAGTTGCGCGGGATCTATGAGCGATGCCGTGAATGTTACGATCAGTTGTACGCCGACCGGCTACGTTGAAGAGTTTTTATCCACAGATTTACGCAGATTTTAACGGGGCGTTCTGAAGAATCTGCGAAAATCTGTGTAATCTGTGGACGAATAAGATGCTTCAGACTTTCAACGAGAAGAATCGCGATCTGATCGTGAACATCAACGGTCGGCTGGAGCATCGCGATGAAGCGGGCGTGAGTCCGTTCGATTCGTCGGTGCAAGGCGGCGATGCGGTATGGGAAGGATTGCGCGTCTATGATGGGCGCATCTTCAAGTTGCACGAACATCTCG
This sequence comes from Spartobacteria bacterium, assembly GCA_040002925.1. Lineage (GTDB taxonomy): Bacteria > Verrucomicrobiota > Verrucomicrobiia > Chthoniobacterales > UBA10450 > JAJPGZ01. The sequence continues at coordinate 25,707 of JBDUDM010000005.1, read as the reverse complement.
ATCGGCTCGAGCGCTCGGCCCGCGCATTAGCGATTGTCGATCTTCCGCCGCGCGAAAAAATCGTCGACGAAATCAAACGCACGCTCGCGGCAAATAAGATGCGCGACGGCGTACATATTCGCCTCACGTTGACGCGCGGAGTGAAGATCACTTCGGGAATGGATCCGCGGCTCAATCAAAGCGGCCCGACCTTGATCGTGCTCGCGGAACATAAGGCGCCGGTCTACGCAAAGACCGGGCTGACCTTAATCACGAGTAAGATTCGCCGGCCGCCGCCGGAAATTCTCGATCCGCAAATTCATCACGCGAATTTGTTGAATTCGATTCTGGCCAAGATCGAAGCGAACAATGCCGGCGCGGATGACGCGCTCATGCTCGACACCCGCGGTTTCGTGGCCGAGACCAACGCGACGCACGTTTTCATCGTGCGCAAAGGCGATCTGGCCACGAGCCGGGTGGTGGCGTGCCCGGAAGGAATCACCCGCGCGACAGTAATGGAGATTAGCGCCGCCGAAAAAATACGCTGCGTCGAAGCGGATTTGTCGCCGGTCGATGTTTACAGCGCGGACGAAATGTTTTGCACCGGAACGATGGGCGAACTCGCCGGTGTGGTTAAGATCGACAATCGCTCAATCGGCAACGGCTCGATCGGTCCGATGACGAAGCGATTGAGCGATCTTTACCTTCGCCGCACCGCGACGGAAGGCGTCGAGGTTTGCTCGTGAATTTCTCGCGAATATTGCTCGCGCTTTTTTTCGTCGTGGCCGGTGTGAATCATTTCGTTTCACCGAAGATTTATTTGTCGATCATGCCGCCGTATTTCCCGTGGCCTGTGCAGTTGGTCGCGCTCAGCGGCGCCGCTGAAATTGCCGGTGGCGTTGGCGTGCTCTTTTCGCAGACAAGGAAATTGGCTGGCTGGTTTTTGCTCGCGCTTTTGCTCGCCGTTTTTCCCGCAAACATTCAGGCGATCGCAACGGGAATGGTGATCGCCGGTCACGCGCTTCCCAATTGGATGCTGTGGTTGCGGCTCCCGCTGCAAGTTGTGTTGATGATATGGGTTTATCGCGCCTGCGTCCGCCGGACCGTCGGAGTTTAATCGGCGCGCAACGCCAACACCGGATTGCACAAACTGCGCACCTTGCCCAAACTAAGGGCGTAATCCCAGATTATTTCGGCGAACATCCGGACGATCGCGATTATCCATCCGTAAACTTCGAACTGATCGTCGGCGAGACGTCGAAAACCACACGCGGGACGCGTGCGCTACCCGGATCAATTTCCTGCTTCCTTGGATTCCTGATTCGCGCAGGCTACCGTGCGCGAGATGGAATCAGCCGATTGGGCATCGTTAAGCGACGAGCAACTTCTCGAGCGTCGCATTTCCAATCTCGGCTTGCGGCTCGATGAGACGACGCTTGAGCCGCTTGTTCGGCAGCTTTACGACGAGCTTTCGGCGAAAGGATTGACATTTCATCCGCCGTGTCACATCGGCGATGAATGGTTTGTGCCGATCGGGGTCCCGGCGATTTTTGTTCCGTTTTTTCTGGTGCACGATCGGCTGCGCGCGCTCGAGCGAACGATGATGCTCGAGGTCGAGGGCGAGACGGCGGATTGGTTCATGAAGTTGATGCGGCATGAAGCGGCGCACGCTTACAGCTACGCCTATCAACTGCAGCGGAAGAAAAAGTGGCAAAAGTTTTTCGGGCACACCTCGCGCGAAGGGACGCCGACAACGTATCGGCCGCGGCCGTTCAGCCGCAGTTATGTGATGCATCTGGAGGATTGGTACGCGCAGGCGCATCCGGACGAGGATTTCGCGGAGACCTTCGCGATTTGGCTGACGCCGGGATTGGACTGGCGGAAACATTACGCGGGTTGGCGGGCGCTGAAGAAACTGGAATACATCGATGAGTTAATGCGTTCGCTCGCCGGCAAATCGCCGGTGCATGCACCGGTGTATCGGGTGACGGACTACAATTGCCTGAACGTAAAACTCAAAACCTATTACGCGCGCAAACGGAAACTTTACGAAGACACCTATCCGGACTTTTACGATGTCGATCTTAGACAACTTTTCGCGGCGTCGGCGGGACCGGGGCGAATCAAAGCGAGTTCGTATCTACGGCTGCGGCGGCGGCGATTGATGAATTCGGTCTGCCAGTGGACGAACGAGAAAAAATTTCGGGTGAACAAATTGCTCGCACGATTGATCGACCGCTGCGACGAACTGGAGTTGCACGTGCTCAATGACGATCCGCAAATGAATTTTCGCGTGACCGCTTTCATCACCACGCTGGTGATGAATTATCTTTTCACCGGTAAGTTCAAACGCACGAAATAAAGAATCGTGAAAAAGAAACCGAAAGTCCTCGCCCTGTTCGACGCCATCCGGCCGACCAAGATCGACCAGGATCTGAGCAAGGAGATGAAGACGGAGGATTGGAAAACGGAGGCGCACGTCCTAGCCGCGCTCGGCAAACTCGAATTTCCGACCGAGCATCTCGCCATCTTCGACGATCTCGATCTTCTCCGGCAAAAAATCGAAGCGTTCGCGCCGGATGTTCTTTTCAACCTGGTCGACCAGTTTAAAAACAATCGCGGGTTCGATCAGAACATCGTTTCGTTTTTCGAAATGCAGGACGTGCCCTTCACCGGTTGCGGATCGACCGGCCTGGTCCTTTGCAAGCACAAGGGCATCTCGAAAAAAATCCTCGGCTATCATCACATTCACGTGCCGGAGTTCGTCATCATTCCGCGCGGACAACGCCCGGCGCGGCCGCGGCGGCTCAAGTTCCCGATCGTGGTCAAGCCGGTGAAAGAAGAAGCGTCCTACGGAATTTCTCGGGCGTCGTTCGTGGAAACGGACGAGGCTTTTCGCGAGCGCGTCACGTTCATTCACGAGAAACACGATGCCGACGTGATCGCCGAACAATACATCGAGGGCCGTGAACTTTACGTCAGCGTGATGGGCAATACGCGGCTGACCGTTTTCCCGATTCGCGAGCTGATCTTTCGCGAAGTGCCCGCGAACGAGCCGAAAATGGCGACCTACAAATCGAAGTGGGACGAGGAATATCGCAAACGCTGGGGCCTGCAATATCAGTTTGCCGAAGGACTCGAGCCGGCGCTGGTCGCGCAAATCGAAGAGACGTGCAAACGCATTTACCGTTTGCTCACGATCGACGGTTACGCGCGGATCGATCTGCGGCTGACCGCGAATAACGAACTCTATTTCATTGAGGCAAATCCGAATGCTCACCTCGCCGAAGACGAGGACTTCGCGCAATCGGCCGCGAAAGCGGGCCTGCCATATCCGCAGTTGATCGAGCGCATCATCCGGCTCGGGATGAATACGCTGCGGGACTGAAGAGAAGATGAGTCGGAGCGCTAAATTGCTTTCAATAATTTGCGGATGGCGTCGTGATCGCCCGCTGCCGTGAATGTCAATCGGCCGCGTTCCGCGCGAAACACCAGGCGCAGATCAAGCCCGGCGCGACACTCAAAATAATTCCGGCGAAGCCGACGAATCCCGACCCCGGAATGAAAGTGCGGTTGGCCAAAGCCGTCACGGACCGCATCGATTGCGCGCCCGACATCGCGTCGACGCGCTTTGGACAGCTTACGGACGTCGCAGCGAAAAGATTCCGAGAGATCAACCTGCAAGATCTGCCTCGAGGTTGCCGCTGTACTTCTTGATCTTACCGCTCCGGCGCTCGCGATTAACTTGACGATCGGAACGCTTGACGAACTGGTCTAGCTCCGCCGGAGTGACTCCGTACTCCCGCAAGGCGTAATCATCGGCATGAATCGCGACCGGGCGCAGCGCGATCACTTTGTCGCCGTGCAGGATTCCGATATCTTCTCCGTTGGCCGCCCGCTTTAAGAGCGAAGAGAGATTTACTCGGGCCTGCGTTGGAGAGAGAGTCGTCATGCGTCGATACTAAGACGATATAGCGAGCAAAACAAGTGCCAAGGCTCCCGGGATAGGCGTTTTCGAATTCGAAACTCGCAATTCAGTTTCCCTGATTCCAAGGTTTCGTAATGGCCGACGCGCTTACTCCGATGATGCAGCAGTATCAACGGCTGCGCGGAAGTATTCCGGCCGATACGTTGTTGTTTTTCCGGCTAGGCGACTTTTACGAACTCTTTTTCGAGGACGCGAAAGAGGCTTCCGGGATTTTGAATGTCGCGCTGACCAAGCGCAATGAAGTGCCGATGTGCGGCGTGCCTTATCACGCGGCTCCGAATTACATCGCGAAGCTGATCAAAGCGGGCAAGCGCGTTGCCATCTGCGATCAGACGAGCGAGCCGCAGCCGGGACGCATCGTCGAGCGCGACATCACACAGATCATTACCGCGGGGACGGTGAGCGAGCTGGATTTGCTGGAAGCGAAGCGCGCCAATTATCTGGGCGCGGTTTACCTCGACAGCGGCGTCTACGGATTTGCCTACGCCGACCTAACGACGGGCGAGTTTCGCCTGGCCCAATTGCAAGATCGACAATCGCTCGTCGACGAACTTGCGCGGGTGGCGCCGTCGGAATTGTTGATCAGCGCGGAACAAAAAAGTGCGCTCGGCGAAATGGCGCGCGCGCTCGAATACGACAGCTACGCGTTCCTGCCGGAGCACGCCCGCTTCACGCTCTGCGAACATTTCAAAGTGAAATCGCTCGACGGTTTTGGTTGCACCGACATGCCGGCGGCCATCGGCGCCGCGGGCGCAATCGTTCATTACCTCAAGCATCAACTGCGGAGGAAGATCGATCATCTCGCGTCGTTAAAGTGCGACGCGACGAACGAGTACGTAGTCATCGACGCGGCGACGCAGATTAACCTGGAGCTGGTCGAATCGCGCAGCGCACGTGACACGAGCTTGCTCGCAGTGCTCGATCGTACCGTCACGCCGATGGGCGGACGCAAATTGCGTTCGTGGATTTTGCAGCCGCTGCGTCACCTCAAGGAACTGGAATGGCGCCAACAGATGATTGTCGATCTTTTGCACGAGCCGGACGTGCTCGGCGGATTGCGCGCGGAGTTGAAAGCGATCCGCGACATCGAGCGCGCTGTCGGAAGATTAAGTCAGGCTTCCGGCAATGCGCGCGATCTCGTCGCGCTGAAAACTTCACTGCAACAAATTCCGAAGCTGAAACGCGAATTACAGACGTTGCTCGACCGCATCGGATTCGGAAAAGAAGCGAGCGAAGTAAAGTCGCTCGCGCAACATTTGCAGAGCGAGATCGGCGAGATGCCGGAGTTGGCGGCGAAGCTTACCGCCGCAGTGGCGGATGAGCCGCCGTTCGCGTTGAAAGAGGGCGGGATTTTTCGCGACGGTTACGATGTCGATCTTGACCAGCTGCGACAGGCATCGCGCGCCGGAAAAAATTGGATTACCGAATTACAGGAGCGCGAAATCACGGCGACCGGGATCAAGTCGCTTAAGGTCCGCTACAATTCGGTCTTCGGTTATTTCATCGAAATCACGAAATCGAATCTGGCCAGCGCTCCCGCCCATTACACGCGCAAGCAGACGACCGCGGGCGGTGAGCGTTTCATCACGCCGGAGTTGAAGGAAATCGAGGGAAAAATTCTCGGCGCGGACGAGCGGGCGCGGAATCTCGAGTACGAATTGTTTCATAAACTTCGCGATGAAACGCTGCGCGAACTCGGATCCATCCAGCAGACGGCGGACGCGATCGCGATTGTCGATGTTGTGTGCTCGCTGGCGGAGACGGCGCGGCTGTTCCATTACTGCCGGCCGGTGTTGAATGATTCGCTGCGGCTCGTGATTAAAGACGGAAGACATCCGGTGCTGGATCAAAACCTGGTCGAAGAGAAGTTCGTGCCTAACGATGTCGATCTTGACGGAGAAAAAATCCGACTGGCGATCATCACCGGCCCGAACATGGCCGGCAAATCGACTTACATCCGCCAGGTCGCGTTGATCACTTTGATGGCGCAGGTCGGCAGCTTCGTGCCGGCGACGAGCGCGGAGATCGGACTCGTCGATCGCATTTTCACGCGCGTGGGCGCGAACGACGATCTGTCGCGCGGGCAATCAACCTTCATGGTCGAGATGAATGAGACGGCCAACATCGTGAACAACGCGACCGCGCGCAGTCTCGTTATTCTCGATGAGATCGGACGCGGCACATCGACCTTCGACGGATTGTCGATCGCGTGGAGCGTGGCGGAATTTTTGCACGACAAAATCAAGGCGCGGACATTGTTCGCGACGCATTATCACGAGCTGACCAAGCTGGCGACGGAGCGAAAAGGCGTCGCGAATTACAACGTGGCGGTGCGCGAGTGGAACGAGCAGATTATTTTTCTGCGCAAGATCGTGCCGGGCGGCGCGGACAAAAGTTATGGGATCCAGGTGGCGCGGCTGGCCGGATTGCCGAAGGAGATTCTGGATCGCGCCAAAGATATCCTTTCGCATCTGGAAAGTCCTAACGGGGCGGTGGCGCAGCCGAAGACGCGAAAGAAAAGATCGACATCTCCACCTGCGAAAACGGACAAGCCGCAACTGGATCTATTATGATAGATTATCTTCGCGATGCCGGTTAAGACCGAAAAGGAACTGAGCGAGACGCAGCGCGCGCATTGGTTAAAAGCGGTCGCGGCGATCGAGCTGCGGAACTTTGGCTACGCCATCTCGCTCATTCAGGGAATCCTGAAACAGGAGCCGGAGTTTCTCACCGGCCGGCAATTATTGCGGCGGGCCGAGGTGACGAAGAACAAGGCAGCCAAGCGATCGATCTTCAATATCTCGACGGCCCCGCTCGCGGTGATGAAAGCACAACGCGAGATCAAGAAGGATCCGAAGCGCGCGGTGGAGATGATCGAGAAGGTGTTGGAAGAGGAGCCGTACCATCGACAAGCGAACCTGGTCTTAAAAGAAGCGGCCGTGGCCGCGGGTTGGTCCGAGATCGCGGTGTTGGCGCTACGCACTTTACTCGAGGAAAATCCGCGCGACGTGAAAGTGCTGCACGAACTCGGGCGTCTTTTTCATGCCACGGGCGAAAGCGACCAGGAGGTGGAGATCTATAATCGCCTTAACGAAATCGATCCGCTCGATGCGGAGGCCTTGCGGCTGGGAAAAGATGCGTCGGCGCGCGCGTCGATGACGACCGGTGGTTGGACGCAAGCTGAGAGCTACCGGGATTTGATCAAGGACAAGGAAATGGCGGTGTCGCTCGAGCAGCAAACGCGAATGAAACTCGGCGGCGAATCACTCGAGCAACAGATCGCCGAGACTTACGCGCGGCATCAAGCCGAGCCGCAGAATGTCGATCTTGCGCGAAGGCTCGGCGCGCTCAATGAGGAGAAGGACGATTTGGAAACGGCGGCGTCTTGGTATCAATACGCCGTCGACCTAACGAGCGGGAGCGACAGTGGCCTGGCGCGGAAGGTTTCCGATTTGAAGATGAAACAGTTCGAGCGCGAGATCACGACCCATGAGCAATTTCTTTCGGCGCACTCGGCCGCTGATGCGGCCTATCGGCAGCGCGCGGAGGAATTGAGCGGGGCTAAAACGAAGCGCGCGGGATTGTTGATCGAGGCCGCCCGGGAGCGAGTGGATCGCAATCCGACCGATTTGCAGTTGCGCTTCGAACTCGGCGAACATCTCGCGAATGCGGGCCAACATCGAGAAGCGTTGCCCGAGTTGCAGCGCGCGCGGCAAAATCCCGGCGCGCGATTGAAGGCGATGAATCTGCTCGGATTATGTTATCGCGAACTGGGCATGCTCGATCTGGCGATGAAACAATTGGAGGAAGCGGCGCGCGAGATTTTATCGATGGACGCGATGAAGAAGCAGATCGTCTACAATCTTGGCTTGGTTTACGAGCAGATGGGCGACCGCGAAAAGGCGCTCAATTGTATGAAGCAAATTACAAGCGGACTACGGCTACCGGGACGTGGCGCAGCGGGTGGAAAGCTCCTACAAGACGGACGCCGGCGATATCTGAGAAGGAAGATGTCGATCTTGCGTGTAGATTCTCGCGGAAGTGCGCAAGACCAAGATTATTTGCACGCTCGGACCGGCCACGAGCAAGCCGGAGGTGCTCCGGCGATTGATCGAGAACGGCGCCGACGTTTTCCGTTTTAACATGAGCCATGCGGAACACGATTGGGTTCGCCAACTCGTGCCGCAGATTCGGAAGCTGGCGGATGAGCTGCGGCGGCCGGTCGGCATTTTGCTCGATACGCAAGGGCCCGCGATTCGCACAGGCGATCTAAAGACGGAACTGAATCTGAAGCCGGGCGATACGGTGGAGTTCACCGTGCGCGGCGCGAAGAGTGAAGAGAAATATTCGGTCGATGTGAATTACGCCGGTCTGGTTAACGACATCAGCGTCGGCGACACCGTGCTGGTCGATAACGGCATGATGCGAATGAAAGTGCTATCGAAACGCGCGAATCGCATTCGTTGCGAAGTGTTAACACCGGGGATGCTGGGCTCGCGTCGCCACATTAATCTTCCCGGCGTGCGCGTGAATCTGCCGCCGTTGACCGAGAAGGACCTTGTCGATCTTGCGCTCGGCGTGGAACTCGGTGCGGATTTCGTTGCGCTCAGTTTTGTGCGGGAGAGAAACGACATCGACGAGCTGCGTAAGCTTTTGGTGAAGAAGAAAAGCAATGCGCGCATCGTCGCGAAGATCGAAGACCAATCGGCGGTGCGTTCGATCGAAGAAATCATCGAAGCCGCGGATGTGGTGATGGTCGCGCGCGGCGATCTCGGAATCGAATGCCCGATGGAAGAATTGCCCATCATTCAGCGGCGCATTGTGAAGCTGAGCATTCGGCTGGGAAAACCGGTGATCGTCGCGACGCATTTGCTCGAATCGATGATCGAAAATCCGATGCCGACGCGCGCGGAAATTACGGACGTGGCGAATGCGGTTTTCGAGCAGGCGGACGCCATCATGCTGAGCGGCGAAACGAGCGTTGGGCGTTATCCGGTCGAATGTGTGCAGATTTTAAATCGCGTGGCGGTGCGGATTGAACGGAGCGGCGGCGCCGGTTTCGCGAGGTCGGCCGTGCTCGAAGACACGCGTCAGAAAACGGTGGCAGCGGCGGTGGTGCTGGCGAATTCATTGGCCCGCGCGAAGCTGATCGTCTTCACGCGCCACGGGACGATGGCGCGGAACGTTTCGAATCTTCGCCCGGAGCGCGCGCCCGTTTTTGCATTCACGCCGAGCGAAGAAGTGCGGCGGCAGCTGGCGATTTCGTGGGGCGTTTACGCGATTCGAATCGATTTCACGGACAATCCAAATGAGTCGATCGAGATGGCGGAAAAGTTTTTGCGGAAACACAAACTAACGAGTCCGGGCGACCAGCTTGTCATCATCACCGATCTGCAGGCGAGAAAGGATCGCATCGACGCGGTGCAATTGCGCACGGCGAAATAAAAAGAACGCGCGACCGTTTCCAGCCACGCGTTTTGAAATCGAGATGTCGATCTTGTCCGCGCCAGCGGGATTGGATCTAAGCTTCGACTGGCAGCTCGACGTCGACCGGGCGCTCTTTTTTGCTGAGCGCGCGGCGCAATTTCGAGAGCGCAATGTTCTGCAATTGCCGAATGCGCTCACGCGTTACGCCAAACTTCTTGCCGACTTCTTCGAGCGTCTTCGGCTTGCCGCCATCGAGGCCGAAGCGTTGGAAGATGATTTTCTTCTCGCGATCGTCGAGCACGTCGAGCAATCCGCCGACTTCGTTGCGCAGATTTTTGTCGCGCAACAATTCGAATGGGGTCTGCGCATCTTCATCGCCGACGATCTCACCGAACTCCGTGGAGTCATCATCGCTGATCGGCGCGTCGAGCGAAGCGGGTCGAATCGAAACCGTCTTCAGCTGCGAAACTTTTCCGCTGGCAATGCCGATTTCGTCGCCGAGTTCGTCATCAGTGGGCTCGCGGCCGAGCTCTTCGCTCATCTGCAGCGAAACGCGGCGCATCTTCGAAATCTTGTCCACGAGATGGACAGGCAAACGAATGGTCTTCGATTGATTCGCGAGCGCGCGTTTGATCGACTGTTTGATCCACCACGCGGCGTAAGTGCTGAGCTTACCGCCCTTGGCCGGATCGAAACGCTCGACCGCTTTCATGAGCCCGATGTTGCCTTCCGAAATAAGATCGAGAAGGGGCAAGCCGAGATTAGCGTAATCGTGCGCGATTTTGACGACGAGACGCAGATTCGAGCGAATCATAAGCGCCCGGGCCTCGCGATCGCCTTTCTTGATCTTCGCGGCCAGTTCGATCTCCTGATCGGGGGTCAAAAGCGGTATTTGCCCGATCTCACGGAGGTATATTTTTATTCCAGTATCGCTGTCTTCAGCAGCCATATAAGTCTTTCTCATTAATCGAGTTGTGGGGTTCGATCGACAATGCGCCGGGCCTGATTCCCGCCGGCGACCTGTTGATCACGATTTCTAACATTTCGGAAAGTAGTTAACAAGGTTAAATATATCGGAATTCTGACATCAACTGGATGTGCGCTGTTCAATCTTTTTCCTAGCGAACGCCAATGCCCGGCGTGCCTTCGCCCGCGTGAGGAATTCAGCGGTCAATCCCACGCTTCGTTCTCTTATGAAACGTAGGCGATGCCATTGTTGGATTTGCCGCATTTCAGCTTCGAATTAGGGTAGTAACCCGTCCGGTTTGTTCATTGCATGAAGAAGACTTTTTGTCTTGTTATCGTCATACTGGCGGTAATGGCTCCGCCGACCTTCGCCCAAGGCATCGGCTGGAGGCTGGTGAACTCAAAAATTCACAGCGAATTCCCGGATGTGCCGCGGATGAACACGAGTGAGCTGGCCGAACTGCTGAAAAGTCCGAAGAAGGAACCGCCGCAGTTGCTCGATGTCCGCACAAAAGCCGAGTTCGACGTGAGCCACATTGCCGGCGCGATCCGGGTTGAACCCGGTTCCGACGTCGTCGAATTGAGACTGTCGAAGGACCAGCCGATCATCACCTATTGCTCAGTGGGCTATCGTTCGGCGGCGATGGCGAAGAAGCTCCACGACGCGGGCTTCACTCATGTCACAAATCTCGAGGGTTCAATTTTTCGTTGGGCAAACGAAAACCGCCCGCTCGTTCACGGCGACGGGACGCCGACCGATAAAGTGCATCCTTATAATGGATTGTGGGGCACGCTGGTAGAGAAAGCTCATCGCGCGGAGAATCCGCCGCCGGCGGAGCAGACGAAAAGTTTGTAGCTTTTCCTGCGCCGGCTTCTCTGCCAGTTTCGGCGCGATGCTGGCGAAGATTTACTCAGCCGCGGTCTACGGTGTTGATGCCTACGAGGTGGAAGTAGAAGTAAATGGCGCACATGGCGATCCAAAGATTTTCATCGTCGGCTTGCCCGACACGGCGGTGAAGGAAAGCATGCATCGCGTCACCACGGCGATAAATAACAGCGGCTATCGTTGGCCGCGGGGACGAACCACGGTGAATCTCGCGCCCGCCGATATAAAGAAAGAAGGGCCAAGTTTCGATTTGCCGATCGCGTTGGGGATGATCGCGGTGACCGAGGAAATCGACAGCGCGCCGTTTGAAAATTTTTCCTTTGTCGGCGAGCTCGCGCTCGATGGCGCGGTGCGTCCGGTGAAAGGCGTGTTGCCGGTTGCGCTGGAAGCGAGGAAACGCGGTAAGCGCGCCTTGTTCGTGCCCGAAGCTAACGCGCAAGAAGCGGCCATGGTCGACAAGATCGACATCTACGGCGTGCAGAATCTGCGTCAGACCTTCGAGTTCCTGCGCGGCGAACAGCCAATCCTTTCCACGCGTGGCGACCTAACGGATTTTTTCTCAAGGCATCAAAGTTTCGAAGTCGACTTCAGCGATGTGAAAGGGCAGGCGCATGTGAAACGCGCGATCGAAGTCGCGGTCGCAGGCGGCCATAACATTCTCATGATCGGTCCGCCCGGCTCAGGCAAGTCGATGTTGTCAAAACGGATCGGCACGATCATTCCCCCGATGTCGCTCGACGAAGCGATCGAGAGCACGAAGATCCACAGCATCGCGGGATTGCTCGATGTCGATAAATCATTCGTTTCCACGCGACCGTTTCGCTCGCCGCATCACACTATCAGCGACATCGGTTTGTTAGGCGGCGGCGCCTTCCCCAAGCCCGGCGAGGTTAGCATCGCGCACAACGGCGTTCTGTTTTTAGACGAGCTGCCCGAGTTCAAACGTTCGGCGTTGGAAGTAATGCGACAACCGCTCGAAGACGGGAAGGTCACGATCTCGCGCGCGGCCGGCAGCCTGACATTCCCCGCCGAGTTCATGCTCGTCGCCGCCATGAATCCCTGTCCGTGCGGATATTTCGGCGACCTGAAACGCGAATGCCGCTGCGGGCCGGTGCAGGTGCAACGCTATCGCCAACGCGTCTCCGGTCCATTGCTCGATCGCATCGATCTGCACATCGAAGTGCCGGCGGTGGAATATCGCGACGTCTCCAGCGATCGCGTCGAAGAAAATTCGGCGGCCATCCGCGAGCGCATCGGCCGCGGCCGGAAAGTGCAGCAAGAACGTTTTGCGAATGATGCAAAAACGAATTGCAACGCGCGCATGGCCACGCGGCAGTTGAAACAACATTGCAAACTCACCGCCGATTCGAACGAGCTCATTCGCATCGCCATGACCGAGCTGAACCTGAGCGCGCGCGCTTACGATCGCATCCTAAAAGTGTCCCGCACCATCGCCGATCTGGAAGGCAAGATCGACATCTCACTCGAGCACGTCAGCGAAGCGATTCAGTACCGCACATTCGATCGCACCTTGTGGGTGTAGAAGCGATTCTGTTTACGAGAGCAAATTGTGATGGGCAAATGAGTGGACCGACACGATTGGACCTTCAAGGTTCAATCTTCCCGGCTGATTTTGGAAACCTCAGTTTTCGCGAACTCCGCGGCGCGGACAAGGCCCACGATAACCACGAAAGTAACAATCAGACCCAGGCCGAATATTGCGATCAGGTAGTCCATTAGTCTTGTCGCCTCGCCGACAGGGTCGTAGCCAAGATAGTAAGACGTACTCCGACCCACAGGGAAAGAATGCTTGGGACCCAGATTCCGACGAACAAACCGTACTCCCGGTTCACAAGGAACCAGAGAGCGACGCTCGCCAGGAAGCTAAGGAAAGTCGCGATTAGAAACGGATAATCAATTTTGTGAAACATGGGTGTTTAACTTTCGAGGTTGTGAATCACTGCGATATACGCAGCAAGACGGTTTGTGGATGTTTGTTTTCGAAAATCTGGAACTTAGTGACCAATCGCCTCCCGCGTTTTTTGGTCCGATGAGTCGTTGATCGTCCGGTCTATCTCTATGTTACGCGTGAATAGGCCGTCCTTACTGACCGGACCAGCGATTTCTTTACGATGCAACCGCAACGGTCGACAACGTAGATACTCGCCACGCCTTTCTCGTAGTCGAATCGCTTCACCAAGCATCCAGTCCAGTCGAGCATCACGGAGTAGGCAAGCTGTTTTCGAAAAGCCTCGCGGAACAAGCCGTGAAGAGGCCGAGGAAGTGCTGAGGCGGGTACTTTGCTCGAAATTTCTTCAAGCGAACAGACGGATCGCCACATGGCTTGCCGTTGAAGGCGCTCTGAAATCACCGCCTGGGATTTTTCCGTGTGCTTCGTTGACGAGCAACGTCGTGGACCTTATCAACTTGCGCGCGACCAATTCCGGCGCGCGATGAGTGTCGACCAGATGGTCGCATTGCGCTACGAGTGACGCGCCAAATGCGATTGTCCATCTTAGCTACGCCCGCCGCCATCGCCAGCTTACTCCTGGCAAATCTGGCGAAGGCCGGACCTGTTCTGGAGGAAACGCTCGAGAAAAATTTCCCGGTAGAACCGCAGGCCACGCTCAGCATTCAAAATACCGACGGCTCAATTCGAATCTATGGCTCCGACAGCAAGGAAGTGAAGGTGCAGGCGATCAAGAGGAGTTACCGCGCCGAGCGATTAAAAGAAATCGCGATCAACATTTCAGCCGAGCCCGGAAAAATTTCGATCGAAACGCAATACCCGCCCAAAACGAAATGGGGATTGTCCGATCGTTCCGGCACTGTCGATTACATCATTCTTTTGCCGTGGAGTTGCGAAGTCACCCGCGCCGATCTCGCAAACGGCGAGCTGCTCGTGGAAGGAATGCGCGGAGGTAAGGTGCGTGCGAGCCTGGGCAGCGGCCGGCTCTTCAGCCACAACTGCTTTAGTGATCTCGACATCAACGTCGGAAACGGCGCGATGGATATTGGTTACGATTGGTGGGAGGAGCGCAAGTTTTCCGTCAGCGCGCAAATAACTAACGGAAATACGCGCGCGTTTTTTCCGGGAGATGCCGCCTTCCATTTGATCGCCGAAAGCGTCAACGGGAATGTCGCCAGTGATTTCACCGAGAAAGAAAATCGACAATCGGGCGGTGTCAGTAAGATCGACATGTTGATCGGCAAGGCGAAGCAGATCGACGTGAAGCTTCAGGCTGTAAATGGCAGCATCAAGATAACGGAAGCCGGCCCCTAAGCTCGGCGACTATTTTAATCCCTTCGCCGTGAGCGTTTGCCACGCTCGATGATCTTCGTCGGCGCGCGCGAGTAGACCCACGCGTCGATAACATTCTTCCCGCTTCTGCAACGCGGCCGCCGTTTGCTCGATCGTCAGCGCGCGCGATAACGATTCAATCGCGGCCATATTATTGCCGCGTTGCATCTCCAGTTCTCCCCGGTATTGCCACACCGACGCGACGTTCGGATCCAATTCCGCCGCTGCCAGGATTCTCGCGAAGGCGTCATAGGCGCGGCCGAGTTTGGTTAACGCGAAGCTCACCTCGGCGCATGCGCTCGCCGATTTCGGATCGAGCTTTGCCGCCATTTCCGCGTCCTGTAACGCCAGCAACGGTTGCCCGATTTCATTGAGCTGCCACGATCGCGCCGCATAGTGATCGGAATTTTTCGGTTCAACCGAAATGGCGGAATCAAGCCGGCTGATCGTTTCCAGAAATTCCGCGTTCAGGGATTCCAGTCGCAGCGGCTGGCGGATCGACAATCGTTCGCATTCCTTCGGACGCTGCAGCGCGATTAACGCGATCGCTTGAAACAATTTCGGACGAATCGCCCACGGCGCCATTCGCACCGCCACTTCACAATCATCCAGCGCCAGTTCCGGATCGCCACTACGCAGAAGCATCAAGGCGCGTTCGCCTAACAAGTCCACATCGCCCGGCAACTCCACCAGCTTCGCGTCCAGTTCGCGAATCTCATCCAGGAATTTCCCCAGGTTTTCAAACGCCTTCGACCAGCGTTGCACCTCCGCGTCCTGTCCCGCCAGTTTCTGCGCGTGATGCAGATCGCTGATCGCTTCGTCCCAGCGGCGCAGTCGCCGCGCGCAGATCGCGCGATTGATTCGCGCCCGTGAATTGTCTTTCGCTTTGAGCGATCCGGTCCACGCGTCGAATGCTTCGTTCCAATGTTGCCGGCTTTGTTCCAGCTCCGCGATTTTGTCGAACGCACTTCGGCGTTTCGGTTGGACGGCGGCGGCTTTGCGCCACGCTTCCAGTGCGCGCGGAAGATCGTTCTCGGCCCGCGCGATATCGCCTTCGTATTCGTCCGTGTGCGTTGGAGCTGGCTGCACCGTCGTCCGCCAATCCAGCAAAGTTTGTTTGGCCCCGTCGAAATCGCGCAGACCGAGTTGAGCCTGCAGCAACCGTTTCCACGTCCGGCCATCCTGCGGCTGCTTGCGCACGAGTTGCCGCGCGATCGGCACCGCCGTTTCGTAGGAATGATTGCGCATCTCCTTGGCCAGCTCTCGCCGCAGCGCTTTTTCTTCGCGCACGTTCTCCGGCTGGCAGCCGGCGAGAAAAATCGCCACCGCCAGAACAATCACGTAAATGTAATTGTCGATCTTGCGGCGGAATGAGAAATTCATCGGCAGCGTTAATCTAAAATCCAAAATCTAAAAACCAAATCGCCGTGCCTTCATTCGACATTGTTTCAGAAGTAGACAAACAGGAACTCGATAACGCGCTCAATCAGGCGCGCAAAGAACTCGCCACTCGTTTCGATTTCAAGGATGTCAAAACCGACATCGTGCACGAGAAAGAAAAAATCGTCCTGACCGCCGATGACGGTGCGCATCTGAAAGGCTTGCGCGAAATCGTGATCGGCAAACTCTCCAAACGCGGCATCGACTTGCGCAATGTGAAGCAGGAAGAGCCGGCCATTTCGTCGATGGGCCATGCCAGCCAGGAGTTGAAAATACAGCAGGGGCTTGAGGGCGATAAGGCCAAGGAAATTATCCAGGCGATAAAATCACAGGGCTTCAAAGTGCAAAGCCAGTTGCAAGATCGACAAGTACGCGTCACCGGAAAAAAGCGGGACGATTTGCAGGACGTGATCGCGTTTGTCAAAAGCCGCGACTTCGGTGTCGCGACGAATTTCCAAAACTTCCGCGACTAGCCGCCTTGCACCGGCGGCATGATCGCGACCTCGTCGCCCGTTTGTATTTCGTAATCGCGATTCACAAATTCGACGCCGACGCCGAGAAGCGTCGTCTTGTCGTGCGCGCGTAACGCCGGCTTCTGCCGGTAAATTTCCGCGAGCAAGTCCGCCATGGTCGATCTTTCCGGAAGATCGACATTTAACTCTGAGGCGCCGGCGAGATCGCGCAGTTGCGCGTAGAATTTTACCGCGACCTTCACGTCACCAATTCTCTCCGCAACACGCCGATGCACGGCAGATTCCGGTAGCGCTCCATGAAATCGAGTCCGTAGCCGATCACGAATTCATCTTCGATTTCGAACCCGATGTAATCCGCGTCCACCGCGCGGGCGCGCACCTTTTTCTTGCTTAACAAAACGCACACGCGAATGCTGCGCGGCTTCATTGTTTCGAGTTTTTCGCGGATGGCCGCGAGGGTGTGCCCGCTGTCGAGGATGTCGTCGAGAATCAGGATATGTCGATCTACCACGTCGGGCAGCGCGACTTGTTTGAAAATCACTTCGCCGGTGGTCTGCGCGCGCCCGTGATAACTCGCCACACTCAGGCAATCGAGTTTCAACGGCAGCGGAATTCGCCGCAATAAATCGGCCATGAACATGAGGCTGCCGTTCAGCACCGCGATCACGGTCAGTTCGCGGTCGCGATAATCCTGCGAGATTTGCGCAGCGATCTCATCCAGGCGGCGATGAATCGTCGCTTCGTCAAACAACACGCGTTCCAGATCGTCTTGCATCGAGCTCTCATTAGGCCATTGCCTCGATGAAAGATCAACGTGCGACTCGTCGAGCGGGCGATGTTAATTTTCCGCCATGGCGATGCGCGTGCTTCATCATCAGCTCGAATTGCGAACGAAAGGCAAAGGCACTTACGAAATCACCGACGAGATTCAGGACAAGATCGACAAGAGCAAAGTGCAGAACGGTATTGTCACCGTGTTCGTGCAGCACACCAGTTGCAGTTTGCTCGCGATGGAAAACGCCGCGCCCGCCGCGCGTCGCGATCTCGAAAGATTCTTCGATCGTCTCGTTCCCGAAAATCAAAACTTCGAGCACGATGACGAAGGAACCGACGACATGCCTTCACATATTCGCATGGCGCTCACGCGCACGAGCGAGACCATTCCCATCGTGAACGGCAGGATGCAGCTCGGCACCTGGCAGGGAATTTTTCTCTTCGAACACCGCCGCGACTCACATCAACGGAAAATCGCGCTCACCATTATCGGCGAGTAGATGTCGTCGATCTAACGCAGATTCTCGATCGCCACCTTCGCGTGGTCTGGCGAACCGACGGAGTAGCGTTTTCCATGGAGGAGAAACACAATCGCCGATTCTTGCGCTCGTCCTTCCGGTTCATCCACGAAGGTGTGGAGCGTCAGAGTTCCAGTGGTTTGGCCCGGCATGATCACGAGTTGGTCGTTCTTGTTAAAGTTGCCGATGAGGGAATAATCGCGCCCCGGCACCGCCGTCCCGCCGAGCGCCAGATTAAGAAAGAGCGTGCGCGACGAGGGCGATGAAAGGGTAAAGGTGAACACCGCCTCCTCGCCTTCATTGGTGATTTGGTCGGGTGCGACCGAGACGCTAATGGATGGCCCGCTGGCGAACGAAGTTGTCGCCGCCACTACTGCTAAGATCGAGATGAGGAGGGAATGTTTCATAATGCGATGGTTTTATAGATTTCATCGACTAATCGCAATGATTTCTCATTCGGCAAAAGCGATTGCTCCATCTGATTCATCACGTACGCGAAACTGATTTTGTTCTCGGGATCGGCCAAGGCGTGACTGCCGCCCGCGCCGGGATGACCGAATGAAGATGTCGATCTTGCAAAAATCGCGCGCCGCGCGTCTTGACTGCTTAAAGCAGTCAACTGAGAGAACGCGCTGCGCGATTCTTTCATGAAGCCGGCTGAGAAGGCAGTGGGAATTTGAAACACGCGATCGACTCCATCGGTCAATGTGGTCGTCATCCATTGCATCGTCCTGGGCGAGAAGAATGGTGCGCCGCCGTTCGCGAGCATTGCATAAAATTTTCCGAGCGAATGCGCGTTGCCGATCGCGCCGAAGGAAACAATCGGCTTTGCGCGGATTGCCGGATCGTTCATGCCACTGACGGCGTGCAAGCCGCGCGGCGAAGTGAAAACTTTCCGCGCCAATGTTCCCTTTGTCGCAAGATCGACATAGAACTGGTCCGAGCCGGACGGGCGGTTCGGTTCGGCCGGCTTGCTCACGCGCGCGGCATACATCGTGGCCGTCCGCGCGTTTTCCGATTCGGGCAGACCGATCCAAATATCGAGACCAAGCGGCTCGGCGAAAATTTCCCGCCAATAATCGGGCAAGGTTTTTCCCGTGACGCGTCGAACCAGTTCATCGAGCAGAAACCCGAATGTGCGCGCGTGATATCCGTGCGCGGTTCCGGGCGGCCAGAGCGGAGCTTGTTCTTCGAGCGCGTGAATGACATCGGCGTAATCGAGCACGTTTACTTGTCGATCTAACGCGCACAGACCCGCTTGATGGGAGAGCAATTGCGCGATCGTGAACGAATCTTTGCCGTGTTGCGCGAATTCCGGCCACACTTCCGCCACGCGCTGTGCGATGTCGATCTTGTGTTCCTGCAACGCGTGCAGCACGCAGGCGCTGCCCAATCCCTTTGTCGCCGACCAAATCAACACCAGGGTGTCGTTAGTCCACGGCTGCGTTTTGTGCGCGTCGCGAAAGCCGCCGGCAAGATCGACAAGCAACTTTCCGTTTTGCCAAACGGAAATGGCCGCGCCCAGTTCGCCGAACTTCTCGAAGTTTTCGCGAAAGAGCGGTTCGAGCCGCTGACTTAATTCACCGGCGTCCGCTTGCATCTCCGGCAGCTGTAGAGGCGGCTGTCCTCAGCCGCAAAATAAATATGTGCCGCCGAGGACGGCGGCCTCTACAGAATCAGAGCAACGCTTGCAGCGATTGCAGATCAGGATCCACTTTCGCTAGCTCGCGGAAAGCGGAATCCATTCTGAAACTGGTGTGAAGATTTTCGCGCGCTTCCTGCATTTTCCCGAGCAACGCGTCGTAGCAACCCATGTTGTAGTAATAAATCGGCTCTTTCGGCAGGGCGAGGGGGCCGCGAAGCAGAAGCTCCTTCGCGGCCGCCGTCTTTCCCAGCTCGTGCAAACAGAAACCAGCATGAAGAAATCCTGCGCCGCAATCGGGCGCGACGCGGCAAAGTTTTTTGCTGACGGTCAGCGCGCGCAACCAGCTCTTCCTCCGCATCAGATGGTGGACGCGCAGTTGCAGCACTTCCGGGCGATTTTGAAATCGGCATTCGATCGTATCCAGCTCGGCAATGGATTCACGCGCCATGCCCAGCTCGGCATAGCCGCACGCTGCGCGGAACTGCCAGTCGTAATTCACGCATTGGTCTTAAGCAGGCACCTTGCCAATAACGGCAAATGCGATTGTCGATCTTGTCCTAATCCGCCAAAAGCTCTTCCAATTCGCCGAGCCTGCGCTCGAAAAGCCGCAACGTGCTGTCGATCGGCGCGGACGAACTCATGTCGACGCCAGCATCCTTTAATGTCTCGATCGGAAATCTCGAGCCGCCTGACTTGAGAAACCCGAGATATTTTTCAACGGCGCCCGGTTCTTGCGCGAGCACTCTCTCGGACAGGGCAACCGCTGCGGAAATCCCGGTGGCGTACTTATAGACATAAAAGGCGCTGTAGAAATGCGGGATGCGCAGCGACTCGAGAGATAATTGCGGATCGATCACGACCGCGTCGCCGAAGTAGGCGGCGAGAAGTTTTCCGTATTCCGATTTGAAAACATCGAGGGTGAGGGCGTCGCCGCTTTCCTCGATGGCGTGGATCGCTTTCTCGAACTCGGCGAACATGGTTTGGCGGAACAAGGTACCGCGCAGATCGTCGATCTGGCGATTGATGATGTAGGCGCGCATTTTCGGATCGCTCGTTTCCTCGAGGAGAAAATGGGTGAGCAGCTCCTCGTTGAAGGTGGAAGCCACTTCGGCGAGGAAAATCGGGTAATCGTAATCCTGAAATCGCTGCGACTTCTGCGCGAACCAGGTGTGCATGGAATGGCCGGCCTCGTGCGCAAGTGTGTAAACGTCGGCGAAGACGTCGTCCTTGTAATTCATCAGGATGTAAGGCGGAGCGCCGTAACTGCCGGATGAAAACGCGCCGCTGCGTTTCCCTTTGCTTTCGTAGCGATCGCACCAGCGCCCGCGTAAACCGTCCGCGAGAAGATCGACATATTCTTTTCCGAGCGGCGCCAGCGAGGTCACGACCTTGTCGATCGCTTCATCGAAACCGATCCGTGTTTCGATTTCTGCAACGAGAGGAAGGTAAGTGTCGAACGAATGCAACTTGTCGATCTTGAGGACGCGCCGCCGAAGTTCGTAGTAACGCAGCAAGGCCGGAATTCCTTTGCGCACCGCGGCAATCAGCCCGTCGTAAACCGCCACCGGCATGTCGTCCTTAAAGAGCGACGCTTCCAACGCGCTCGGATAATTTCGCGCACGCGCGCGGAACACATCCGCCTTCACCGAATACGCGAGCGAGGAAGCGAGGGTGTATTGGTGATCTTGAAACTCGTCGTAAAATTGTTCGAACGCGCACCGGCGCAATTCGCGATCTCGCTTGAGCAGGAACGAGCTGTAAGTGCTTTGCGTGAGCGGACGCTCGCGGCCATCCGCATCGATGAGGACGCCGAATTTCATATCGACGTTCGTTAGTTGCGAGAAAGCGTCGTCGAATCCTCCAAGCGCCACGCCGCTAAGCGCGAGTAATCTTTCCTCCGGCTCGGAAAGCACATGCGGCTTCATTCGGCGAATTTTGTGCAGCCTGGTCTTCCACTCACTCAGCGCAAGATCGACAAGGTACTTTGCGAAAACGTCATCGGGGATCGCCTGAATTTCGGGGACAACAAACGCGGATGCCTCCCCGATTTGCGTGAGCAGATTCTCGAGCTGCCCCATGCGCGTGAGGTAATCATTGTTCGCGCTGTCCTCGGCCAGTTGCAGCGAAGCGAAGTGATAAAGCCGTTCGATCTTCAAATCGATCGTCTTCTCGAACTCAAGCAGATCAGCGAGCGACTTGGGCGACGCGCCGACTTTTCCCTTCCATTCTTTCAGTCGCGGATAAGTCTGTTGGACCCACGCGAAATCTTCCTGCCACTTCGTTACATCGACAAAGAGATGCGCGAGGTCCCACTTGTCGGTCTCGTGGATATCGGCGCGCGTTGGGATCGTGGTTTCGTTCATGATGAACCGACGTGCTATACGACTGGCAAATGGCAGACGCAACGGATCAGCGAATCGCGACGTGCATTTTGCGTCGATTGCTTTAGCAGTTTCGAATGCGTTTGAGTTTAGCGGCGTGCGCAATGTTGGCGGTGATTGCGGGCGCCGGCAACGTTCGCGCGCAAGGTGGGCCGCCCATGATCACGGACGATCCGGGGACGCCCGGTAACGGCAAATGGGAAATCAATCTCGCGACGGCGGTCGAGCATCGCCCTAGCGAAACCTCATGGGACGCGCCGGCGATCGATGTGAATTACGGAGTGGGCGAGCGCATTCAGCTGACCTTGCAGACGGCGCCGGTGGTGTTGCAGCGCGCGGGGCGCGGACCTATTGCCGGATTGGGCGGGACGGAAGCCGCCTTGAAGTGGCGATTTTTAGATGAAGAACACGACGGCGTGTCGATGTCGATGTCGATGTTTCCGCGAGTGATCTTCAATGTGTCGCAATCATCTGTGCGTCGCGGTCTGGCCGAAGACGGAACGCGCGTGCAACTGCCGTTGCAAATAGAGAAAACGTTCGGCGTTGTCGATCTTTGTTTCGAGTGGGGCGTGCTCTCGAGCACGATCGGTCGCAGCGAATGGCTTTACGGCATTGTCGGCGGTCTCGAAGTCACCAAGACGACGAAATTGATGATCGAGTTGCACGGAGCGGCGCGCACCAGTTTTGCCCGCGACGTCTTGACCGTGAACGTGGGCGCTCGGCAGAAGCTGAACGATTGGTCGGTACTAATTGTGTCGTTAGGCCATGATGTCCGCACGCCTGAGAGCGAGCCGTTCGCGCTCATTTGTTATGGCGGGATTCAGTTGTTGTTTTAAGCGCGCGGATCGCAGGATCCCGCGAAATTCAGCGCAGCGCTTTTTCGAGCAGTTCTTTTCCGGCGATAATTTGTGCCAAGGCGATGCACCCGATGGATGCTAACGAGTGTCGCTGCGAGCTCGTTTTATATTGCGCTGCTTCTGCTCAGCGGGTGCTGGCTGGGCCTGCTGAGTGGCAGCTGCCGGTGCAGAAGGACTGGCGGCGGGTTGCGTCTGATCCGGACTCGCTGGCCGTGCAGCGGGCAAGGATGTGCCGGACGACGATTTTACCAGCGAAATGTCGGCGCTGTTGATTGAGTCATCGACGTTCAAGTCCTCGCGGAAGTTTGAGCTGGTCACCAACTGTCCCGATTGCGATTTGGTCTGGCTGATGTCGGCAGAATTGACGGAAGCGTCGCCGTTGGTGTCGCCGACCAATACGCCGAATGTCGCTGAGACATTGCTGGTTTTGCCGCCGATATCTGCTGCACCAGTCAGCGTAACGGTCTTGTATTGTGCGTTCGCCACGCCGGTCAGACTGACGGTGCATTGGTTTGCTGCCGGGCCGGCGCTGACGGCGCCAGATGTCGATGTTCCGCAATTCGTCACGTTCGCTGGGAAGGTAAAGACCAGCGTGTATGCGCCGGAGGGACCGCCGCTACGGGGTTCGACCGCGCGCGTGCCGATGAGCGTAATGTTAACATCGAAGTCTTTCGAGCCGTGCGTTTTTCTCGAGACCACGCTGGTCGGGACGAGCGGGCAGCTCGCGAGGTTATCAAAACCAACATCGTCAATGAACCAACCGACGCCTGGTGTTTCGAGGAAGTCGGTGACGAGACGGAAGCGAACCTTCACGTTGACGCCGGCGAAGGC
Organism: Spartobacteria bacterium; assembly: GCA_040002925.1. Lineage (GTDB taxonomy): Bacteria > Verrucomicrobiota > Verrucomicrobiia > Chthoniobacterales > UBA10450 > JAJPGZ01. Next base: position 2,241 of record JBDUDM010000005.1, on the reverse strand, counting down.
GCCAAGGTTGACGTCCACTTTCGTCATCGCGCCTGAAGCGCTGCCGCCGGTCCAAGCTGGTCTCCCAGCGATGGCGCTGCCGAAGCCCGGGTTAATGGTGCCGTTGTAACCACCCGAAACGAAACTTCCTCCGCCAGCCACTACGTCGACCCACGTGTCGCCATTATCAGCGCTGACCTCAAGGACGCCGCCGTCGTAACCATTCTCAAACTGGAACCGATGCCAGAAGGTGAGGTGGGTCGTGCCAGAAACATTCAGGGGAGGTGCGATCAGTCTGTCGTCCTTCGGCTGGACGGTGCTCGCATCACTGAAGTAGGAATGAGTGAGACTGTGAGCGTTCGGATCGTTGATGACCTGCCATGTTTGACTTGCTGGACCTGCGTCGTTTTTGGCGGTCTCGACCTGCCAACCCGCCTTAGGTGGCTCGAGATCGTCGAAAAAGGGCCCGGTCGGTTGCACGCAAGCTGGCAGCAGCGTGAGCTGGAGTTCCCGGCAATGCCCGCTCTCGCCGTATTGGTTTACGGCGGTGACGTAGTAAAGTACATTGCCGCTCGGCGGCGTAGTATCGAAGTATTTGGTGTTGTTCGCGCCGGTGACGTCCGCTAGGAAGGTTTCGGTTCCGCTCGCGGTGCCGCGATACACCTTGTAGCCAGTGATCGGCGATCCGCCGTTGTCGGGCTCAAGCCAGGTGATGGCCGCGGTGCCGTTCGGTAGCGTGCGTGCCTTCAAGAGTTGCGGTGGAGCTGGAGCCGCTGGTTCCGCTGGATCGAAGAATGCAAAGAGTCGGCGGCCACCGGATTGGCGGCTGACTGTGCCGTGCGATGCGGCTGATTGTGCCGCGAAGGTGTTGGAGCAATTGACGCAACCGTCAGCGAAGCCAACGAGCCCACGTCCTTGGGCGTCGACGGTGAAGTCGTTAAAGTCGAGCAAGTTGCGGCCGCCAGCGCAGGTCGTGCCTTCCAGGCAAACGGTCCCGGTCTGAACCGGATCGTTCGGTGTAGCGTCGATCGTGATCCAGGATGTGCCGCCGTCGTAAGTGGTGGCGACATAAAGATGCCAAATATTTTTGCAGTTCAGAACGGCTCCGTACGGATCGCATGGGCTGCTGTTCGTACTAATGCCATCGCCCGTCCCGAGGAAGGCGAACGCGGCGCGGTTGTCATCCCCGGCGACGACGACGGGGAAAACGGCGCGCTTTACACCGAACGGAAGGCCGACATCAGTTTCGCCCGTGTAGGTCGCTCCTCGATCGCCCGAATGCGCCACGTGTGCGTGGCCATCGCTGCTGATCCAGCCGAGGTAAATGGTGTTGGTGCCTTCAAGGTTTGTCCCCGGTTTGCCGACGTTGTTCTGCCCAATGCCGACTGAAGGATCCTGGTTCCCCGTACTTCCCGAAACGTTCCTCTGCGTCCACGTGACGCCGTTATCGATCGAAACGGCTACGCCATTGCTGCCGTTAGGGAGCCCACACGACGAGTTCGGAACATACACCGTTCCGTCGGGCGCTACCTTGATATGGCCGTGGATTCCGCCGAGGCACTGCGTCGGAATGAAGAGCAACACCGCCGGTCCAAACGTTTGTCCGCCGTTGTCGCTGCGCGAGCACTGCGCTTCCGCGGCAATATTTTGCGAGCAGTAATAAATCGCATTTTTTGGCCCCGTAGCGGGGTAAGAAGCGGTAAGCGGAGGAGTGTCATGGTATGGCCCGCCGCCGAGAGTCTGATGGTCAGGTCCCGCCCCCGGGCCGCCATTGCCACCCGGCAAATAGCTGGCTCCGTCGTTATCGGAATAACCCGAAGCACTGTTGCCCTGGCCGCCAATAAGTTGGAGAGCGAAGACCCGGCCGGGCGTGTATGGAGGCGGATAGGAAACACCGAGTGGGACGGACGTGTAATGGTCAACAAATCCGATTGGGTCACCCAAGACGAACGATCGATCGAAGACGGTCGAAACATCCTGCCAGTCAAAGTATGCCGGCGAGCCGCAATCATCAAAGTTAACCCGCCATTCGTGGTCGCCCGAGGTGAAGAAGGCGACGCCACCGGTGTTGACTTGATCGTGTTTCAAGCTCGCGACGTTCGGATTCCAATCGACGCCGAGGGAAGGCTCGCCCGCGTCGTCTGCCTGTCCGTCTCCGGCGGGATAGCTCAGGTAGCGTGGCGGAAGTCCCGTCCCGAGCGTCGGCCCCGGCGGCTTGTCGACCAAGCTAATCGTGCCCGTAATGCTCTGCCCAAGTGGGTT
>JBDUDM010000140.1:0-3824 GCA_040002925.1 Spartobacteria bacterium | reverse complement strand
GGCGTTCTCGGCGGATTGCGCGTGACCATGTTGAAAGATGAAATCGGAATCTTTCATGCGTGTCTCGCGCAAGCTTTTCTGGCGTTGCTCGTCTTTATCGCGATTGCCACCACGGATTTCTGGGCATCATTGCCAAAGATAGATGTCGATCTTGCGCCGCTGAAAAAATTGGCGATCGCGACAGCGCTTGCGATTTACCTTCAGCTCGCGCTCGGCGCGACCATGCGCCATCAACATCGCGATCTCGCCATTCTCGATTTTCCAACGGCGAACGGCGGCTGGATTCCCGACACAGGCCCAAGTGCGATCACCAAGATCAATACGTGGCGCGACGCGCATGCTTTGTCGGACGTGGGCGCGTTTCAAATCTGGCTGCAGATGACGCACCGGTTTCTTGCGTTACTGATTGCGATTTCAGTAGTCACATTTTGTCTCCGCGTTTGGCGCAGTGGAATCGTTCCGCTGCGGCGATTGTCGATCTTGTGGACGGCTTTGTTACTCATTCAGGTCACGCTGGGCGCTTGGACGATCTGGAGTAACAAAGCGGCCGACATCGCCACGGCGCATGTCGCCGTCGGCGCGATGATGTTATCCTTCGGCGTGAGTATCTCAGCGATCTTGTCGCGAATCTTGCGCACGAATGCAAGATCGATATCGCCATTGCCGATAACCGGAGCGATCGCGTGAAAGCCGCGGCAATCGATGCTCCAGCGCCTAACGAACGCGCATCGTCGCGCGGTTCGGATTTCGCCGAGCTGTTCAAGGCGGGGCTCACCTTACTGGTCCTGCTCACTACCGCCGTCGGATATTATCTTGGAGCACGCGCGCCGATTAATTTCCTGACATTTTTTCATGTCGTCTTCGGAACCGCCGCCGCCGCCGCCGGTGCTTCGGCCTTGAATCAGTGGTGGGAACGACGTCCGGATGCGTTGATGCATCGCACGCGGACTCGTCCGGTACCGGCTGGTCGAATGGCGCCAGCAACCGCGTTGGTTCTCGGTGGTGCGCTCTCGTTCTTCGGAATCGGATATCTCGCATTCACTTGTAATGCGCTCAGCACGGTAGTCGCCGCGCTCACCATCATCATTTACGTCTTCGCTTACACGCCGTTGAAACGCATCAGCAGTTTTAACACGCTGGTCGGCACCATTCCCGGTGCATTGCCCCCGATGATCGGCTGGGCCGCTGCGCGCAATAGCATCGACGCCGGCGCGTGGAGTTTGTTCGTCATCCTGGTTTTGTGGCAGCTCCCGCACTTTTTCGCGATCGCCTGGAAGTATCGCGAGGATTATGCGCGCGCAGGATTCCAAATGATTTCGGCGGACGATCCAACGGGCGAACGCAGCGCGAGCCAAAGCGTGCTTTTTTGCATCATGCTCCTGGTGTTGTCTGGCTTGCCTGGATTTGTCGGCGTGGTGTCGGCGACTTACGTGCCGATCGCGCTGTTGCTAAGCGGCGCATTTGCCATCGTGGCGATGCGTTTTTTGAAACTGCGCACGCCCGCGGCCGCGCGGACGTTGTTTTTCACCTCGATCATTTACCTTCCGCTGTTACTCGGGGCGCTCGTGCTGACAAAACTGTGAACGCGACCTCGCCGAACAGCGGTATGTGGAAGGTCGTCATCTTTGGATTGCCGCTCGTCATTGTTACGATTTTTTTCATGGTGTGGCGAAGCCAGGTAAATCACCTCGTCAATCGCGCGGTAAATTCCTACGGCACACTGCCGGCGTTCCAGTTCGTAAACCAGAATGGCGCGCGCTTCGGTTCAACCGATCTCGAAGGAAAAATTTGGATCGCCGATTTTATTTTCACTTCGTGCCCGGGTCCATGTCCGATGATCAGCAGCCGGATGAGCGAGTTGCAGAAGCCGCTCGCGAAGACGGACGTGAACCTGGTTTCGTTCACGGTCGATCCGGACAAGGACACGCCGGAAGTGTTGCGCGATTATGCGGAGAAGCTGCACGCGCAGCCGCAACGTTGGAATTTTCTGACCGGACCGAAGACCGCGCTCTACGATTTATCAGCGAATGGATTCAAGCTCGCCGCCACGGAGGAGAAAGGCGTGCCGGTGCATAGCACGCGCATGGTGCTGGTAGATCGACATCATATTGTCCGCGGTTATTACGATGCGCTCGCGCCAGATGCGGTGACGAAGGTGCTCGCCGATGCGAACCATTTGCTGCGCGAACAGCCGAAATAAATCAGCCCACCGGGTCGGGATGATGAGCGGCGGGTCCTTCGTCGCAAACTAATTGCAGATACTCGCGATAATCGCTCTTCGGCAATCGATCGATGATGGCGCCGAGTTCCTTTTGGGTTATGAATCCCGCGCGCAAAGCGACCTCCTCCAAACACGCGACCTTCAACCCCTGGCGATGTTCGATGGTGGCAATGTAATTGCCCGCTTCGAGCAAACTCGTCTGCGTTCCGGTATCGAGCCACGCCATCCCGCGGCTAAGTAGTTTTACATGCAGCGCGTTTTCCTTCAGGTAAACCGAATTCAAATCAGTGATTTCCAATTCGCCACGCGCCGAAGGTCGCAGACTCCGCGCAAGATCGACAATGCGATTGTCGTAAACATAGAGACCGGGAACCGCGTAATGGCTCTTCGGCTTCTTCGGTTTTTCTTCGAGGCTGATCGCCTTGCCTTGCGCATCGAACTCGACTACGCCGTAGCGTTCCGGATCGCGCACTTGATAACCAAAAATGCACGCGCCGTGTTCGATCGTTAACGCTTCGCGAAAGAAATCGAGCTTCCCGTAGAAAATGTTGTCGCCGAGAATAAGCGTTGCGCCGGCACCGCCGATGAATTTCGCGCCGATGATAAATGCCTGCGCGATGCCTTCCGGTTTTGGCTGCTCCGCGTAGTCGATCCGGATTCCGAGTTGTTCGCCGGTGCCGAGATAATCGCGCAACATCGGCAGATCTTTCGGCGTGGAAATGATCAGGATTTCGCGCAGACCGCCGAGCATGAGCGTCGCGAGCGGATAACAAATCATCGGTTTGTCGTAAACCGGCAGCAGTTGTTTACAGACGATCTTGGTGAGCGGAAAAAGCCGGCTGCCCGCTCCGCCCGCGAGAAGAATGGCTTTTTTGTTCATGCCATTCCGCGATTGATTGTCGATCTTAGGAGAACCGGACGTCTTTGCCCGGATCCATTTCGAAATCCAGGCTGAGCGCATCGGCCGTGTTCGGCTTGATGATTTCTTCCATGAATTTCACGAAGACGGGGTCTTCGCGGAAGATGCCGTATTTGTCCATCGACTCGAAATCGATGGCGATAAAAAAAGGCCAGGGCACTTCCGGATCGACTCGCTTGCCGCACTTGATGCTGAGCACTTCGGGAATCTTGAGCAATTGCATGCGCGCATTCATCATCATCTCCTCGACGCGCGCGGGAGTGACTTCGGGCTTCAATTTATAAAGCACGACGTGATGGATCATGGAGGCTTAGGTATTAGGCGGTTCCAGCAGACCGCGCAAGTGCGAATCGGCTTGGAACAACGATGTCGATCTTACCACGGGACGAGTCCGTCCGAATGGCGGACTTGCGCGAGCGCGCGACTATTTTTTCCAGTCGAGCGCGCCTTTTTTTAACGCGTAAATGTAGCCCACCATCAGAATGGAAATGAAGCTGAGCATGCTCCAGAAAATGGTGCTGCTGTGCGCGATCATCTCCTTGTAAACGACCGCCCACGGATACATGAACACGATTTCGAGATCGAACAGAATGAAGAGCATCGCGACGAGGTAGAACTTCACGCTGAACCGCGGCTGCACTTCGCCCTGCGGGATCATGCCGCATTCGTAGGCGGTATCTTTCG
>JBDUDM010000139.1:0-3853 GCA_040002925.1 Spartobacteria bacterium | reverse complement strand
CCGCCGGCCTAGAAGGTCTGTGGCATCTTCGTCCTTCGCCGCACTCCGACGATTAGCAAAGCCTGCGCAACAGCCGCTGCTGGAGCGTTGCGAGCTTTGTAATCTTGTCCTGCCGCCGGTCCATCGGCATCTGCTCGATATGACATCGCGGCAGGTGGCGTGTTCCTGCGATCCGTGCGCACTTCTTTTTCAGAATGCGGTCGGCGGAAAATTTAAATTGATCCCGCGCGACGCGCGCGCGCTTCCGGATTTTCACATGACGGACGGGGAGTGGGGGAGTCTGGCGTTGCCGATCGACCTGGCGTTCTTTTTCTACAGCACGCCGAGTGAGAAGATGGCGGCGATGTATCCAAGCCCGGCGGGACCGACCGAATCGCTCCTGCCGCTCAGCTCCTGGCAAGTGCTCGTTAGCCAAAATCCTCTTCTGCAAAGCATGGAAGCCGATGTCGAAGCGCTGTTGGTTAATCGCGCGGGCGCATCACGGGAATATTTTCTGGCGCCGATCGACAAATGCTATGAGCTGGTCGGAACGATCCGGATGCACTGGCGCGGACTTTCCGGCGGCGAGGATGTCTGGCGGGAGATCGAGAAGTTTTTTTCGACGCTGAGGAGCCAAGCCAAGGCCCCGCGTCCGGAGCGTAATGGTGCCTGATCTTGATTTTAAGATCATCGGCGTGGGGGAGGCTGCGTATGGTTTGACGCCGCTGCTTCACTTCAAGGTTGAGATCACAAACAGTCCGCCGGAGGAGACGATCCAAAGCGTGATCTTGCAGGCGCAGATTCAGATTGAAGCGCCGCAACGCTCTTATAATGAGAGCGAGAAACCCAAGCTGATCGATCTCTTTGGAACTCCGGATACCTGGGGGACGACGTTGCGGGCGAAACTGTGGACGTTATCGAACACGACGGTCCGGACGTTCACCGCCCGCACGGAAGCGATTCTGCCCGTGCCGTGTTCGTTTGATCTTAATGTAGCCGGCACCAAATTTTTTTATGCGCTGGATGGGGGCGAGGTGCCTCTGCTCTTTCTTTTTAGCGGAACCATTTTTTACGCCGGAGCGAACGGCCAACTGCAGGTTCAGCAAATTTCCTGGAACAAGGAGTGCACGTATCGGATGCCGATTAGTGTCTGGCAAAAGATGATGGATCACCATTATCCGAACACCGCCTTTATCTCGCTCGAACGCGGCGTCTTTGATCGCCTCTACGAATACAAACGCGGCGCGGGCGTTTCGTCATGGGAACAGACAATCGAGAAATTGCTGGGGCAGAAAACGAACGGCGACGCGTCATGAATTCTCCGCTGCTCGAGAAAGTCGTAAACGCGGTTCTCTACGAGGGCTACATTCTTTATCCGTATCGCGCTTCGTCGAAGAAGAACCGGCAACGTTTTACATTTGGCCGCGTTTATCCGGAGGAATACAGCATCGCGCAAAAAGGAGCCGAGCCATGCGCGATGCAGACCGAAGTTTTGGTCCGCGCGCAATCGCCGGAGTGTGCCTTGAATATCAGCGTGCGTTTTCTGCATCCGATGACGCGCGAAGTCGGCGTGCTCGCGGAACCGGTTTCGGAATTACCAACCAACGGCGAACCTAAGTTTCATTTGGTAAACGAGCAGTTGATTGGAGAAAAACTTTGCCAGACGTGGCAGGAAAGCGTCGAGCGCACTGTCGATCTTCCGGCAATCGCGCTGCGCGATGCTTTTCCGAGCGCGAAGGAATTTCACTTTGAGTCGTCGCGGGAACTGGAACCGATCCGCGATGAGAACAAGATCGCCGCAGTCTTCGTGCGCCGGCAGGAAGCGATATGCGGAACAGTCGAAACGTCTGTCACTAAGATCGACAATGAAGTTTCGCGCGTCACGGTTCGCATCTGCAACAAAACTCCCGCTCCGGCATCTGATCTAGAGAATGCGGATGCAATCGTAATGCGGACATTCGCTTCTACGCACACGGTTCTACATGTGAGCGGAGGCGAGTTCACTTCGCTGCTTGAACCGCCGCCGGAATACGCCGCGACCGCGGCCGCTTGTAAGAACGTCAACACCTGGCCGGTGCTCGTGGGCGAAGCGAACAAGAACGAACGCGGAACGATGTTGTCGTCACCCATCATTCTCTACGATTACCCGCAGATCGCGCCGGAGAGCGCGGGTGATCTCTTCGACGGAGCGGAGATCGATGAAATCCTGACCCTCCGCATTATGACCATGACGGATGAAGAAAAGCGCGAGATGCGCGGCGTCGATGATCACGCGCGCCGAATTCTAGAGCGGACGGAAATGCTGCCGGACGATCATCTCCTGAAAATGCACGGGGTCATGCGCGCCGTGCCGAAGGAAGAGTCTAACGAGTCATTTTTTAATCCGCCGGACAAATTGGAGAGCGCGATCGTGAATGGAGTCGAGCTTCGCAAAGGCGACAAGGTGCGGATCTGGCCGAAGAAGCGCGCCGACATCATGGACATGGCGCTGGAAGGCAAAGTGGCCACGATTGAAGCGCTCGAGCAGGACCTGGAGAACCAGGTGCATTTCGCGCTCGTGATCGATGACGACCCCGGTCGCGACATGGGACTACTGCGACAATCGGGTCACCGTTTTTTCTATTCCGCCGATGAGGTGGAACCGCTGGGGCAGTGACGAAATCCGAATGACGAAGCTCGGATCAGCGATCCGACTGCGGTGGAACGAAGTTCGGCCAGACCCGCTGCGGCATTCGGACTTCGTCGTTGTTGGAAAGCCCGGCCTCGCCTGCTCCGCGGGTTGCGTTACGGCGGATTTCGGTGTTCGGATTTCGTCATTTTCCTAAGGGCTCTCTATGCGAGCGTTGATCTTCGATCTGGACGGCACACTGGTTGACACCGTCTACGCCCACGTCCTCGCGTGGCAAGGCGCCTTTGCCGAACTAGGCCTGACGATCGATGCCTGGAGTTTGTAGGAAATGACTAACGAGCGGATGGCGTCGTCACTCGCGCGCCCGCCGGCATTGCGAATGATGTGAGCATCGCCTTCCGCCAGGCCAGCAAAACGGGATGGAAGCAGGCGTGCGTCCATGCAGGTAAGGATGGCGAAACGCCGCGCCGGCGGCAGCTGCAGTTTCGCTTTCTCTCCGAACTCCGCGGCGTATTGCTGATTGGCCGCCAAAACTTCCCGCTCGATTGCGCTCATATGGTTTAGAAGCTCCAGACGCGTTCCTATTCCCGCAGCAGTCGACGGCGCGCTCGTTGTTTTTTCATTCGCTGTTGGCCGGCGCCGGCCGGGAAAGGAAGATGCTCAGGGAGTCGAGAAAACCGCGCGACCCGGGCAATTTGCCGGTCCCGTGACGGATCGATTTTTGCACGACCTTTAAGGCCGCGATCCAATGTCCGGTCGGGAAAAGAGTTTCAGTCTCCGCGCCGTCGGGCCCGATCTGCTTTTCGAAGATGGATTCTCGCTGCAGGATCAGCTGCTCGGTCAGGGCGTTCAAAATCTGATCGCGCGGGATCTTTGGCGGGCTGGCCTTGACCTCTTTCCCGCGAGCCTTCGCCGCCACTCTGGTGAGCACCGAAATGATCTGCGCATCGGTCAGCGCGATGTCGTGGGCGCGCGCGATCCGATCGCCTTCGCCGATCTTTTTTTCAATTGCCGCAACCACCGCGATGAAGAAAGGGGTTTCGGTTAAGACAACTTTAGGCATGGGTGAAAATGTGGCGGCTGCGAGGGTGATCGTATAGCTCCTGGCGCTCCGGTCGGCAATGCCTGCCTCGCGTATGATGTTTTGGAGTCGGGAACGCAGCCCTCCGATGCCCGACGATTAGCCCGCCAACTCCGTCACAAATAACTCGTGCGAGAGGTAGCGCTCGCCGAAATCGCAGATGA
>JBDUDM010000059.1:0-13085 GCA_040002925.1 Spartobacteria bacterium | reverse complement strand
CGATCGACCCATTGCCGCGGCGGCAAAGTTGTTTCGGCATCCAGCGTGTCGCGCACAAATCCGGCGAGCGTAGCGCCGGCGGATTCCACCGGCTTATTCAACGGTTTCGCGCTGGTGATGCCGAGAATCTGCTCCGCCGTCGGATTGAACCAACGAATGATTCCGTCCTCATCGGTCGCGACGATTCCCGGTGGAATCGATTTGAGCAGCGTCTCAGCCAGCGTTTTCTGCAAGGTGGTTTCTTCGTGGAGGAGCGCGTTCTCCAAAACAGTTGAAACGTGCTCGGCCAGTAACATCAGATTTTCGAAATCCTGATATTCGAAGCGGTGACCGGTGACGCGGTGACCAAAAAATATCCAACCCATGATGCGGCCCCGCGCATGCAGCGGAACGATGACTTCGGCGCCAAATGTATCGAGCGCTCGGCGCAGAATTGCGCGTTCGCTGCGATCGCTGGTTTCAGCAAGATTAGTGCGGCTGATCAAATGCGCGTGGCGCTCGAACCAACGCACCAGCGGATCGCGATCGCCAAATTGCATCTCCTCCGTTTCCGGCAGGCAACGCACGCCGCCGCGCAGTCGGAAGCGATCGCCTTGCCGGATTTTCGAGAACAACCCGACGCGGCTCACGCCGGATGTGTCGGCCACACTTTCGACGACGGCGGCGAGAAGAGCTTCGACATTATCGAAGCGGCGGAACATGCGCGGGAAACGCAGCAGAGGAACCGCTGGCGGTACATGTCGATCTTGCACCATGTCGCCGCGGCGCAGCGATTGGTCGGCCGGAACGATGGCGGACTCTTCGCGAAGATCGCGATTTTCCTGCCGCAATTTCAAATAATCGAACGCACGTCCGACTAATGCCTGAAAACGCCGCCGGTCGATTTGAATATCTTCCGCCGCATAAATTCCGGATTGCTCCGCATCGCGCAACGGTTCGGAACGCAACCGCGGCTGCGTTGTGAAAATGTGATCGTGCAACGCCGCACCTGGACGGTGACGATGGAAGAATTTCCCGCCGGAAAATATCACGGCATTTCATCAGCACTTGTCGCCGCCGTCGAACGACTCCGCGCGCAAAGAGATTTGCCGCGCCACATTTTCATTCGTCCGACTGAGCAAGCGCTTCGCCGCAGCGGCGTGGAAGGTCGCGATAAAGACACCAAGCCGATCTACATCGATCTCGAAAGCTATTTGTTTCTCGAGATTTTTTATCGCTGGCTCAATAAAGCGGGCGAGATCGAGATCACCGAAATGTTGCCTGCGCCCCACGAATTGCTCTGGCGCGAAGCGGATGGCCGCCGCACTTTCGAATTGCGCACGCTGATCGTGCCCCGTTCATGAAGATCATCGCTATCGCGAATCAAAAAGGTGGCGTGGGTAAAACCACCACGTCGGTGAATCTCGGCGCGGCCCTTGCCGAAAAAGGCCAGCGCATCCTCATTGTCGATCTTGACCCGCAAGGCAACGCGACCAGCGCGTTCGGCATGCAGGAGCTCGAAGCGGAAAGTCTTTACGACGCGCTTCTCGGCGGTGCGCCCGTGACCGAAAAGATTCTGCCGACGCGGCTGCCGAATTTGTTTTTGATTCCGGCCGATCTCGACCTGGCCGGCGCAGAAATCGAAATCGCGCGCATGGACAATCACCTCACTCGCCTCGCAACCACCTTGTCGATCTTGCGCAAAGACGACACCTTCGATTTTGTTTTGCTCGACTGCCCGCCGTCGTTAGGCATTTTGATGACGAATGCGCTCGCCGCTGCCGACGAAATTCTCACGCCGATCCAATGCGAATATTTTGCACTCGAAGGGTTGGTGAAAATTGTCCGCGTGGTCGAGCAGGTCCGCAATTCCGGCGCGAATGATCAGGTCGAGATCAACGGCATCGTCATGACAATGTTCGACGGCCGCACGAATCTCAGCGGCCAGGTTGTCGCGGAAGTTCGTGCGCATTTCGCCGATCGCGTTTACGACGCGGTCATTCCGCGAACGGTGCGGTTAAGCGAAGCGCCGAGCTTCGGCAAAACCATTCTCGAGTACGACAACAACGGCACTGGCGCGCGCGCCTACCGCGCGCTGGCTCAAGAATTTCTCAAACGCCATTTATTGCCAGCCGCTGCTCCCGCGATGATAGCGAAAACCTGAATGGTCTTCGGTAGGTCGGGTGAGGTGCCGGTAGATGTCGATCTTATGATCTTGCGATCGAAATCACTTCTTCTTCGGCGACGCGCTAGGAGACGCGGTCGGCGAGGGAGAACTCTGGGCGGACTTGTCAGCTTTGTCCGACTTGGCGGCAGCCATCGGGCCGAGCTTCACGGTTTTCGCTTCCAGTGAACTGTCCGCGTCTTTCCAATACGAACCGCTGACTTCCTGCTTCTCAGCGATGTCTTTAATGGTGGCCGCGCTCGCTCCCTTCATCACCTGAGTTTTGTCCGTCACCTTGAAAACGCGCGACTTAGTTTGCCGGCAACGGTGAAGGTCTTGGCGGATTGGTCGACCGCCGAAACCATTCCGTGAAAAGGAATCGGACGCGGACCTTTCGGGGCGACCGACGCCGCGGGTGAAGCGGTCGCGGTAGCAGAGGGCGAACTGGCGGCTGCCGCTTTTTTGTCGGCTGCTAAAACGGCCAGCGGTATGCCGATGGCGACAAGTAGCGAAAGAAATCGTGTGATGTTTTTCATAGGATTGATTGGTTAGCCGGCCATTGTAGACACACGCTGATCGACGCGGCCGGCTTTGTTTTTTCGTTGGCGCCTGCGTGAAATTTTGCGGCGCGAAAGTGGTGGAGGTATGGGGATTCGAACCCCAGGCCTCGTCATTGCGAACGACGCGCTCTACCAACTGAGCTATACCCCCCGGAGACAGCGAAGATTATCGCGAAGTCGACATTGAGCAAGGCTCTTGTCCTGCGAGGCACTTGGCCGGAAGATCGACATATGCAAACCTCCCGATTCCATTCCATGAAGCAGGTAATGACGGCGATGCTCTTAAGTGTCGCCCTAACCGCAACCATTCACGCGGGCGCTTACGCCTCGGACACTGCGCTGCCAAGTCGCGCCGCTCTGAGAAACAACGGCCTTCTAGTTATCCATCGCGTGGCCGATTTCGGCACTCTCATTTATCTCAACTTATCGATCGACGGCGTGCACGCGACCACTCTCGGATTGAATGAACGCTATGAGGCACTGCTGCGGCCGGGACATCATGTTCTTTCCATCGGGACGAGTCCCAGCCCGTATGGACATACAAAATTCACTCGTCGAGATGTGATCGTGAAACGCGGCGGGACTTCTGAGTTCACGGCGCTTTGGAGCAGCGATCGGGCCGTGCTCGAGCCGGGTGACGGGGCAAAATATCGTCGCCAGCTAGTTTGGTAATGACGACGCTTCGTTCGTTTTCCTGAAGCCCAGTTTCAGCGAAGCAACCGAAAGTCAGCCGGCACAATATTTCTACCGACGGAGGTTTCCGAATCGTTTGAACGCGCAACGGCCGCACCCGAGCCTAACGAGGGCTCATTAACGGCCACCTTTGCCGGCGGGGCCGGGATCTCCGGTTTGCCCGCTGTCTTGAGTGCGTTGTTTACGGTTGGCAGATCTTTCGCAAGCACCTCTTCAAAATCTTTCGTGACATCGCCTAGTTCACGGCGCAATGCCTCGAGATTCGAGAGTTGGTAATCGGCCGGTTTGCCTTCGTAGCTAAGGATCGCGCCGTAAAGCTGATCGGTGTGTTCGCGCAAACGTTCTTCGCCGGTGATGGCGCCGCCCTCGGTAGTCGCCACGATTTGTTTTCGGACGATGTCGATCTTGCCGTCGAAGTCACTGACCGTTTTGCGCACCGCGTCGCCTTGCGGCAAAGCCGCCAGCGCTTTTGCCACCGCGCCGCGCAGAAACATGATGCGATCCATCAACGCGCTCTCATCGCCGAACAAGGCGTGCACTTTCATGGCACCTTCGAATTGCGCTTTGCGATCCGCTTCGCTGAACTTGGCTCTTGGATCGAGGCCGACGTTAATTTTCGTCTCGGAAGTTTTTCCAGCTTTCGTTAGGCGAACGGTGTAGGTGCCGGGCAATCGGCGCGGGCCGACGACGCCGGAACCGGCGATCTGCGCGGCGGGCGGAACCCGCGGCGGTTTTTCGCGCATGCTCCAGGTCACGCGGTTGAGACCGGGACGTTTGCTGGCGGGGAGATCATCCACGACCTGCCCGGCGGCGTCGAGCACTTCGAGCTTAAGCTTGCCGAAGAGATGCCGCGAGCGCTGGTAGTAAGTTATCACTGCGCCGTCCGGCGGATTTTCACCATTGAAGGCGGCGTCTCCATTGGCCCAGCCGCCGTTGCCTTCAATGCGTTGCTGCACCGGCCGCGCGGAAACGAAAATCGATTCCTGCGCGAGCAAGTCTGTCGTTAGGCTGCGCAACGGCGTGATGTCGTCGACGATCCAGATGCCGCGACCATGCGTCGCCAGGACGAGATCATGTTCGCGCGGATGAATCGCCAGGTCGCGCACCGCCACTGCTGGGAAACGATTGCCTTTGAATTGCGCCCACGCTTTACCGCCGTCGATCGAGACGAACAATCCGAACTCAGTGCCGAGAAACAAAAGGTTCGGTTGCACGAAATCTTCCTTGATGACGTGGGCATAACCGCGCACGCCTTTGCTCTCCTGCACCGTAACAAGCGGCGTCCAGGTTTTGCCGAAATCAGTCGTGCGAAAAACGTACGGGGCCATGTCGCCGAAGGTATGTCGATCAAACGCGGCGTAAGCTGTCCCCGCTTCAAAGTTGCTCGCCTGCACCCAGCTGACCCATGAGTTCTTCGGCAATCCCGGAACGTTTGCTACGACATTGCTCCACGTCTTCCCGCCATCATGCGTGAGCTGAAGATTGCCATCATCGGTGCCAGCCCAGACGACCAACTTGTCCTTCGGCGATTCACAGATCGAGTAAATGCTGGTATGCATTTCCGCGGCGGAATTGTCCACCGTGACGCCGCCGGATTGTTCCTGTTTTTGTTTCTCAGGATCGTTAGTCGTTAGGTCGGGGGAAATGCGGTCCCAAGTTTGGCCGTGATCGCGCGAGCGGAAAAGAAATTGCGCGCCGACGTAGATCGTTCCTTTTTCGGTCGGCGATAAAGCCACGGGCGTATTCCAATTGAATCGCAGCTTTTCCTTATAGTTTGCCTTCGGTTGAATGCTGCGGGCTTCGTGCGTCTTGCGATTCACCCGCGCCATCGTGCCGCCTTGATATTCGGCATAGATATAGTCTGGATCGGCCGGATCGGGGAACATCCAGAAGCCGTCGCCGGTAAACATGTTTTCCCACTGTGAGTTCGTGATGCCGCCGGGATATTGCGACTCGCCCACCCACGAGCTGTTGTCCTGTAACCCGCCGTAGACGCGATACGGATCGGCGTCGTCCAGACTCACGTGATAAAACTGCGAGACAGGAAGGTTCTGGCCTTTCCACCATTTGCTCCCGCCGTTGAAGGAATACCACATGCCGCCATCGTCGCCGGCGAACACCGTTTGCGGATTAGTCGGATCGACCCAGACCGCGTGCACGTCGCCATGCATGCCTTGAAAACCGCCGACGATGGCAAAACTTTTGCCCGCGTCTTCGCTCAAAATCAATGCGCCGTCGGCTTTGAAAACGCCATCCGGATTTTTTGGATCGACAATCAACTCCGCGAAATAAAACGGACGCCATACCATCCAGTTGCTTTTGTCGCGCTTATCCCAGGTCCCGCCGCCATCATCGGAAACGAACAGCGCGCTTTCCGTCGATTCGACAAAAGCGTAAACGCGCTTCGCATTTGAAGGCGCAATCGCCACCGCGATGCGGCCGTACGGTTTCTTCGGGAAACCCTTGTTCGCCTCGGGCGTAATCTCCTTCCAAGTCGCGCCGCCATCGGCCGTGCGGAACAACCCGCTACCCGACGGCTGCGTCGGACCTTCCCCACCCGAGCGAAACGTCCAACCTTTTCGACGAAAATCCCACATCCCGGCGAACATCACGTTCGAATCATTCGGATCGATCGCCATTCCGGAACAGCCGGTGGAAAGATTGCTGCCTTTCAGGGCAAGGTCCCACGTTTTGCCGCCGTCGGTAGTTTTGTATAATCCGCGATCGGGCGAATCACTCCACAACGCGCCCGGCACGCAGGCGAAAACCGTATCGCTGTTTTTCGGACTCACCTCGATGTGCGCGATCCGTTCCGAGTTTGGTAATCCTGACTGCGTCCAGGTCTCGCCGCCATCGGTCGACTTGTAGATACCGTTGCCGATCGAAACGCTGTTCCGGGTCCACGATTCACCGCTGCCGACCCAGACGTTCTTCGTATTTTTCGGATCGAGCGCGATCGCGCCGATCGATTGCACCGGTTGCTCATCGAAGACCGGACGGAAGCGCGTTCCCGAATCGTCCGACTTCCAAACGCCGCCGCTGGCCGCGCCAACGAACAACGTCGTTTTACCGGATGGTTCCTTCGTGGCGGCAATGGCGGAGACGCGGCCGCTCATCGTGGCCGAGCCAATATTGCGCGCGCCTAAACCGGATATGGTGGCCGAACTAAATGGCGGCGCGTCGGCCGAAAAAGCGCAGGCTGCAAACGAAAATAAAGCAGTGAAGAGATAAAGAAAGCGCATAGGAATAATGGCGAGCGATTATTTGGACGCGGTGGCTGGAAAACGGAAAACAGCGTCGTCGACCGAAACGTTCGCTTCCGCTTTCTCTAAAATGATTTTCTGTTTATCGGCCGATTTTTTTGCGCCGGATTCGATCGAGAAGGGAATGAAGACCCCGCCGATTTTTTCGTAATCACCCAGATCAGTTTCCACCTCGACTTGCGCGCCCTGCTCGGTTCGCTGCGTCAAAACGCGGATCTCGAGAAAGTGATCCGGATCGAGATAAACAAAACTCACGTCGCCATTTTTGCGCACGACTTTTATTTTATGCGCGAGCGTTCCATCGACATCTTCCGTGCCGAGGTACTCAACCGTGCTGCCCTTCCCTTTCCAATCCACCAGCGCCCCATCGATCTCGGCGTCTTCTATCAACGACTTCGTATCGTCGGCCGACATCTTTTCCGGATCCTTCCGCCCCTGCAGCGGTGACACCTTCCAGCCATCTTTTCCATCGAACGCCTGGATAATCGTCATTCCTTGCAACGTCAGTTCCGTGCGCACTTCGCCGGGCCGTTTTTTCATTTGCTCGTAGCCAAACTGAATCTGGCCCTCGTTCACCAACATCTTGCCGGAGAGCTTGAGCGATTGCAGCGCGCGTAATGCATCCGCACCGCCTTTCGCTTCGATGTTTTTTTTCACCAACTCATCGAGCGTTGGCGCAGGTGATTGTCGATCTTGCGTGAATGCGGACGGCGCAATGAGCGACGCCGTGACGAACAGAATTCCTAAACGTAAATGCATGTGGGTTGAAAAGAAGCGCGCGCAGAATTGCCCGCGCATCGAGTTGATATGCAAACCATATGCCAGACGCGATTTTCCGCGACAAGCTCCTTCGAGTCAGCGGACGATGTCGATCTTACGCGAAGGCCCCGAAGGCTACGCCGAGTCCGTAAGTTACCGCCGCTTCGATTACGCCGACGTAGGTCATTTCCAATCCCGACGCCCACCACGAGCGCAAGGTGATCAGCGATTTCACCGCGCCGACTAAAAAGTGCGCGACGATGCTGATGGCGAACGCGGCCACGACCGCTTCGATTCCGCTCATAAAAAAGAATGGAATGATCGGGATGAATGCGCCGATCGCGGTGGAGATGGCCGCCGACGCCGACGATTTCCACGGATGCGGGAATCGATGTTCCGATAATCCCAGTTCGTTTTGCGCCATCGCCTGCACGAGTTGCTCGGGATTTTCCCCGAGTCGCTCGGCCATACGTTGCGCTTCTTCCTGATTGAATCCCTGCAGTTGATAGAAGAGCGACATCTCCTCGATCTCTTCCTCCGGATTTTCTTCGACCTCCGCTTTCTCGCGCGCGATTTCGGCTTCGTAAACTTCGCCTTCGCTTTTGACCGCGAGATAAGCGCCTGCTCCCATCGACAACGACGAGGCGATCATCCCAGCGAGACCGGAAATCAAAATGAAATGTTGCTGATTGTTCGTCGCGCCGGCCACACCGGAAACAATTCCGAACACGGCGCCAAGTCCGTCGTTCACGCCGTAAATCGCGTCCGCCACCCAGCTGCCGCCACGACCATGCCAGCGCTCGCGTTTTAAAATCGTGTCGAGGACGGTGCGCGGACCAAGCTGGGGCACCATTGTTTGCAACGCGCGTGCGTGCGCCTTTTCTTCCAGCGCGCTTTCACGCAGGAAATCTTTCACATCATGCTCGCCCGAGAGCGCGCGCTCGTGTTGATCGCGAAACTCAGCTTCATGTTTTTGCTCGGCTGCTTCCATGCGGCGAATGGCGATGTCGGTGCCGAGCGCCTGCGTTAACCAACGTTTCATTTTACGAACAAGGGTGTCGGGCAAAGTTGGAAACGGCTCGCCCATGTCGACCAGTTTTCTCGCCCAACGTTGGGCGTGCCGTTCCTCCGCCTCGGCCATGCGCGTTAAAATGCCTTTGCGCTTCTCGTCCACTTCGCGGGAGGCCAGCTCGCGATATACCTGCGCCGTCTCCACTTCCGCGCGCCAGTTGCGGCGGACCACCTCGACTGTTTCTTGTCGATCTTGTTGATTGTCGATCTTCATCTTGCGCATTCCGGTTCAATCACAGGGGCAATACCCGGAGCGGCGTTTAACTTAAATTGTTGTGCCGTAATCACCAGTGCGACCGAGCCGATAATTAATCCTGCCGCCACCACCGTACGCAAAGACAAACTTTCGTGGGCGAACATGGCGCCGAGCAGCACGGCCACGATCGGGTTCACATAGGCGTAGGTCGCAACCTTGGCCGGTTCGCAATGACGCAGCAACCAGGCGTAGGAGACGTAACCGATGATTCCACCGATCAATACCAAATAAACAAATGCGCCTAACGACTGCATGGTGATTTGCCGCGGATCGAAGTGACGCAGTTCGCCCGTGGCAATCCCAGCGATCAACAAGAGCGTCCCGCCACAGAGCATTTGCTGACCAGCCGCGAGAAATGGCGACGCCGAATGTTTTGCCGCGCGCGAATAGAGCGAGCCGGCCGACCAGATGAGGGAAGAGCAGAGCAAGATCGACATCCCGATCCACGCCTGCGGCGAGTCGCCTGTCTTCGAAAAGCGCAGCGCGGGGCCGATTAACAAACCCACTCCGGCAAAACCACCAGCCAATCCCGCCCAGGTGATTCCGCTGGGACGTTTCGCCATTCCAAATAACCAACCCAGGAGAGCGATGTAAATCGGCACAGTCGCGACCAGGAGCGAGGCGAGCCCGGAAGGCACATATTGTTCCGCTAAGGTGACTCCGCCGTTACCACCGACCAACAAGCAGGCGCCCACGATCGCCGCGGTTCGCCAGTCGGTCGGGCGCGAAGATGTCGCACCACTCATCCGCGCGCCGACATAAAGGATGAGGCCAGCGAGCAGAAATCGCGTGCCCGCCATCAGCAGCGGCGGGATGGAATGAATGGCGAAAAGGATCGCGAGATAAGTGGAGCCCCAGATTAGGTAGAGCGCCGCAAACGCGGTAATAATCCAAATCCGTTTCGGCGCGGGCATGATGGAAGCCACTCTTCCATCAGTTGCGCGCAGCGACCACCCGCTTCTCGCGAGTAGATGTCGATCTTACGTTTGTCGGGGCCTACGAGCGACGTCTGAAGATCAATCGATAGATGAGCAACAGCAGCATCGCGCCCACGATCGACATTATCCAATGCGCGACGTAAGTCTGGTTCCCGGTGAAGAAGCGGCCGAGCCAGGTGCCGACAAAGGCGCCGGCAATACCGAGAAGAATGGTGATGATGCAGCCGCCGGGATCTTTACCCGGCATGAGCAATTTGGCGATGGCGCCGACCACCAAACCGATGACTATCGTCGCGAGAATTCCGTTGATATCCATAAATGTCCGGACGTTGTAGCCGAAAACCGAAGCGCTACGCAAGCTTCCGCGCGGTTTTTCATTTGGCCATGGTCGATTGACAAAACGCCGAAGTCGCCTATTGAAGGGGTCGGCTCGTCACACCGAGTCGGCGTCAGAAGTCCGCGTCAGCGCGCCGGGGCTATTCCGAATCTGAAACAGCAGCCGCATTCCCGCGGCTCTCAGTAGTCAGAATAGCATGCTCCACCCGCGACTCGATGACATCGGAGCACCCCTGAAACCCCATGAAACTCACTCACACAGTCATAATTCTAATCTCGTTAGCATCCCCCGCTTTCGCTCGCGAAGAGTCCGTCCTCGCCCGCGTTACCAGTTATTGGGCAAGTGAAGGCTCCAAGTTCGCCAGCACGGGCCGACGCTTGCGACCCGGACATTGCGCGGTCGATCCCAAACGAATTCCCTACGGCAGCAAGGTTGTTTTTCCCGACGGCCTCTGCACCGCGGTGGATACCGGATCCGCGGTCGTTAGCCGGAAAGCGGCCCGCGCCTGCGGAAAAACAGCGAGCCAACTCAAGGCCATTGTAGTCGATCGATTTTTCGAGACTAAAAGCGAGGCGATGGCGTGGACGAACTCGCATTCCGAGTTCATGAAACTCCAAATTGTTCCGCCCGGATCGCACTCAGAACCGGCTGACCTGTAGCCCATTCATAAATAAAATTCGGCTTCTTCTCTCACTGCGAGAGGAGTTTACGCCGTAAATCGCGCCGGACTACTGGACAGGTACGCAAAGCGCTGTAAATAGATCGAGATGAAAATGATCAACGCGCTGAGAAATCGCGCCGTCCGCCAGAGCGGACCGGCTGCGTAAAGGCTCGTCTCGATCTCGCCAAGTTGGAGCCCGCGATTCGCGGCACCCCAGTGGATGAAATCTCACCACGCGCGGGTTTTTGCGCCGGTATCTCGAACCGATTTCGGGAATCAACTTCAACAATTTAAAACACAGTTATGAAACCAACAGTTAGTTCCAGTAAGCATGCACTCCAGAGTTTTCCGTTAACGGACTACTCCTTTCAAACGACGGCCGAAGCGCCCACGCGATCGGCCGCGCCCGTTATCCACGAAACGAAATCTCCCGCGTTCCATAGTTTAAGCAGCGCTTTCTTCGCCGGCGAAACTCGTCTGGATTACGCGGCTGAGCTCACCTTATTCATCCTCATTTCCGGAATCGCAGCCTGGCCGGTGATGTCGATGCTTGCCTGCCTCAACTGGATGAAGATGGTGGCCTGAAGTTCCGCGCCCTCAATTGTTCAGAGCTCAATGACTTGAGCAGAGAGGATGTCGTCGCTCGCGCGAATCGCGTCGAGCACGCCAGCACTCGGCGCGGTATCGAGATTCAACACCGTTAGCGCGGTGCCGCCAGCTTGATTTCGGCTGAGCGACATGGTCGCAATGTTGACCCCATGGTCGCCTAACAACGTCCCGATCCGACCGACCATGCCCGGCCGGTCGCTGTTCTCAAGAATAAGCACGACCCCGTGCGGTCGGGCTTCGACCGGTCGGCTGTTCACGCTGACGACGCGGGGAGTCGCGCCGAAAAACGCGCCCCCTACGGAAACGGTTTTCCCTTCGGCCACCGCGGAGAGTTCGAGGAGATCGGTGTAATCACCGGCCGCGCTCAACCGCGTCTCGGTCACTTTGATGCCAAGACTTTCGGCAAACGCGGGCGCGTTCACTTCGTTCACTTCGCTGCCCCCTGCGCTTTGCAAAAATCCTTTTAGCACCGCGCGCGTGATCGCGGTGGTATCAACCTCGTTTACTTTTCCGCTGTAATTGATGTTAAGCGTGTCGACGCGTTTCGGAGCCACTTGCGACAAAAATTTCCCGAGCTTCTCCCCAAAACGCAGATGCGGTCCGACGATCGCTAACGTCTTGGCATCGAGGTTCGGCATGTTGACCGCGTTGCGAATCGTTCCTTCGAGCAAGGCTGCACGGACGGATTGCGCGATTTCGATGCCGACGCTTTCCTGCGCTTCCGCGGTGGAGGCGCCGAGATGCGGAGTGAGAACCAAGTTCGGTGCGGAGCGAAGCGGCGAATCGTTAGGCAAAGGTTCGGTTTCGAAAACATCGAGCGCCGCGGCCGCTACATGTCGATCTTGCAGCGCGGTCACCAAGGCGGTCTCGTCGATCAAGCCACCGCGCGCGCAATTGATTATGCGCACGCCGCGTTTCATTTTTTGCAACCGCGCAAGATCGACAAGGTGATGTGTCTCCGCCGTCAGCGGGGTGTGCAGCGAAATAAAATCCGCTGTCGCGAGCAAATCGTCGAGCTCCTCAATCAGCTCCACCTGCAAACTGCGGGCGCGCGCGGCCGATAGGTACGGATCGTAGGCAACCACGCGCATGCCGAACGCAATCGCGCGCCGGCTCAACTCACTTCCAATCCGCCCCATGCCGATGACGCCTAGCGTTTTGTTGTAAAGCTCGACGCCCTGAAAATCTTTTCGGTTCCAATTTTTCTCGCGCACGCTGGCATCGGCTTGCGGAATTTTTCGGGCGACGCTGAGCAAAAGCGAAAAGGCATGTTCAGCGGTGGAAACGGTATTGCCGCCGGGCGCGTTCATCACCACGACCCCGCGCCGCGTCGCCGTTTCAACATCGACATTATCGACACCCACGCCGGCGCGTCCGATTACACGCAGACCATTTCCTGCCTGCAATATTTTCGCGGTTACTTTGGTTTCGCTGCGCACGATGAGTGCGCTAAAGTCCGTGATAAGATCGACAAGTTGATCTTCGCTCAGCCCGGTTTTGATCACGACCTCAAGCGCGTTCTCACGCGCCAATTCTTCCGCGCCCCGCGGCGAGATGGGATCGGCGATCAATACTTTCAACGCGGCCATAGAGAGGAGTTGGCGAGCCTAACCGAAAATCAGAAGCTGAATCGAGTCCGGTAATTGTTGCGCGACATTGGTCGCCACGCTGCCCCGTAATAATTTTGCCATGGCATTGCGCTGCGACGCGCCGATAATCAAAAAATCCACGCCGAGAGTGGCGGCAAGATCGAGAACGGTCGTGGCGGTGTCTTCGCTGACCGCATAGACGGGTA
>JBDUDM010000058.1:0-13478 GCA_040002925.1 Spartobacteria bacterium | reverse complement strand
AATAATTCGTGACCTGATAACCCCACGAACCTTCGAACGGATGCTCCGCGATCGGCATTAGTTCGATGTGCGTGTAACCCATCTCGACCACGTAGGGCAAAAGCGTTTCCGCCAACTCGAGATAACTCAGTTGGCGATTTCCTTCGTCCGCGCGGCGCCGCCACGAACCGAGATGCACTTCGTAGCAACTAATCGGACTGCGCGGCCAATCTTTCGTTCGGCGCGCTTCCATCCACTCGGCATCGTTCCATTGGTAGCGCTCAAGATCGTAAACGAGCGATGAAGTTGCCTTCCCATGCTGATTAAAAAACGCATACGGATCGCTCTTGAGCAGCACCGCGCCGGTGTGCGTGCGGATTTCAAACTTGTAGTGCGTCCCTTCCTCGACCCCGGGCAGAAATAATTCCCAACTCCCGCTGCCGAGAAGTTTTCGCATCGGATTCACGCGTCCATCCCAAATATTGAAATCGCCGACGACGCTGACGCGCTGCGCGTTCGGCGCCCAAACGGAAAAGTAAACGCCCGTTTCACCGCGGATCGTGCGCAGATGCGCGCCGAACTTGTCGTAGATCTTCCAGTGCTGGCCTTCCGCGAAAAGATGAAGATCGACATCGCCCATGATCGGACCGTGACGATAAGCGTCACCGATGACGCGTTCCGATCCATCCGCCATCGTTAGGCGCAATTGATAATTCAGATCGCGTTTCGCGCCGGGCACTTTCGCGCAGAAAAAACCGTCGCTATGAATTTTCTCCGCTGCGATGCAGCCGTTTTCGGATTGCCTGCCCGCCGTAGCTTCAGCAGAGGCGGGTCGATCTAACAAGATGTCGATCTTGTCCGCGTCGGGGCGAAATACGCGGATAGCGAGATCGTCGCCCACGCGATGCGGACCGAGCACGCGAAACGGATCGCCATGCGTCGCCGACAGAAAACTGTTCAGCTCGTCCGGCGGCAGGCCGCTGATCTCGAAAGGTTTCATCGAATCCCCAACTTAGAAGTCGATGCCGGCATTTCAATCAGTCGCGGTGCGATTGCTTAGGCTAACGCCGTCGCCTATTCTCAAAGCGATGGAATCAATCGCGCGCGACGCCGTCGATGAGCTGCTGCAAACTTACAGCGAAACCGGCGGCATTAATTATCTCGATGCCGCGGCCAATCTGCCGTCGCGCGAAGCGATCGAAGCCGCTTGCGCCGATCTAATGAGCCTGATGTTCCCCGGATTTCGCGGCGAAGCGCTGGTCGATTCGACTGATCTTCCCGATATCACGCGCAGCCGAATGCGAAAGTTGCGCGCGCGTTTGAAACCGGAGATGTGCAAAAGTTTCGGCGATTTCCCAGGGAGCGACGAAACGCAGGCGAAGGTGGAAGAGCTGTTGGATTACTTCATGGCCGCGCTGCCACAGTTACGCAAAGTGCTGTGGACGGACATCGACGCGGCTTACGAAGGAGATCCGGCGGCGAAAAGTTACGAGGAAATTATCCTGGCTTACCCGGCGCTCGAAGCGATCAGCATTCAGCGAATGGCGCATGTGCTGTATCGGAAAAATTTGCCGCTCATTCCGCGCATCATGACTGAATGCGCGCACGGTCGCACCGGCATCGACATTCATCCGGGCGCGAAGATCGGCTCGCATTTCTTCATCGATCACGGCACCGGCGTCGTCATCGGCGAAACGTGCGAGATCGGTTCGCGGGTGAAGTTGTATCACGCCGTCACTCTCGGCGCGCGCAGTTTTCAAAAAGACGAATACGGCAAAATCAAAAAGGGCGGCAAACGTCATCCGACCGTGGAAGACGATGTGACCATTTATCCAAACTCGACTGTGCTCGGCGGCGAAACCGTGATCGGGGCAAGATCGACAATCGGCGGCAACGTCTTTCTCGCACAAAGCGTCCCGCCCGATTCGCTCGTTTATTACGAGGAGAAGCAGCTCAAGATTTTGTCGAAGCGAGAACGGAAGGCGAACACTGCGTCTAACGAGTTCGTGGGATGATCTATCTCGATTACAACGCTACCACGCCGCTGTGCGATGCAGCGCGCGAGGCGATGCTGCCGTATCTCGATCAGCATTTTGGG
Source organism: Spartobacteria bacterium (assembly GCA_040002925.1). Classification (GTDB taxonomy): domain Bacteria; phylum Verrucomicrobiota; class Verrucomicrobiia; order Chthoniobacterales; family UBA10450; genus JAJPGZ01. The sequence goes on along the minus strand of JBDUDM010000058.1, from coordinate 11,401 downwards.
AATCCCTCAAGTATTCACGGCGCGGGGCGCGAAGCGCGCGCGGCCATCGACGACGCGCGCGATAAACTCGCGTCGATTCTGCGCGCGAAACCGCACGAAATCATTTTCACCGGTGGCGGAACGGAATCCTGCAATCTCGCTGTGCTCGGTCTGGCGCGCTGCCCGATGACGCGCGGCGGTCATGTCATCTCCAACAAAGCGGAACATCACGCGGTGCTGAATGCAGTGGAGCATTTGGAAAAGCAGGAAGGTTTCGAGGTGACGTGGCTCGACGTTTCGCGAGATGGAATTGTCGATCTTGCACAGCTCGCGCAATCGATTCGGCCGGAAACGCGGCTTGTTTCCATCATGGCCGCGAACAACGAGACTGGCGTGATCCAACCGATGCGCGAAATCTCGGCGATCTGCCGCGAACGCGGCGTTCTGCTGCATAGCGACATGGTGCAATCGTTCGGCAAGATCGACATCGACCTCTCGTTAGTGGAAGCCGCGAGTTTCGCCGCGCATAAATTTTACGGCCCGAAAGGCGCCGGCTTTCTCTTTTTGCGCAGCGGATTGTCGATCCAACCGATCATGTTCGGCGGCGCTCACGAAAATGAGCGACGCCCCGGGACTGAGAACGTCGCCGCCATCGCGGGCATGGCCGCGGCCGCGGAATCCACGCTGCGCGATCGCGACGCGGAGCAAGATCGACAATCACATTTGCGCGACGCGCTCTGGCAACACATCGCCGCTTCTGTCCCCGACGCGCAGCAAAACGGCGACATCCATGGCCGGCTCGCGAACACGTTGAACGTCAGCTTCGTCGGTCTCGATTCCGAAATGTTGCTGATCGCTCTTGATCTCAAAGGCGTCTGCGCATCGAGCGGTTCCGCGTGCATGGTCGGCTCCGTCGTCGCGTCGCATGTTTTACTGGCGATGGGATTGCCGATGGAACGGGCGCGATCGGCCGTGCGTTTTTCGCTCGGCAAACAAACAACGGCCGACGAAATTAAAGCAACTGGTGAAGCCATCGCCCAAATCGTCGGACGACTCTCGAAACAAAAATCCGAGTCGTATGCTGTTGCTTGAGCAGCTTGAACTTCTTTTCAAAAGATCGACAACCCTCGGGGGCGTAGATGTCGATCTTGAGCTGAGAGCGAGAAGGCTCCTAACGAATGCGGGCGCGGCGCGCATCGCTCATCAAATTCGAGTGGAATGGAATTCGCGTCTGCGCAGTTGCGCCGGCCGCGCCGACACGCGCAAGAAGTTGATCTCGTTGAATCCGCGATTGCAGGAACATGGCGCGGGGGAAATCGATCGCACCTTTCGGCATGAGCTCGCGCATTTGCTCGCGCAATTTCGTTCCGGTCGTAAACGCATTCCGCCGCACGGGGCGGACTGGCGCAGGGCCTGCCACGATCTCGGCATCGGCGACGAAACGCGCTGCCACAATCTCCCCTTCCCCATCACGGAACGCGCGCGCCGGTTTCATTACGAGTGCCCAAGATGTCGCCGCGCGTTTGCGCGAGTGCGGCAGATACGTCGCGCGATCGCGTGTTTGGCGTGTTGCCGCGCTTACAGCCGTGGGAAATTTGATCCGCGATTCAAATTGCGCCTAACAACTACGGCAGCCGCTACAATTCCTGCTCGCCCTTAGTGTTCTTCTCTCCGCGCAGTTTCGCCTGGATGAAGATGTCGATGTTGCCGTCCATCACTTCCTGCACATTGCTAGTCTCCGCGCCGGTGCGGTGATCTTTCACCATTTGGTAAGGCTGAAAAACATACGAGCGAATCTGGCTTCCCCACGCGACGTCGCCTTTCTCTCCATATTGTCGATCTATCTCGGCACGCTTTTTGTCCTGCTCGATCTCATACAACTTCGCTTTTAACATTTTGAGCGCGAGTTCGCGATTGCGTCCCTGACTGCGTTCGGCCTGACACGCGACCACGATGCCGCTCGGCTTGTGCAAAATGCGCACGGCCGTTTCAACTTTGTTTACGTTCTGGCCGCCTTTGCCTCCGGCGCGAAAGGTGCCGACCTCGAGGTCAGCCGGATTGATTTCGATCGGCGCACTGTCGGCGATTTCTGGCACAACATCGACACTGGCGAATGAAGTGTGGCGGCGTTTGTTCGCATCGAAGGGCGAAATCCTAACGAGTCGATGCACCCCACGCTCGGTTTGCAGATAACCGTAGGCATACTCGCCACTGACGAGGAACGTGACCGATTTGATTCCGACTTCGTCGCCGGTCTGAATATCGACCGTCTGCGAGGTGAATCCCCTGCGCTCGATCCAGCGTTGATACATCCGCAGGAGCATGTCCGCCCAATCACACGACTCGGTGCCGCCTGCGCCGGAGTGGATGGTGACGAATGCGTTCGAGCGATCGTTCTGGCCTGAAAGAAATTGCCGCAGCTCGAATTCGCCGAGCTTTTTTTCGAGACGCGCATGTTCGGCTGCGATCTCGCGTTCGGCCTGCGCGCGCTGACTTTCGTTAGGCTCCTCCGCCGCGAGCTGCTGCAACGCTTCGAAATCGTTGATCTCGCGCTCCAGTTCCTGAAAAGGATTAATCAATCCGCGCACTCGCGAAACTTCTTCGACGTCCACCTGCGCGCGTTCGCGATTATTCCAAAAATCCGGCGCGGCCATGCGCGCCTCAAGCGTGCTTAAACTTTCCTGAAGTTTCGGCAGGTCAAAGAAACCTCCGCAGCTCGCCTACGCGCAATTTCAAATCCTCTGCGTCGACAGCGGGAGCTTGCGTGGCCATGGGCGGAACATAACAACGCCGGTGAAACGTGCAAAGCGCGCTCCATCTGGAACGCGCTTTGCCGTTCGAAGCACTCGGGCGTGTTAGGCGTTAGTTGTTATTATGGTGGTGTTGCGTCGGCGTGCGGCGCTTTCTCGATTGGCCCGGCGTGCCAGTGGGCGACGCATGCGGGCTCGGCGAAGGCGATGCATGCGGGCTCTGTGAAGGCGACGTGTTACTCTTCGCTTGCTGAGTTTGCTGCGTTTGCTGCGTTTGCTGCTGCGAGCCGCCCTTAGGCGATGGGGACGGAGTGGGCGACGATCTTTTGATGCGCTTCTTTGTGCTCAGAGAATGCGTCTTGAACGGAGGCGCCGCTGGCGGCGGTGGCACCGGCGGCGGTGTGGTAATGACTGGCGACAAGACCGGTGTCTTAACCCCCGCAGATTTCGGCAACGGCGCTGGAGCCGGTGGTGGTGGTGGTGTAATCACGGGCGATAAGATCGGTGTCTTCACCACTGGCGTTTTCGTGAACGGCGCTGGTGCCGGCGGTGGGGGCGGCGTCGTAATCACCGGCGATAGGATCGGCGTTTTCACCACCGGTGTTTTCGTGAACGGCGGTGGGGGCGGCGTCGTAATCACCGGCGACAGGATCGGCGTTTTCACCACCGGTGTCTTCGTGAACGGCGCCGGTGCCGGCGCTGGCGGCGGGAGCGGAGTGGTAATTACCGGCGAGAGGATCGGTGTTTTGACCACCGGCGTTTTCGTAAATGGCGCCGGGGCCGGAGCTGGTGGAGGAGGCGCAGGCGGGGTGACGAGTGTAGGAGGCACCGGTGCCGGAGCAGGTGGAGGTGGCGGCGCGGGAGGCGTGACGAGAGTAGGAGGCGCAGGCGGTGGAGGAGGCGTAACCGGTGTAGGAGGCGCAGGTGCAGGAGGCGGCGGCGGTGGCGGCGGCGGTGGCGGCGGAGTTTTCGGATGATAATGCGGCGGTTTACCCGGTCCGTGCCAGGTCCAGTCGGTGTTTTCATACCACCAACCGCCGCCGGCATGGATCCAAACCCAATTATTATTGGCGTAAGTCCATTGACCTGTGGCCACGCTTGTTGACGTCGCAACTGGCGATTCCCGAATGACGACGCGCTTCTTCGGCGTTAGCAGAAACGCATGCTTGTTACCATCCGTGGTAATCCCCTCACCTGCGATAAAACCAAGATCGTTAATCGCTTTTGCGGCGGTGAGGAGCCGGAAAGCGCTGTTCGGCAAATCACTAACGTCATTAAGATCGCTCATTCGCCCGTCGTTGAAGAGAAAGGCGTGGACTGAACCGTCGGGCACCGTGGAAAAACCGACGATGTCGCCAGCGGCGTTGGCGCTAAGGCCACCGCTCTGGTTACCACCTAAGGTTCCCAGTTCCACCATTCCCTTGTCGGAATATCGGAAGGCGTGATAAGCGGTTGTCTCGCCGGTGTCAGCCGCTCCTGCGGCAGTGTCCGGGCTCGTCGCGGTGGCCGCACTACCGGCTCCGCCGAGTGTGCCGAGGTCATACATGGTGGCGTTGGTGTAGAAAAATGCGTGGTTAGACCCGTCTTCGGTCTGGGCGAACCCGGTCACTTGCCCGGACATGTTCAGGCCATTCGCGGTGCTGGACTGCCCGCCCAGCGTTCCTAAATCGATGACGTGATATTCGAGTTGCGCCTGCGCAATGGCGAAGGTCCCCAGCAACATTAATCCCGCGGTGAAAAGAGTTTTGCGGTGAGAATTCATAAAGAAGTAAAATGCCTGCGAACCTCCGGTTTAGTCCTCAGCGCCGCAGTGCGACAAGAACAAAAGGAATTATTTTCCCGACCAGTTCAGCTTTTCAGCGCGATTAGGAATTTCTTCCGAAGCTGACATGCCTCGAGGTGTTCGCTAAAGTCGGCGCCATGCAGTCCCAAAACGCCGAAACGCCCGGAGTGCACCGACGCCGTTCGCCGCGAGACAAGCTGCGCAAGCCGGCGATCGCGGTGTTGTTGCTCGGAATGTTGCTGCCTCTCTTTGTCGTCAACATCGGCACCAATGCGCAAAATGCCGGTTGGTCTGGCCCGTTGCCAAAACTCAACCGCCCACTCCCTTCGCTTCAGGCCCTCTTGCTTTGCCAACAATGGACACTGTTCTCAGCCATGTCGCCGTTCAATTTCGAAATGCAATTCCAAGTGCTTCTCACCGATGGCCAGATCATTCCATTGCGCGATCTGGACCGCGATGACGCCGGTAAATGGGAGTCGGTCTTGTTCCATAATGAGCCGAAGACGCAGTTGAATATGTATTCCGACCCTGGGTCGCAGCGCTTGTATCTCGACTATCTCATGCGAACCAACGGGATTGATCCGGCCCTGGTCGCTCAGCACACGGTTTTCATACGCTACCGCAACATCCTCCCGCGCAACGAGGCCGCCAAGCAAGGTACGCACTACAGCGCCGAGTCTGACTTTGTCCTCGATACTTACTAAGAATCCGGTGCTGCGATCGATCGACCGATTCCTCTTCGGTCCCGACGATACGCAATGGGATTTCATCCGCATCGGCGCCGCGCTCACAGTGCTCTTGTCGATCTTGCTCGCGGGCTGGTCGGGAAATTACGAGCGCCTTTACGGACACGAGGGAATTCTCCCGCGAACGCGGGCGATCGATGCCGTTTACTGGCCCGCGTTCCTTTTTCTGATGAAATCGGATCCGGCGTGGATTTGGCAAATTTACTGGGCGACCTGCATCGCGGCGTTGTTCCTGGCGATCGGGCTATGGACGCGAATCACCGCCGCCGTCACATTTTTTCTCTACGTCGCAACGATTCAGCGAAACCTCTTATCGTTCAACGGCGAGTGCGGCATTCTCGGCTTTACTCTGGTCGCGCTCGCGTTCGCGCCCGCCCCGCAGCGATGGTCCGTCGATCATCTCCTCCGAAAGAAGCCGCTGCCAGCGACGACGGAAATCTGGCCTGCGCGTTTTATGCAGATCAACGTCTGCATGGTCTACTTGTTTACCACGATCGGTAAACTTGTGGGCGCATGGGATATCGGCTCGGGCGATATCTGGTATCAGATCACCCTGTGCGATTGGTTCCGTTTTCCCGACGCGGAATGGTTGCGCACGCCGCTCGTTTGTTTTCTGGTTGTGCACGGATCGCTTCTGCTTGAAGGCAGCTTCGCCTTTCTGATTTGGACGCGCCTGCGTCTGCCCCTGCTGTTGCTTTTGACGGGCCTTCATGTCGTCATCACAATTTTGTTTTGCAACGCCCTCTTCTTCTTCAACCTGGCCGCCGTTGCCGCGCTTTGCAGCTTTCTCCGGAGTCGCGATATCAAACGACTGCAAGCGTTGTTCCGAAAACGACGTCACGCCGCCGCGTCCGCGATTGAGCCGGATCCGACGGCCGCGGATAAGCGACCGGCCTAACGAAAGCGCTATCGCCTCTTCGGCACTGTTGCTCTGGGCGCTTCCAGCCGAAAAACCGTCTCGCCATCCTTCATCATGTCCAGCCGATCGCGCGCGATCGTTTCTAGATAAGTCGCGTCGGTCTTGAGCAAATTCGCTTCACGCGTTTGCCGCGCGACGATCATCTTCGATTCGTTCACCTGCGCTTGCAGATTATCGATCTCGGCCCGGCTGTGCGTGAGTCTTTTGTAAGGCGGAACGAAGAGGCTGATGATGACCAACCAGGCCGCCATGAAAAGGAGGACCTTGAGGACTCGATTGAGTCGTTGCCAAACTGTGGCTTCGCGCCGCGCGCGAAAATCGCCGTATGCTTGCTCCACGTTAGGGCATCTTACCGCCGTAGACCGCTTTGTCACCAAGTTCCTCCGCGATGCGCAGAAGCTGATTGTACTTCGCCACGCGGTCGGTTCGGCAAAGCGATCCGGTTTTAATCTGGCCGGCGTTGGTCGCGACGGCGATGTCGGCAATGGTGGTGTCTTCGGTTTCGCCGGAGCGATGACTGATCACCGAAGTGTATTTGCTTTTCGTCGCGAGACCGATCGTCGCCATCGTTTCAGTCAACGTGCCGATCTGATTCACCTTCACCAAAATCGAATTCGCCACGTGCTCTGCAATTCCTTTGCGCAGGAATTCCACGTTCGTGACGAAGAGATCGTCCCCGACCAGTTGCACCTTGTCGCCGAGACGCGCGGTTAACTTCTTCCAACCGTCCCAATCATTTTCCGCGCATCCATCCTCGATCGATATGATCGGAAAACGCGCGCAAAGATCGACATAGTACTCGATCAACTCCTCCGCGGTGCGTTTGGAGCCGTCCGATTTCTTGAACACGTAAGCGTTTTGCTCACGGTCGAAAAACTCCGACGCAGCGACATCGAGCGCGATGAAAATTTCTTCGCCAAGTTTGTATCCCGCTTTTTTAACCGCGGCGGCGATCGATTCCAGCGCGTCGTCCGCGGATTTCAATTGCGGGGCAAAGCCGCCTTCATCGCCAACGTTGGTGGATAGATGTCGATCTTTCAGCACGCTTTTGAGCGCGTGAAAAACTTCCGTGCCGTAGCGCAAGCCTTCCGCAAATGTCGGCGCGCCTTTCGGCATGATCATGAATTCCTGAAAATCGATCGGCGCATCGGAATGCGCGCCGGCGTTCAGGATGTTCATCATCGGCACCGGCAAAACCTTTGCGTCCTTGCCGCCAAGATAACGAAACAGCGAAACATTTTCCGCGGCGGCAGCTGCGTGCGCGACCGCAAGCGAAACACCGAGCAACGCATTCGCGCCGAGATTCTTTTTGTTCGGCGTGCCGTCCATCTCGATCATGTGATTGTCGATCTTGCGTTGGTCGCACGCGTCCCAGCCTTTGATCGTCGGAGCGATTTTCTCGTTCACATTCGCGACCGCGCGCGTCACGCCTTTGCCGCCGAACCGTTTCTGGTCGCCATCGCGCAACTCCCACGCTTCATGTTCGCCGGTGCTCGCGCCGCTGGGAACGATCGCGCGACCGAGCGCGCCGCCTTCCAGTTTCACATCCACTTCGATGGTTGGATTGCCACGCGAATCCAAAACTTCGCGGGCACGAATTGCAGCGATGGCCGTGTTCGACATGCGACGATTCGATTAAAGCAGATCGGCCGCTCTGACAATCAACTTCTCAGCTAAGCACGTTGTATATCCCGTCGAGATTCCCGTTGGCAATCCCTCTCTCTGCGGGTACGCTTACCGCATGAATCGCTGGAAAAGAGCCGTGCTCGGCGTTTCGCTGGCCGCCTGTTGCGTTGGCATCGGCGCGGAACCGCCGCACATGACCGCGGACCAGATGGCGAAGGCGATTCGCCATGATTCCATCAGCATCCCGACGTCGGGCGAACTTTTTGCCGCGCTCGAAAAACCGGGCAAGCCAAATTGGAACAGCCAGATTCGCGGCCCGATCGCGATGACCTACAAAAATCGGCCGCAAATCGCGCTCAATCTTGGAGGACTGATCGCGGACGGATTCATCGCCGTCGAAGCGCAGGACGGGCAGCAGGTTAAAAACATCGGAACCGACATCATCAAATTGGCGAAGGCGCTGGGCGTGAGCGAAAACATTTTGAGCCGCGGCAATAGCATCAACGAATTTGCCGAGCACAGTGAGTGGGACGCGCTGCAGGAAGAACTGGAAGCGACGCAAAACGAAGTGAAGTCCTCGATGCAATCGCACAGCGACCAGGACCTCGTTATTCTCGTGAGCGTCGGCGGTTGGATCCGCGGGACGCAGGTCGTTAGTTCGTCGGTATTACAAAATTATGACGAAGGCAGCGCGAGAGTTTTGCGGCAACCGGCGCTGGTTAATTTCATCCGCGCGAAAATGGGCGATATCTCCGAAGGTATGCGAAACGATCCGCTGGTGAAAAACGTGAGCGACGAATTGGTCGGGATCGAAAAACTCGTTTCGTTTCCGCCGGGCCAGGCGCCGAACCGCGATGAAGTGCGCAAGGTCAGCGAAGCGGTCGGCCAGGTGATGGATCAGATTCAGAATAAGACCGACGCCAAAAAATGAAGCGCGCGTTGTTGTCGATCTTGTCATTGTCGATCTTAGCAACCGCGGTCTTCGCCGCGGGCGAAAGCGATAAAGAAGTGCAGGCGCACAAAACCGTGCTCGACCTCGCCGGCGCATTTTCCAATGACGGATTCAAGATTCGCGATGGCCATTGGGCCGGCACCTTGAAGCCAAAAGAGAACACGCTCATCGCGGTCAACCTTTTCTCGGGCAATCAATATTGGTTTTCGGTCGGCGCGATCGAGCCCGCGCGCAAAATCGAGGTCGCCGTTTTCGATGAAACCGGCAAGCTCGTTCAAACCGAAGGTTACAGCGAAGGCGGACGCGCGGCGGCGGGATTTTCGCCGACCAGCAGCGGCCAATACTTCATTTCCGTAAGCCTCGTCGAAGGCGACGAAAGCACGTTCTGCCTCGTCTACTCCTACAAGTAGACCCAACCGCAGCGACGACCGCGCGCGTAAGATCGACAATGAAAGGTGCGGCGCTTCTTGTTGGCTTTATCGCGATATTCGCCGTCGGCTGCGGCTCGAGTGCGAAACGTTCCGCTGCGACAAATAGCGGAAACTATTATGTCGTCTTGACCGCATCGGCGCCGTTTTATCGTTACGGTCCGCAGCAAGCCACCGGACCCGACAAAAAATTGCCGCGCGATACTTTATTAACGGTGGGCCGCATTTCGTTCGGCTACGCGAAGGTCAAACTCGATTCGGGCGAGGAAGGTTACGTCGCCCGCGAAGATATTCGTCCGGCGCCTCCGGAGTTGATCGCGGCCGTCACGGCAACGCCGACTCCGCCGCCGGCTCCACCCGTCAATTATCCGGAACCGAAATTGCCTCCGATGGAAACCGGCCCGGGGATGGAACCAAGTGCAATTCCCGCGCCGTCGCCCGCTGGCGGCAACTAGACTTTCAACGCAGTCCGCTTTTCGTAAGATCAGGCTGCGCGCATGATCTCGCTCCAGATTTTTTATGAAGGCCGCGTCCAGGGCGTCGGATTTCGCTGGTCGATTCGTCACATTGCCAAAGGGTTCGACGTGAAAGGCTGGGTGCAAAATTTGAACGATGGCCGCGTCGAGATGCAAGTGAGCGGAGAGGAGAGCGAAGCGCGCGCCTTCATCGACGCCATCGGACAGAGTGAATTGCGCGCCCACATTCGGAATCAAACTGAAAACCAACTCGAGGGAACGGTGCAGGCCCACGGTTTCGAGATTCGCCATGAGTGAACCGGCCGTAGCCGTGCGTGGCCTAACGAAGAGGTTCCCGATTCCGTTTCGGCGCCAATCAATCGTCGCGGTGCAAGATGTCGATCTTACGGTCGAGCCCGGCCGCGTTTTCGTTCGCGCGCGTGTTCGCGCTCGCCTCGAACACGTTGACCGATCTCACTCGCCAAAAGGTTTTCTACTTCATTCTCGTCTTCGCGCTGATCCTGATCGGCAGCTCCATCTTCATGGCACGATTCAGTTTTCAGCAGGAGTTCCAAATCCTGAAAGACGTTTCGTTAGGGACGATGTCGATCTTGTCTTCCTTGCTCGCCATCCTGGCGACGGCACGATTGCTTCCGCAGGACATCGAAGATCGAACGGCCTACACCATTCTCGCCAAACCGGTGCCGCGGTTCGAATATCTGCTCGGCAAATTGCTTGGGGTTCTCGCCTTACTCGGGCTGAGTCTGCTCATCATGAGCGCGCTGTTTTTCGCGGTGCTCTACGCGCGCGAGCAAACGGTTTTGCACGAAACCGCGCGGCAAATGTCCGCACTGCCGCACGACCAAGTCGAGACGCCTTGCGCGCCGTGCGAACATCCGCGCTCCATGTCGATCTTGTCTACGTCATCGCGATTCTATTTCTAAAGGCCGCTGTGCTCGCGGCGCTCACTTTGTTAATCACGACATTCGCCACGACGAACATCTTCACCGTCATGGTGATGGTGTTCGTTTATTTCATCGGTCACTTGCAGGCGACCGCGCGGGAATATTGGTTGCAACAGCAGGGCGGAGGCTGGCTCACGCGTCTGTTTCTCGCCATCGTCGCGCTCATCTTTCCCGATCTGCAGAGCTTCAACCTGGTCGACCATGTCGTCGCCGGCAGCTTCATTCCTTTCGCGATGTTTCTGAACACGGCGGCGATGGGAGTTTTCTACGTCACCGTTTACACGCTGCTGGCGACGGTCATGTTTTACGGGAAAGAATTATGATCCGCGTCGTGATCATGATCGTGATCGTTTTCGGAGCCGTCCGTCTCCCATTGGAACGCGCGCTCGCCACGGCGAGTCCGTCCGGTGGCGGACAAGATCGACAATCATATTTTCGTGCCGCACCGCTCGATCGCGATTTACGCGAACAGTTAGGCCAACTCGGTTTCGCCGCGGCGCTGAGCGGATTCCGCTCCATCGTAGCCGATGTCGTTTTCATTCAAGCGCACGTCGCCTGGGAACAAACTGATTGGGCTCGCGTGCTTTTGCTCTTTCGCCAGGCGACCACGCTGCAACCGCGCGCGATTTTGTTTTGGGACATGGCCAGCTGGCACATGGCTTGGAACGCGAGCGTCGCCGCCATGAACGATCAAACCCAGCCCCTAACGACGCGCGTGAAAAGACAGCGCGAGTTTTTCGCGATCGGAAAAGATTTCCTCGAACGCGGGATCCGAAATAATCCCGACAAGCCGCAGCT
>JBDUDM010000138.1:0-3982 GCA_040002925.1 Spartobacteria bacterium | reverse complement strand
CTCTCAAATTCTTCCAAGGTCATTTTTTTGATCGTTCGATCGCGGATGATGCCGGAGTTGTTGATCAGAATGTCGAGTCCGCCAAATTTTTCGCCGATCGCTTTCATCATCGACTCGACCTGTTCCGGATTTGTTACGTCGCACTCGATGACCAGGGGATCTTTCAGTTCCTTTGCGACCGCCTCGGCATCCGTTTTATTTTGGCCTGCGGAATCGGCGATGTAATTCATGACGCATTGCGCGCTGCGCTCGCCAAAGGCTTTGATCATTTCCGCGCCGAGGCCGCGCGAACTGCCGGTCACGAGCACGACTTTGCCGGTGAAATCCAGAGGATCACTCATGAGCCGGATTAGTAGTCGAGGATTGGGCGGAAGAATATCGGCGCACGATCAGTGCAATCGGCAGTCCGATTAAGAACATGTGCACGCACACTGCAGTGACATCTCGCGAGATGGAAGGGTGCACGACAGGGTAGGCGAGAGGCATGACGATCCAATACATAAAACCGTAAACGACCACGCCATACAGTAATCCTGAGATGACGGGGTGCCGGGTGAGGAAAACAAGTTTGCGGCTCGCCACGTAGAAAACAGTGGCAACAACAAAGGCAATAAAGAAATGGATGGCGAGTCCCAACCCGGCCGTCGCCAGGCCGGCGTTGATCGCCGATTCACGGCCCACTAAACCCGCGGCCACCCCTTGCAAAACACGGATTGGACCGACGCCCTTCGGATAACCAAGAATGAACGCAGAGCTGATGTCCAAAATCCCCGCGATCAAAGTGGCCCACGCGATGGCCGGAAAAGCCGGCGACCTTTGCGTCTTCAAGCTGGAAGTCGATGCGCTCATGCGCGGACGTTAGGCTGAAACGGCATTGCTCGACAAGCGATTGCCGTTAAGATTTCGGACTCCATGCCCGTCCCGATCCGAATTCTCACTGCTGTTCCAATCTGCGATGGGCACGACAGCGCGATTAACACGATCAATCTCGAGTTTATCCGCCATGGCATCGAGGTCGTTTATCTCGGGTATCATCGCTACGCCGCTGACATCGTGCGTGCCGCAATTCAGGAGGATGTGCGAGCGATCGGTATTTCCAGTTATAATGGAGGGCACGTGGAGTTTTTTGCGGAAGTCGTACGGCTCCTGAAGAAGCGCGGTGCGGACGACATCAGAGTGTTTGGAGGCGGCGGCGGAACGATCACACACGAGGACCAGGCGATCATGCACCGTCGCGGTGTCGACAAGATTTTCTTCGCCGGCACCTCGCTCGATGAAATGGTTGCGTTTGTTCACAAGCGCTACGGGAAGGCAAAGCGCAACTCGCGACGACGCGCGCCATCCGAAATGCAGTTGGCGCGCAAACTAACGGAAATCGAGGACAGTTACGCGAACGGGAAACACCCGCGAAAACGCACCGCCGCAAAGGCGCGCAAGAGCTCGAACACGCGTGTCATCGGATTCACGGGACCGGGCGGGGCTGGTAAGACGACCTTAATCGACGAACTGGTGTTGCGGCTCCTCCGGCGCAATCAAAAAACGCGCATTGCGATTTTATCACACGATCCGAGCGTCGTCGGCGCAGGCGCGCTGCTCGGCGATCGCGCGACGATGATCAACTCGCAAGACGATCGCGTGTTCATGCGCAGCATGGCGACACGCGGTCAGGCGGGCGGCTTGTCGCCTGCGACAGAGGATTGTCTGCGGCTGCTCGCGCAATCGGATTTTGACTACGTCATAATTGAGACAGTTGGGACGGGTCAGGAGGCGATGCCCTTTCAGAGCAAATTAATCGACGAGACGGTCCTGGTGATGAACCCGGATTACGGAGCGCGACTGCAGCTCCAAAAAATTGTGATGCTCGATCTCGCGGACATTGTTGTGGTGAACAAGAGCGATCAGGACCGCGCGCGCACCGCCGCTTCGGAGATTGAGCGTCGCCTTGAACAGAACAGACGCGAGCAGAAGCTGGTGTCGACGGTGGCGAAGCGGCACCGCGATCGCGGCGTGGATGAGTTATGCGATTCGTTAACGCGAGAAACGGTTGGCGCGGGGAGGTAAATTTATGAGCAAGCTAGGACGCGTTGTTGAGGCAGTGGAAAAATATAATCAGTTCGTGCTGGATGAAGTGAAGCGCGCACGGACCGATAAGAAGTTCGGGCGACAAATGCTCGATCGTTGGAGCGAGATCAAAGCGAACACGCGCATCGGCACAGCCCCCACGGGTCTGAAACTGCCGCGGCTCGCCCTACCGGAGATCGACGAATCCGGCGAAATCGCACGATACTTACTCGGGGACGGATTGCCCGGTGAATTCCCGTATCTGAATGGCGCGTATCGCGAGATGTATCTCGAACCGCTCAGAGACGTCGCGATCGAGACCGGCAGCTACGAGAAGAAAAGCGGCAAGAATGGGAAGAATGGCCAGGGCGCGAATGGCAAGAATGGCGTGGCGAAGCTCGCAGAAACGGAAGAGCCTACGCGGCTCTTCTCGGGCATGGGTCTGGCGGAGGACACGAACGAGCGCTTTCATTACCTCGGAGCGCACCAGCGGTCGAAGAGACTGAGCACCGCTTTCGACGGATTGACGCTTTACGGCATCGATAGCGACGCGCCGGGAGTTTTCGGCAAGATCGGTGAGGGCGGTGTGGCGGTCGATACGGTCGAAGACATGGAGCGGCTCTACGCCGGCTTCGACATGGGCGCGCCAAATTTCTCCGCTTCGATGACCATTAGCGGGCCGGCGCCGATCATCATGGCGATGTACATCGCGGCGGCCAAGCGACGCTTCGGAGCCGATGTTGTCCCGAAATTACGCGGCACGATTCAGGCGGATATTTTTAAGGAAGTTCAGGCGCAAAACGAAACCATTTTTCCGGTTGAAGCATCGCTCCGTTTCCTGGCTGACATGATGGAATACACGACGCGTGAAATGCCGCGTTGGTATCCGGTTTCCATTAGCGGCTATCACATCGGCGAAGCAGGTGCAACGCCGGTGCAGCAGGCGGCCTATACGCTTTCAAACGGGTTCGCATACGCGGAAATGATGGCCGCTCGTGGCATTCCAGTGGATGAATTTGGCCCGCGCCTTTCCTTCTTCCTCGATTGCGGATTGGACGTCGAATATATCGCGCTCGCGCGAGTGTCGCGACGCATCTGGGCGATTGGAATGCGCGATGCGTTCGGCGCGGGCGCGAAGGCGCAAATGTTCAAGTTGCACACTCAGACAAGCGGTCGCTCGCTCATCGCTGCCGAATATAAGAACAATCTCACCCGCACCGCCGCGGAGCTGATGCTCGCCTACATGAACGGCACAAACTCGTGCCACTCGAACAGCGCCGACGAGCCGTTCACCACGCCGAGCGAAGAATGGATCCGTCTCGCCGCGCACGGTCAGGCGATCCTGCTCGACGAATCCGGCATCTTCAAACACACCATGAACATGCTGAGCGGTTCGCCTGGAATGAAGGCTGTCGAGCGTGCGGTCGAGGCAGCGATTCTGGAAGAGTTCCGCCAGATCGAGGAGCTGGGCGGCGTGGTCGCTGCGATCGAACATCGATTCCAGCGCAGCCAGATTCAGAACGCCGCCCATCGTTATGAACGGCAGATCTATGACGGCACGCGACCAATCATCGCGCTGAATAAGTACCGCAACGAGAAGGAAGTGCCGCCTGAGATTGAGCTCGCACGCACGCCGAAATCAAAACAACACCTTCAGGTCGACCGGCTGAAGAAGTTTAAGAAAAAGAATGCTGGCAAGGCTGAAAAGGCGCTCGAAAAACTCGCAGCTGTCGTCGAGACAAACGAGAACTGCTTCCCTGCGCTGCTCGAAGCGGTTGAGGTCGCCTCGTTAGGCCAGATCACCGCCCGGCTGCAGCAAATTGTCGGATGTTTTCGGCCGATGGTGTGAAGTCATTTCAGACGGGAACGACGGCAGCCACTACACATTCGGCTGGCGCGGCTCGCGATGCGCGAGTTTCAG
>JBDUDM010000057.1:0-13771 GCA_040002925.1 Spartobacteria bacterium | reverse complement strand
CGTTGAGCGTTGAACGTTGAGCGTTTTTGATCAGATGAAAGCAATCCTCGCACTGGAAGACGGTAGACATTTCGAGGGGGAATCTTTTGGCGCGACCGGCACGCGCGTCGGCGAGATTTGTTTCAACACCTCGATGACCGGTTACCAGGAGGTGCTGACCGATCCATCGTATCGCGGACAAATCGTGGCGATGACGTATCCGTTGATCGGCAACTACGGGACCAATGCGCTCGATCAGGAAAGCCGCTTCCCGCATGTCCGCGGTTTCGTGATCGAAGAATTGAGCGAGATGCCGAGCAGTTGGCGCTCGGAAATGTCGCTCGAGGATTACCTGAAGAAATGGGAAATCCCGGGCGTGCAGGGAATCGACACGCGCGCGTTGACGCGGCATCTGCGGACGCGCGGTGCGATGAAAGCTTGCCTAACGACAGATCAAATCTCGCCCGAAGAAGCGACCCGGCGCGCGGTCGAAGCCGAAGGCGTTATCGGAATGGATTACGTGCGGGAAGTTTCGACCCCGGAAGTTTATCGGTGGGATCCGGATGATGAATTGAGCAAGCCGTGGTCAGTGGCGAATGCAAACGACGACGACAGCGCGCCGCTTCCGCCGATTCGTTTTCAGATCGCGGCCTACGATTACGGCATCAAGCAAAACATTCTGCGGCTGCTGCGACAGAAAGGTTTCGGCGTCACGGTCGTGCCAGCCGCGACGAGCGCCGATGAGATATTGAAGTTAAATCCCGACGGCGTGTTTTTGTCGAACGGGCCGGGCGATCCGTCGGCCTTGTCCTACGCACACGAAGCAGTGCGCGGATTGATGGGGAAGAAGCCGATCTTCGGAATTTGTCTCGGCCATCAGGTTCTCGGCTTCGCGTTCGGTGGATCGACATTCAAACTTAAGTTCGGCCATCGCGGCGGAAATCAGCCGGTGAAAGATTTGCGCACGGGAAAGGTGGCGATCACTTCGCAAAATCACGGGTTCGCGGTCGATCCCGATTCGTTGCCGAAAGATGTGGAAGTGACGCATGTGAATCTGAACGACGGCACGGTCGAAGGCATGCGACACAAGGAATTGCCGATCTTCAGCGTGCAATATCATCCCGAAGCGGCGCCGGGTCCGCACGACGCGTCCTATTTCTTTTCGCAATTCGCGGAACTGATCGAAAGCCTTTGAATTGACCGCGCCACGAATCGGCTGAGATTGTGCGCATGTTTAACTCATCCTCGAACAAACCCACTGTTCTAAAAATCGCTGTGGCCGCGACGTTCATTGCGGCGTTGGCGATTTCTCCGCTCGCGGTGGCGGAAGAACACCAGCACGGCAAAGACGCGCTCGACGCCAGCGCTTCGAAAGAAGTTACCGGCGAAGTTGTCGATCTTATGTGCTACCTCGACCACAACGCTATGGGCGACAAGCATTCCGCTTGCGGCACCAAATGCATTAAAGGCGGCGGGCCGGTTGGCATCGTCAGTAGCGGCAAAGCCTACATCGTCGTCGGCGAACACAAGCCGATCAACGATCAGCTGGCCGATTCCTGCGGAAAGACGATCACGCTCAAGGGTAAAGTCTCCGAGCGCGATGGCCTAGCGATGCTCGAGAACGCCGAGATCGTTAAGAAATAGCGACGCAGAATCTCGAAACGGCGCGCAAGATCGACATCTACTCGATCGGCGCGCCGTTTTGCGTACGGACACGCATGCGCAGAGTCAAGACCTCGCGCATCATTTTCAAACTGTCGCGCACCAGATCCATTTTGCTGCCATCGACGTGATTCCAGCGCACCGGGATTTCGCGCAGACGCAGACCGGCGCGATGGACGAGATAGAGTAACTCGACATCGAAAGCGAAGCCGTCGCTGCGAGCGGCTTCGAGAATGGGACGGCAAACATCGAGACGAAATGCTTTGAAGCCGCACTGTGTGTCCCAAAACGGCAGGCCAGAGCCTAACCGGACCATTAAATTAAAAACGCGGCCGCCTTGTTCGCGCCGCCACGGTTGATGATGACCGATCAAGCTTCGATCGAGAGCGCGCGAGCCAAACGCAAGATCGACATCTCCATTTGCGATTGGTTCGATGAGCTTCGGAATTTCTTCCAGCGGAGTGGAGAGATCGGCGTCGCAGAACAGCGCGATCGGGCGTTTCGCGGCCAGCAATCCACGGCGGACGGCAGCGCCCTTGCCGCGATTCGGTTGGTTCTCGAGCAGGTGCGTTTCGATTTTGGCGGTAGCCAACGCTTCATGCGCGATTGTCGATGTTGCATCGGTCGAGCCGTCGTTCACCACGATCAACTCACTCTCCGACGCGGTGGTCGTTAGGTAAGCAAGGGTGGACCGAAGCGAATCGCTAATCCGATCCGCTTCGTTAAAAGCGGGAATGATGAGAGAGAACGGCGGCAGCATGGTGTGAAGTAGCACAAGCGTCTCGCTTGTGATCTGTAGCTTCGCAAGCTGGAAGCTTGCGCCACTTTATTTGTAAATCTCGACGACGATCTTACCGGCTGAATCGACGTGACCGCGATACATGCCGGCGGTGTTGAACGGCAACGCGATGTTGCCATCCTTGTCGATCGCGATAAGCCCGCCAGTGCCGCCGAGTTTCTTCACTTTGTCGAGAACGGCATTGCCCGCTTCCGGCAAAGACATTCCGCGATATTCCATCAAAGCCGAGAGATCGTGCGCGACATTGGCGCGAATGAATTGCTCGCCGTCGCCGGTGCCGGACACAGCGCAGGTGGCGTTGTTCGCGTAGGTGCCCGCGCCAATCACGGGGGAATCACCGATGCGACCCGGCCGTTTATTCGTGGTGCCGCCAGTGGATGTAGCCGCTGCGAGATTACCCGCCTGATCGCGCGCGACCGCTCCGACCGTACCATGTCGATCTTGATCGGTCATGATGTAGGCCCTGCCTTGGCGCGCGGCCGTTTTCTCGTTTTCCTTTACTCGCTGCAGCGCTTCGAAACGTTCCTGCGTGTAAAAATATTTTTGGTCGGCCAACTCGATCCCGTTCGATTTTGCGAAAGCTTCCGCGCCTTCGCCATCCATCAGCACGTGGCCCGACTTTTCCATGATCAAGCGCGCGAGGCTCACCGGATTTTTAATGTGCTTCAACGTGCAAGCCGCGCCCGCTTTCAAGGTCGCTCCATCCATGATCGCGGCATCGAGCTCGTTCGTTCCGGCGCTGGTGAAGACGGCGCCTTTGCCGGCGTTGAAGTGAGGATCGTCCTCCAGTAAACGCACGGCGGCTTCGACGGCATCGAGGCTCGAGCCGTCGTGTCGTAAAATTTCGTAGCCGGCTTTTAATGCCCGCTCGAGCGCAGCGCGAAATTCCTGTTCACGCTCGGGAGTCAATTTACCGCGCTCGATCGTTCCGGCGCCGCCGTGAATCACAAGTCCGAATTTTGATGTGGTCATACTTCCCTGTCCCATCGTCTGACGCGCGCAATGAATCGCAGCCGCAATCACCATCACGGCAACGATCCAACGAGTGAGCGGCCGGCTCTGTTTCACGACGCCAAAGTCACCGCGTTTCTTCGCTCGAATCGGCGCGGCTGGCAAGATCGACATCTACTCCGGCGCAGTTTCCGCTTTCACACGCGAGGAAGTAGAGGAAAATCCCTGACCATGGCCACTGACGATACTACGCAAGGAGGGTTAGCCGAGGCGGCGAATCCCGTCGTCGTCGTGCAGGGAATCGGCGCGGCCGGCCGCACTTTTCTGCGCGAAGTCGGCGCCATGTTTTGGTTCATCATTCACACCGGCGACGAAACGATCGAGCGCATCCGCGCCGGCCGCGTGCCTTTCCGCGCTGAAAGTTTTTTCCGCCACACCCAACGCGCCGGGGTCGATTCCGTTCCGCTGGTCGGATTGGTCTCGTTTTTCCTCGGCCTAACGATGGCGCTCCTGACCGGCTATCAATTGCAACGCTTCGGAACCGAGCGGCTGGTGCCGGGCCTTGTCGCCATCGCGTTCACGCGCGAGCTCGGACCCTTGCTCACCGGCATTATGCTGGCCGCGCGCGTCGGCGCCGCGTTCACCGCGGAACTCGGGACCATGAAAGTTTCGGAAGAAGTCGAAGCGATCGAAGCCATGGGCATCGGACCACTCCGTTTCCTGGTCTCGCCGCGGATGCTGGCGTTGTTCTTTCTGATGCCTTGCCTTTCGACGGTCTCGAACATGGCGGCGATTCTGGCAACCGGCCTCATTTGCCGGGCCTACTTCAGCATCGCCTTCGTTTATTTTTTCGATCTCGTCCGGGAATCCCTGCTCATCCGCGATCTCATTACCGGCGTGATGAAAAGTTTGATGTTCGGTCTGTTAATCGGCGCCATCTCTTGTTATCGCGGGCTCAATGTCAAAGGCGGCGCGGCCGGCGTGGGCAGCTCGACCACCTCGAGCGTAGTCACCGCTATCACCGTCGTCATCGGTTTCGACACGCTTTACAACATCGTCTACACCGTCTTTTTCCCGACATGAGCGAGCCTCCATCACATGTGGTCGAGCTGCGCGATGTCGAGATGCAGTTCGAAGATAAAAAAGTGCTCGATGGCGTGTCACTCCATGTGCAGCCATTGGATCGCCTCGTCATCATGGGCCAAAGCGGCAGCGGCAAGAGCACTATCCTGCGCTTAATCCTCGGGATGCTTTATCCGGACGATGGTTCCGTCTTCTTCAAACAATTTGAAATCACGCGATTGCGTCGCCGAAAATTGCAACAGATCCGGCGCCAGATCGGCATGGTCTATCAATACTCGGCGCTGCTCAGCTCGCGCACCGTGCGCGACAACGTCGCCTTGCCGCTGGAGGAATTGAGCGACAAATCGCGCAAGGAAATCGAGGAGATTGTCGATGCCAAGCTCGAGATGGTGGGCATGATCGAATCGAAGAGCGCCATGCCTTCGGAGTTGAGTGGCGGCATGAAAAAACGCGTGAGTCTGGCGCGTGCGCTCACCATGGAGCCGGAGCTGATTTTGTTCGACGAACCGACCGCCGGTCTCGACCCGGTCATCCGCTCGGTCATCGACGAATTGATCATTAGCCTGACCGAAAAATCCCAGGTCACCTCCGTCATCGTCACCCACGAAATGGACAGCGCCTTTCGCATCGGCACGCGTATGGCTATGTTGTATCAGGGAAAAATCATTGAAGATGGCGAGCCAGAACAATTCCGACAATCGACCAACCCGGTGGTCGCTCAATTTTTGAGCGGCAGCACCGAAGGCCCCATTCTGGAAGGAACACAAGATGCAATTACGACGAAATGAAATTCTGACCGGCCTGCTCGTTGTCGGCACAGTCGTAGTCGTTGTCGGCGTTTTGATTTTGCTCGGCGCGCCGGGACTGTTCCGACCGCTCGTGACCTACAAGATTTATTTCGACAACGCTGCCGGCATTAAGCTCGGTGCGCCGGTTTTGCTGGCCGGCCGCAAGATCGGCCAGGTTAACAAATTATATTCGCCCGTATCGCGCGAAGAAGATCAACGCGCGCAGGAAGCCGCCGCTTCCATGCGTCCGCCCGAAGCGGCGCCGAGCGCGACGCCGGCGAATGGCAAACCGAAATTTGAAGTGCGCATCGACGTGCAGGTGGATAAGGGCGCGATGGTTTATCGCGATTCGCTTACCCGCATGATCAGCCTCGGATTGCTTGGCGAGATGGCGATCGACATCACGCAAGGCACCGAAACTTCCGGCCGCGCGCACGATGGCGATATCTTCGCGGGCGAGCGCAGTCCGGATTTTTCCGAAGCCGCCGCCAAACTTCTCGACGTCGTTCAACCGGTCGCGAACGAAGCGACCAAGACGATGAAGGAATTGGAGGACACCGCCAAAAATCTTAGCAAAATCACGGACGAAAATTCCGAACTGAATCAGACCTTCGCTCGCTTCAAAGCGTTCGGAGATCACCTTGTCGATCTTACGGCGCCGGACGGTCCGCTCTCGAATTCGCTCAAGAACATCGAGCAAATCAGCGACAGCCTGACCGAAAACGACAACATCAAGATCATGCTGCAAAACTTCCGTGATTCGTCTGAGAAATTGAAAGGGGTGATGGATGATCTCGGGCCGCAGCTGCGCGATAGCGGTAAAAATCTAAGTGAGTTCACGAACACGGTGAAAGCGCAGCCGTGGCGGCTTATCTACCCGACAACCAAGAAGTATCCGGACGCAACCCCGACGCCGTCCGAGCAGACCATCACCATCCGCAAAAGCACGAAGGCCCGCGCGACTCCGAGCAAAAGCGGCAGCCGTTAGGCTGCTTTTTTGTTCAGGCGCGCCTGCAGAAATTTCAAGATCGCTCCCTCGGTCGAGCGAAGATCGACATCTTCATTCTCGAGCGCTTCCTTGGTCTTCTGTTTTAGACCTTCGATGACATTGCCGCTTAGATAGGTTTCGAATACGGCCGGATGCACGTAACACTTCCGGCAAATCGCCGGCGTGTTGCCAAGAATCTTCGACACGGCGCTGACCGCATCCTTCACGTTTGCCTTCGCCTGCGTCTTGTTTTCGAATCCGCCGACCGCGTGCAGCGCGATCGCTGCCAGCACTGTCCCCGCCCACGTTCGAAAATCTTTGGCAGTGAAATCCTCGCCGGTGATTTCCTTCAGATAAGCGTTCACATCCTGCGACTTGATATTGCGGATCTCTCCGTCGTCATCCACGTACTGAAACAATTCCTGACCGGGCAAATCCTGCAGCTTCGAAATTGTTTTCGCGATTCGGCGATCGGTCACATCGACTTCGTGATCGATGCCGCTCTTGCCGCGAAAACGAAACTTCATCTTGGAGCCTTTCACATCGACATGTCGATCTTGCATCGTCGTTAGGCCGAACGATTTGTTTTCCCGCGCATACTCCTCGTTGCCCACCCGAATGAAAGTGCGCTCAAGTAATTGCACGATGGTGGCCAGCACTTTGTTTCGTTGCAGCCCCGACAGTTTCAAATCCTGGTCGACGCGCTTCCGGATTTTCGGCAACGCCTCGCCGAAGAGCGCCATCTTCTCGTATTTGTTTTCGTCGCGCGCTTCCCGCCAACGTTCGTGATAGCGATACTGCTTTCGCCTGCGCGCATCGCAACCGGTCGCCTGAATGTGGCCATTCGCCGAAGGACAAATCCAGACATCGGTATAGGCCGGTGGCACCGCGATCCGCTTGATGCGCAACAGCCGCTGCTCGTCGCGGATCGCTTTTCCGTCTGTGTCGAAATACTCGAAGTCGTCGGCTTTGGCTTTGCGCGTGTAACCGGGCTGGCTGTCGTTCACATAACGCAAACCCGCTTCCTCGGCTGCTTCGACCGCATCGATAACGGCTTTCCTTTCGCCGTTCTTTTTTGCCTTACGAGGCTTCTTCGCAGTGGCGTGCACGCTACTTAATCGCAGGTCGAAGCGGTTGTAGCTGCCGCCGTTTCTGGCGGCTGAGTCAAGAGCCGTAGCTCTTCGTGAATTTCTTCTTCGACTCGGATTCCGTCGCAGCGATCGGCGGCGAAGTTGCCTCAGGAGTAGATGTCGATCTTTCCTCGGCCGGCGGCGGCTCCGGCGCAGCGGCCGACGGTGCACCGCCTTTTCCCACCTGTTGCGCCACTTCCACGTAAGCCATCTGCAAATTCGAAAGCGCGTTACGCAGGATGGTGGATTCCTCGTTCGTTAAATTGTTGCGCGTTTTGTCCTGAATCATGACCAGCTGGTCGATGAACATTTTCGCGAGCTCGAGATTCACTTCGCCTTCGCCCGTCTTCGGATTCGGAATTTGCCCGAGGAAAAGCGCGGCGTTCTGCGCGTGCATCATGACGAACTCGACGAAGCGCTGCGACATCTCGCCGGACTGGGTATTAGTTTGGACTTCAGCCATAATTCAATTCTTTTTCGGCGCAGGCGCATCGGGCGGTCGCACCGTCGCCAGCACGTACGGTTGATCG
The DNA here is from genome assembly GCA_040002925.1 of Spartobacteria bacterium. GTDB lineage: Bacteria > Verrucomicrobiota > Verrucomicrobiia > Chthoniobacterales > UBA10450 > JAJPGZ01. Next base: position 5,861 of record JBDUDM010000057.1, on the reverse strand, counting down.
CGAAAATATTTCGCGGCGACCTGCTTAATCTCTTCCGAAGTCACCGCCTCGACTTCCTGCTCCAATTTTTTGTAATAGTCGAAGCCGAGTCCGTAGAGCTCATCGAGCGCGCTTTGATAGCCGAAGCTGTCGTTGCTTTGATTCGCGATTTGTTGCTGGCCGATCAATTTCTTCTTCGCGCGCAAAACTTCTTCGTTCGTGAGCCCTTCGGTGGCGAGTTTGTGGATCTCATCGAGCAACGCCGCTTTGACCGGTTCAACTTTTTCGGGCGACGTGCCCAAATAAAAGGCGAACAGGCCCGGCACCAATCCCTGCACTTGCGTCGCCCCCACGAAATAGGCCAGCCCCATTTGCTCGCGAATGCGCTCGAAGAAACGCGAGCCGATGTCGCTACTCGCTTCGTCGATCAACTCGAGTGCATGTCGATCTTTGCTGTAAACGTCCGACCCGCGATACCCAACCATGATGACGCTCTGCGCTTTTTCGCGGCGACTCTCGACCGTCGCGATCTGGCCGATCGGCGCGGAAACCGGCGCATTCTGCAGCGCGAGTTCACCCGGTTTCATCGTCGCCAACGCTTTCTCGAATAGTTGCTTCACCTCCGCGGCGTTGACGTTGCCGAAGATCGAGATGACGCCATTTTTTCCGACTACGTAACGATCGCGAAACTCGATCAGCTGTTTTTGATTCAGTCGTTGCACCGAATCGACGGAGCCGTTCGAGCGCAACGAATAGGGATGTTTCGCGAAGAGCGCCTCGCGCAAAATATTTCGCGCCACCGTGGTGAGTTGCTCTTCCTCCTGTTTGATCCCGGCGACCTGCACTTCTTTTTCGCGCGCGACGACCTGCTCGGGCATGGTCGCGTTCAGCAGCACATCGGCGAACAATTCGACCCCGTTCTTCAAATCCGGTTTCGTGATATCGACCGAAATGGCAAAACTGTTATTGCCGGCGTCGCTCGAAATCGATCCGCCGACCGCTTCGATCTGATTGGCAATTTGTTCCGCCGTCCGCGTCTTCGTTCCCTTGAGCAACGATTTCGCGGTTAACCGCGTGATGCCGTTTGTCTCCGCCGTTTCCGCGAGTAGCCCGCCGCGGAAAACCGCGGTGATGGCCACGAGTGGAAGCCGGGCATCTTCGCGGACGAGCACGCGGAGACCATTCGCCAGTTCGAACTTTTTGATTTCACCGGCGACAATCGGCTTGGCTCCGGCATTGGCCGCGAGTTGCGATCCTTTCGGATTCAGCGAGACGACGGTGAAATTCTGCTCAGTTAAATATCCCGCCGCCACACGTTTGATGTCTTCGACCGTCACCTTTTGTATCGCCTGCAAATAATCGCGGCTGAAATTCAGATTCCGCGTCAGCAGCCAGTTCGAGCCGATGTCGGACGCTTGTCCGCGCATCGTCGTGAGCGATCCGAGTTGATGTTTCAGCAAAGTCTTCTTTGCCTTGTTCAATTCCTCGCCGGTCACGCCGGCCTGCTTCACTTCATCGACAATCTTTAAGATCAACTGCTGCGCCGCCTCGCGTTTCTGCGGCTCGACGGTGGCGTCGATTCCGAGCAATCCCGGATCGCCGGGCGTATAGGAGAACGCGGACACGCTAAACGCGAGCCCGGATTCTTCGCGCACCTTGCGATAAAGACGCGAGCTGCGGCCCTCGCCCAGAATGGTCGAGAGCAGATCAAGCGCGGGGACGTCGGGATGCGTGATCTCCGGAATGTGCCAGGCCATCGCCACCCGCGTTAGCTCAGTCGGAAATTCGTTATGCACCTCGCGCCGGCCCAGCTGCGGCGGTTCGGCTGGGATGTAGACCGGCTTGAGCGACTTCTCTGGATAAGCCTTGAAAAAATCAGTCAGTTGCTGGCGAATTTTTGCAGGATCGACATCTCCCACCACCACGAACGTGAGATTGTTAGGCACGTAACGCGATTTGTAATACTGCATCACCTGCTCCTGCGTGAGCTGGTTATAAACTTCCATCTGGCCGATGACCGGCAGTCGATAGGGATGCTTTTGATACGCGGTCGCGAACAAAAGCTGACTGACCATGCGATCAGGATCATCAAAGCCCATGGCAAATTCGCGCCGAATCACTTCCTGTTCTTTCACGTATTCGGCCGGCGGAAGAGTGCTGTTGATGACCGCGTCGGAAAGGACATCGAGTGCGGTTTCGACTCCCGCTTTCGGGACATCGATCCAATACACCGTGCGATCGAACGACGTGTAAGCGTTGATGTAACCGCCCACGTCCTGGATTTTTTGCGCAATCGCGTTTGTCGATCTTGTCTTCGTTCCCTTGAACAACATGTGTTCGAGAATGTGCGACAACCCCGCGCCCAGTCGCTCGTCCTCGTTCACGCTGCCAGTCGAGCACCAGGCCTGCACACTGGCCACCGGCGCGCTGTGATCTTCCTGCACGATAATCGTTAGGCCATCGGGCAGGACCCACTTCTGCGCCGAGCTCGGCGGAAACGTGATCGCCGACGATTCGTCACTCGTGGCGGCTTTAGAATTTGTCGTCATCAACATAAGCAGACCGAACAGCGCCAGGGACGGCGCAGTTCTCCTCATAAAGATTTCGGCGCTGGCAACCCGGGAGGAAGTTTTGCCGGCCGCTGTATTTTTGTCGGCGCGAACGGTTTCACGAAAGCTTCGTCGAAATCGTAAACGCTTTTGAAATCCTCGACCGAATCTTCCTCGGTCTTTCCGAAAATGCCGGCGTCGATCAAATTGAAAACCATGTGGCCGATGTCCTCGCAATTGTTCACGCCCCAGCTTTCGAAAACCGTCACCACCATTGGGCCAAATTCCTTCAGCGCGTAATTGCGCACGCCTTGCAACAATTCCGGGCCGGCCACGTGCCGGACGTTTGTTCCTTTGACCTTCTTCTGCTGCTTGGTCGTGAAGTCGAGAGCATCACGCAAGAAGACGTAAGCTTCTCGAGCGTATCGGACATCATTCGCCACGATCGCGTCCAGAGCTTCGGCAAATCCAATTTTCTGCATGAATCGATGTTTAGCCAGCGCGCGTAGGATAAGCAGCAACCTCCGCGCGAGCAACTGCGCGCAAGATCGACATCTTACAAGATCGACATCTACTTGTCCGACCAGATCGCGAACTCACCTCCTCCCGGCGCGAGAAAATGAAAACGGCGGCCGACCCGGGAACTCGAAGATTTCCTTCGTAATCTCGCCGCCAAGATCGACAATTCTTTTGCGGCGTTTTCCGACGCAAAGAAACCACCGGCCATTCGCCCGTCATCGAAGGCGGCGTAGTCGGGACCGTAATCTGTAAACGACCAGCCGAAGAGCGCGGCGAAAAAGCGTTTCGTTTCGGCGAGATTACGCGAAGGCATCTCGATGTAATCAATCGTATTCGGCAATGAAGAGTGCATGTCGATCTAATCGTGCGTCTGCTGCTCGATCGCGTCCAGATAAACGGAAAGCGCATCGCGCCGCCGATGTTCCGCCGGTCTATCCGTAGCTGTCCGCAAATAATCCGCAAACACGCCGCTCTTCGTCTTCGATTGCGTCGCTTCGAACCAGTTCATGTAATCGTCAATCTCGTTCATGCGCGCCACCGCCCGGCGCCGAGTCGAGGCCAGCCGCTCAAGTCTGCGCGCGAGTCCTTTCCGTTTCCCGGCCGAGATGAGCTCGGCGATTTGCTGATATTCCGCGATGTCCGGACGCAATCCCGGATGCGCCGCGGTTCCGATGAGAGTGAGGCGTTGCGCGAAATCCTTCACCGCCGTGATTTGCGCGGGCGAAAGTTTTTGATTCACCAGCTTTTCGAGTTGCGCAGCCTTCAGCACTTCACTCAGACGCCGCTCGGTATCGGCGAATGTGAGCAGCTGCGATTTTTGCGTGATCGCGAAATTCGCCAAGCGGCTACGCCAAAGTTTTTCCACCTCGCCGCTGCTCGATGCCGGAAAGCTCGTTCGTAAATTCGCCACCAGATCGTTCGAGGCCGACGAGAGATTGTCGATGTAGCGAGTGAGTCGCGCGGCACCTTCGGCTCCTTCGATTAACAATTGCACCAGGGCGAGAGAACATGCGCGATAAACCACGGGCCGGCGAATCGAGTTGGTCGGGGCGGCGCTGCAAAAATTCTTCTAACGGCACGATGCGGTCGGGCACGATCGCATCCGCAAGCGGCGCGCGATCGAACCCCGGCGCCGCGGCCAGCAGACCATCCAGCAACCACTCCGGCGGCTGCACATATTGTGCGCCCGGCGCGATATCGGTTTGATGGCGATACATTCTTTCCAGCACGATCACGCGCAGCAGCTCGCGCTGAATTTCCGGCGCCTTCACGTTGGCGCTAATGACGAGATCGAGTTGCAGCTTCAGACCCGAACCGGTTTGGCTGACGTGAAGATCGGCCGCGGGGATGTCGGGAACATTGGCCTGCGGAAATTGCAGATGAATCACGATGGGCGTTTTCCAATTATCGGGCTGGCGCAAGATCGACAAGAGATCCGTTTTGACCTGTTCGGCAGCATCGGAAACGGCTCCGCGCAATGGCGCGTCGGTGCCGTAGATCACAAATTGGCGCGACGGGCTCAGGCTGCGCTCAAGCGGCTCGGCCAAAAGCGATGCCGCCATGACCATGCTGGCGCCGACGCAGACGATCGACTTCATTCAGCAGCAAAGTTACGCCACCCGTTTGCCGCAGCCGAGTCTAAACCGTGATTCGAGCGAAACTTTGCATTCCCGACGGGGTGTAATTCGCAGAGGATTCCGCTTATGAAACGCATACTTACATTCGCCTTCGCCGTAGCGTTGGTCGCAACTTCAGCCTCCGCTGGCCAACATGCCCGCCGCGCATCTTCAACCACTTCAGCGACGACGCCGACAAGATCGACAATCACACGTAACTACAATCCGGCGGCGATTCGTAACAACAACGCGGGATTGGCCCGCAACAATAACGCAACGTTCGCGCGCAACTCAACGCTCCAGCGAAATTGGAATGGTTCCAACAACGTGGTCCGCTCCGCCAATTTCAATAAAAACGGAAAGCATCATCACAATCACAACAACCACGTCGTCTTCGTTGGTTCCTTTGGTTATCCCTACTGGGGATATGGATACGGCTCTCCCTATTATGGTTACGGCTACCCGTATTCGTATTCCTCTTACCCGTCGCAGTACAACTACAACGGCGACGCCGAGTACGGATACGGTTACAATCAAGACGGCGGCGGTTCCATCGTGATCGAGGTGCAACGGCACCTCTCCCGCGAAGGATTTTATCGCGGAACGATCGACGGAGTAGCCGGTTCGCGCACGCGCTACGCCATTCGAGCTTACAAACGTTCGCACGGTTTGCGCGCGGACAGCGAAATCGACAGCCAGCTTTTAGGGGCAATGGGCCTGCGTTAACGCGCAGGCGTGATTGTCGATCTTCGGTTGGTGACCGGCGGGTTCAAGGGCGACAGGGGACCCGTCGGTTTCTTTTTTCTACGGGGCAGCCACGCTCAGCACGGCGTGCTTATCGTGAAAATTAATCGCGGCGAATTTCCCAACCAGCTTCGCGTCCCGATCTAAAGCTGACCAGACGTCAGCGAAAATAATATTCCGGGCCTCCATCAGCTGGGGATGCAACGGCATTCGCCCGATATAACCGGCCTTCGGGGTCGCAACCAATTTTCCTTCGGCCACCCGAACAGAATAACCAATGCTGCTATAGAGTGAGAACCGTAAACCGCTCGTTCCACCGTAAACAGGCAAAGGTCTTCATGAAACACCGCGACCGCGCGTTTGAAATCGATGAACGGTATGTTCAACGCAGCCTGTTTTGTTTTTAACGACGATGCCAGATACGCGTTCACCTGATCTTCGCTAAAATCGAGTT